>CAMVJQ010000117.1 GCA_947167845.1 uncultured Prevotella sp. | reverse complement strand
TGGTACTGCAATGCAATGCGGGAGAGTAGGAGGCCGCCATCTTTCAACCGGAGCCTTGGAGAGCAATCTCTGAGGCTCTTTTTGTTATTCAAATACGGAAAGCGAATGAGACGAATCTTTATAGCAATGCCTGTCGTACTGCTGCTGTGCAGTTTGGTGTCTGCTCAGACAGGAAAGGAAACCCCAGTACAGGTTCCCACAGTTGCGTGGGACCGCCATAGTCTGCTCATCGACGGCCATCGCATGTGTCCTGTGATGGGCGAGGTACACTACTCGCGCATACCCGCTGACGAGTGGCCTGAAGAAGTGAGGAAGATGCGTGAGGGCGGGGTGACGATGCTTGCCACCTATGTCTTCTGGAGTCACATTGAGGAGCAGGAGGGACGCTTCCGCTGGGACGGGCAGCGCGACTTGCGCCGATTCCTTGAGGTGTGCCGCAGGGAGCAGATGCCCGTAGTGCTGCGTCTTGGCCCGTTCTGTCATGGTGAGGTAAGAAACGGAGGCATACCCGACTGGATCTTCCGGAAGGGGTGCAAGTTGCGCTCCCAGGATAGTGTGTTCCTCAGTTATGTCGGGCGACTTTACCGCCAGATTTTCACCCAAGTGCAGGGACTGCAGTGGAAGGACGGCGGCCCTGTCATCGCTGCCCAGTTCGACAACGAGTATCGCGGTTCGGGCGACTATCTGATGGCGCTGAAACGTATTGCCCTCGCGACAGGCTTCGACCTGCCCTTCTACACGCGCACCGGCTGGCCGGCACTCTCGAAGCCCGTGCCTTTCGGCGAGATGCTACCCCTCTATGGCGACTATGCCGACGGCTTCTGGGAAAAGGAGGTGAGAGAGGGTGTAGGCAACTACTACAAGGCCTTCAACTTCAAAGGCTTCCGCTCGTCGACGGCCATCGGCACCGACCTTCTCGGCAGACAGGAGGCTAGAGTCAACAGCGGTGATGACGACTATCCTTACTTCACCTGCGAACTGGGAGGCGGCATGGTGACGGCCTACCATCGCCGCCCTTATATCTATGCCGACGACTGCTACTCGCTGGCCGTCGTGAAACTCGGGAGCGGCTCGAATCTCCTGGGCTACTATATGTATCACGGCGGCACCAATCCTGAAGGCGAACTGCACACCCTGAACGAGGTGCAGACCTCGCCAGGCACGGCCAATAACGACCTGCCCGTCGTGACCTACGACTTTCAGGCGCCGCTCGGCGAGTTCGGCCAGAGGAACGCGTCGTACTATCGGCTGCGCCCCCTGCATCTGTTTATGCACGACTATGGTGAGACGCTGGCTCCGATGGAGGCTGATTTCAAGTCGCCACAGGATCTGAAGCAGGGTGCTGACTCATGTCTGCGATGGGCGGTAAGGTCAAAGGGTGGCAGCGGTTTCATCTTCGTCAACAACTACGAGCGATTCGCCAGTCTCTCCGCCAAGAGGAATGTGCGGTTGTCGGCGTGCGGTGTCGACCTGCCCCGTCTGACTGTCCCTGCCAATTGTATGGCCATCTTCCCCGTCTGCGTCGACGGCATCAGATACGCTACGGCTCAGATTGTGTCAAAGCGCGATGGCAAGGTCTATCTGATGCAGGTGAAGGATATTCCCACTACTATCTGTCTGCAGAACGGCAAGACGCTTCGCGGCGTGAAGCCGAAGGGGGCAGGTACACCTGTCTGTAATAACATCTATCTGCTCTCTCAGCATGATGCCGAGCGCTTGTTCCTCGAAGAGACACCCCGCGAGGATGCCGTCTCGGAGGCTGCCTGCACCAAGGTGAAGGAGGCCGGCCCGCTGCGCACCGTCAGGAAAGGCCGGGCCAGGGTGGCTGAAGCCCCGTCGGAAGGCGATTGGGAGCAGGCTGCCGTCTACAGGATCACTGTGCCCGCGGATTCCGCCGCGAAGGTCAGGCGACTGCTGAGCATCGCGTATCACGGCGACTGTGCCCGCCTGTACCACAATGGACGGCTCATTGCCGACAACTTCTACTACGGGCGCCCCTTCCTCTACGGCCTGTGGCGACTGCCCAACGACGCCTCCGAACTGGAACTGCGCATACTGCCCCTGCAGCCCGATGCCCCCATCTATCTGCCCCGAGAGGCCGACAGGACGGCGGGAGAAAACGTAAAGCGTGTCGACGTCCTGCCATTGTATTGAGCAGCCCTTCTTATCCCTTGAAATAATCGAGAGGCCCTGCGCTCCATATCTGGGGCGCAGGGCATTTTGCTTGTCACCCCCTCTGCTTGTTACTGCTTTCACTTTCAGTGCCATAGTCTTTTCCTTTCTTTTTGATGGTCAATAGATGTCTGTTGATTAATTTTACTTATCGCCGAGTAGACTCCATTTTGCGATTTCGCCTGTGAACAATTGCCCGCGCGCCGGGTAACATTTATTGTCTGGTTAGGCCGCAAATTTCGTCTTTTTTCATTGACGATGCAAAGGTACGTATTTTTCAACGTCCCTCCAAATTTTTTGCCCAAAAAAGCACGCAAAAAAGCACTGTCTTAGCCTGAAATAGGTTGACTCCCATAGAGTCTTAAATGTTAAACGATT
>CAMVJQ010000116.1 GCA_947167845.1 uncultured Prevotella sp. | reverse complement strand
CCTCCCAGGAGGAGGGGAGTCATGAGAGGACACCTCCTCCCAGGAGGAGGGGAGTTGTTGAGGTGCTACGCGAGCGCATGCGTATAGTTGCTTATCAGGCTTTCATCTCACACTTCTTACACTTCTCACACCTGAGGTAAGTGTAAGAAGTGTAAGAAGTGCGGGATGTTTCTGCGTTTCCCTACTATATGCACGCACGCATGTACACAATTCTCCGCCACAAGTGTGAGATCCTGAGCCTGGTGCATGCCAAAGCCACACCTCACCGATGATGAGCAAAATGTAACCATATCGTAATACGATTTTCTTGGACGGCAGGAGGATTGCCCGTAACTTTGCACCCGCAAATACTGAATGACATGGAAACAAATCCGAACTATCTGATGGTGGCCCTGCAACTGCTCGGCTCGCTGGGCCTGCTGATCTACGGCATGCGAATGATGAGTGAGGCCCTGCAGAAAATGGCGGGCCCGCAACTGAGACACATCCTGGCCAAGATGACCACCAACCGCGTGACGGGCATGCTGACGGGCACCCTCGTCACATGCGCCGTACAGTCGTCGTCGGCCACGACGGTGATGACCGTCTCGTTCGTCTCGGCAGGCCTACTGACGCTGGCGCAGGCCATCTCGGTCATCATGGGAGCCAACATCGGCACGACGCTCACGGCGTGGATCATGTCGCTGGGCTACAACGTCGACCTGACCAGCGTGGTCTATCCCTCGTTCATGCTCGGCATCGTACTGATCTACATGAAGCGTCACCGCTACGTGGGCGACTTCCTCTTCGGCACGGCCTTCATGTTCCTCTCATTAGTGATGCTCAGCGCGACGGGCAAGGCGATGGACCTGGAGCACAACGAGGCGGTGGTGGCATTCTTCGCCTCGTTCGACACGTCGAGCCACCTCACCATCCTGGCCTTCCTCGCCATCGGCACGCTCATCACCTGCATCGTGCAGTCGTCGGCAGCCGTCATGGCCATCACCATCCTGCTCTGCTCCACGGGCGTGCTGCCGATACACTTAGGCATAGCACTGGTGATGGGCGAGAACATCGGCACGACGGCCACGGCCAACCTGGTGGCGCTGGGAGCCAACACACAGGCCCGACGGGCGGCACTGGCACACCTGCTGTTCAACGTTTTCGGCGTGATTTGGGTGCTCATCGTGTTCTACCCCTTTGTCACAATGGTGTGCCGCCTCGTCGGCTATGACCCGTCGGCGGGCGGGCAGACAGCCAAGTTGCCCGTGGTGCTGGCCATGTTCCACACCTGCTTCAACGTCATCAACACGGCCATCCTCATCTGGCTGGTGCCTCAGTTGGAGCGCACGGTCTGCTGGCTGCTGCCCGAGAAGCAGGAGACCAAGGAGAAAGAGGCGGAGTTCCGCCTGCAGTACATACAGTCGAACCTGGTGCAGACACCCGAAATCGCCGTCCTCCAGGCGCAGAAGGAGACGGCAGCCTTCAGCGAGCGCGTCGGCGAGATGTTCGGCACCGTACGCACGCTGTTCCATGAGACCGATGCGAAGGACTTCGCCGAACTCTTCAAGCAGATAGAGCACGAAGAGGACATGACCGACAAGATGGAGATCGAGATAGCCCGCTATCTGGAGCAGGTGAGCGACGGCCACCTGAGCGACGAGACGAAGCAGAAGATCCGCCAGATGATGCGCGAGATCAGCGAACTGGAGTCCATCGGCGACGCCTGCTACAAACTGGCCCGCACACTCGACCGAAAGCAGGAGGCCGGCAAGACATTCAACGAACAGCAGACCAAACAACTGCAAGCCCTCATGATGCTCTGCAACAAGGCACTCGAACAGATGAACATCGTGATGCACGGCCACCGCTCCGACCACGACATCCGCGAGACCTACCGCATCGAGAACGACATCAACCAACTGCGTCAGCAACTAAAGACAGAGAACGTCACGGCAGTGAACAATCACGAATACGACTACGCCGTCGGCACCCTCTATGTCGACATGATCAACGAACTGGAGAAACTCGGCGACTACGTGGTCAACGTCGTAGAGGCTCGGTTCGGAAAATAATTTATACCGTTTTCTTTGTCGGAAATGCTCGAAAATATTTGTTTTTTTACTCGCTTTTTTGTACCTTTGCAGCCAGAATGAGACGGGCTCTATTAACGATAAGGATATTAACGGCTCTTTGCGCACTATGCCTGACGGTTTTGATAAACTGGCAGAACGAAGGCGACGCAACCATATCCGAATCCTGTCAGCATCGGGAGTCATCCATCTTGACACCACTGCACCAGCATAAGCCAGAAGCCACACTGACTGATGCTTCACAGACTTATCGCATCTGCAGTTCCCGGCCTCAGCGCATCCTTCCCTCTCAAGGATCAAAGACAGAAAGAACCGTCACGCCGTTCGGCAGTTTTGCCCAGCGGCATCACTTTGTCAAACGCCTTTATTCCCATTACGACAGCAGGTGCCGCTTAGAGACGGCTCCCTTCTGCATGTCGGCCTCAAGCGATTATTATGTCATTGCTCTGAGGCACATCATTCGTTGATGTAGTTGTTGTAATTACAGGGACACACTATCAATTCACATTATTAATTAAATTACATAACAACTATGTCAAGTATCAAAAACTTGGAGATGGCTGCTGCCCTCTCCGCAT
>CAMVJQ010000115.1 GCA_947167845.1 uncultured Prevotella sp. | reverse complement strand
AGCAGAAGACTCTGCTCGACGAACAGAAGTCTCAGATCGACGAGCAGAAGTCTCAGATCGACGAGCAGAAGTCTCAGATCGACGAGCAGAAGTCTCAAATCAACGAGCAGAAGTCTCAAATCAACGAGCAGAAGTCTCAGATCGACGAGCAGAAGTCTCAGATCGACGAGCAGAAGGATATGCTCCGCGCCACCATCAAGATGCTTCTCGACGCTGGTAAGTCTGTTGAAGAAATCGCAGTCACCTTGGGCAGGGACGCAGATAGCGTCAAACAGGCGATAACGACCTGATATCATCAAGACACTACTGTAAGTAAAAGAAATGCACAATATTCCTGGCTTGGGCTTAGAGTAAGATTTTTCGACGAGACAGGCTTTTCTTTCTAGGCTGAAATAAGTCCAAGCCTTTTTTTAGAAACTCATCAGTCGATAAGACTGATGAGTTTTTGATTGCAGTTGTCGATGACAGCCACATCGATAGACTTGAGGTAGATCTCCGTAGTACGCTCGTTGGCGTGGCCCATGCCGTGACTGATGATGCTGATGGGGAACTTCTGCTCTCGGGCGATAGTGGCCCATGAGTGACGGGCGCAGTACATCGACAGGTTCTGGCTGATGTTGATGCGGTGGGCAATGTCCTTGAGGGCCTTGTTGATGCGGTTCTGCTTGCCCCGGTACTGGTTGCGCTCGTTGATGCCGGGTTTCTTGATGATGGGCAGTATGTATGTCCTGTTGCCGCTGGGATAGCGGTCTACAATCTCCTGCATAGCCGGTTCCCACCTGACTGAGAGCCGCTGCCCCGTTTTGTGGCGCTTGTAGATGAGCATGCCATCCTGCAGGTCGCTCTTCTTGAGATAAGCCATATCGACGAACGACATCCCACGCGTGTAGAAACTGAAGAGGAACATGTCGCGCGCAAACCTCTCAGAGGGGAGGATGAGTGGAGCGTGCTTGATAGTCCTGATCTCCTCGATGGTGAGGGCACGCTTGTTGGTCTGGGCGATACCGGTATAGACGTGGCGGAAGGGGCAGCGGTTGACAGTCATGCCTGCCTCTACCGCCCGACGGTAGACGGCCCGCAGGATGCGGATGTAGAATGACACGGAATTCATCGAGAGATTCTGACTGCGCAGGAACCCCTGGAAACATTCCATCATGGGTGAGTCCATCTCCGTGGGCGACAAATCCTGCCCCTTTCTGAAGTCAAGCAACTTACGGAAGGCCGCACGATAGGTCTCACTGGTCCTGGCAGAACCGCTGGCCTGCAATCTGTCAATCTGCTGCAGAAAGAACCCGAAGAAGGAGCCACCGCTTTCTGTGGGTGGTGTCTCCTGAACGTCGGCCTCATCCTCATCCACATTGGCACTGGACGGCACTCCCTTCACACTGATGGTCAGCACAGCCCCCTGTTCGAGTGCCCTTATGTGCTCCCTTTCAAGTTCTATCTTCAGTATGTATGGCTTCATAGTCCGATGAATCTGCCGAACTCTTTCATCGCCGGCAGCACCTGTCCGGTGTGATTGTCGAAGAGGCCACGGTTGAGCCAGCCCTTCGTCACCTCATTGCCGAAGGCATTCTCCTCGGGGAACCACCAAAAGAGGCCCGTCACGTTGTGGTGCTTCTGCAGTTCAGCGACTAACTCACGCGTGAACGCCGCCTGTCCCTCAGGACTGATCTCCTGAAACTCCGAATACTGTCCGGGCTTGGCCCACGGGTCACGCTCGTGGCTGTAGTAGGCAGCCGTCTCCACGATCATCACTGGCTTGTCGGGGAAGAGCCTGTTCAGGCGCCTGAGGTTCTCACCGAGGTTGGGGATGGTGCCGTGCCACATGGGATAGTAACTCAGGCCGATGATGTCGTAGTCGACCCCATAGCGGCGCAGATGCTGATAGTATGACTTCGTGACGTCCCAGTCGCCGGCCTTCTCGGTGTGGATGATGATCTGCGACTGCGGGCACACCTCACGGCAGGCACGGCAGCCGGCCTTGAGCAGGTCTGTGACCGTGTCCCAGTTCTCATCGCCGGCCGGATTGAGTTTGCCCGTGGGCCAGAGCATCCCGTTGGTGATCTCGTTGCCCACCTGTATCATCTCAGGCACGACGCCGGCCTTCTTCAGAGCCAGGAGCGAGGCCCGTGTGTAGGCATAGACGCTGTCGGCCATCGTCTGCCTGTCGCAAAGCGCCCACCGCTTCGGGGTGAACTGCTTGGCGGGGTCGGCCCAGGTGTCGCTGTAGTGGAAGTCGAGCATCACCTGCATGCCACTCTTTCTGATCTGACGGCAGAGGGCCGTGACGTAGCGCAGATCCTGGCATACGCCCTCGCCCTTATGCTCCTCAGGCGCATTCTGCGGGTCGACGAACAGGCGGACACGGATCATGTTCCATCCCTGTTGCTTCAGGAAGGGCAGCAGGCGCACCGGCTTGCCGTCGAAGTTCTTGTACACCGTGCCTTGATTCTCGTAGGACGGTATCATCGACACGTCGCCGCCCAGATAGCGTTTCGGCTGGCCAGAGACTGTCAGCGCAGAAAACAGCGTGATAAGTAGTAGTAATCGTCTCATAATGATTTCTGTTTTGAAGAATCAGGCGGGCACTCTCTGAAGGGTGTCCGCCTGACGGAATTGATAACTGTATCGTTTACTGTTTTGTCATCGTACAGTAAG
>CAMVJQ010000114.1 GCA_947167845.1 uncultured Prevotella sp. | reverse complement strand
GGCGCTCATAACTGGTGGCCTGCCCTTCCTCATCGAAGCACATCACCACCACGGCGGCCCCGTATCTCTTCACGTCTTCGGCATGCTCTATAAACTTCGCCTCGCCCTCTTTCAGCGAGATGGAGTTCACGATGCTCTTGCCCTGCACGCACTTCAGACCGGCCTTGATCACCTCCCAGTCAGAAGAGTCGATCATCACCGGCACCTTGGCTATGTCAGGCTCTGCCGCTATCATATTCAGGAAGGTGGTCATCTCCTGTCTGGCGTCGAGCAGGCCGTCATCCATATTGACATCGATCACGAGGGCCCCGTCGCTCACCTGCTTACGGGCGATGGCGACGGCCTCGTCGTATTTCCGTTCCTTGATGAGCCGCAGGAATTTGCGTGAACCAGCCACATTGCAGCGCTCACCCACATTTACAAACTGCACTTCCTTGGTGACATCGAGCAGTTCCAGGCCCGACAGCCACATCGTCGCCGAAGGCTGGGCAGGGATATGGGGGGCCTTGTCAGCCACCAGCGGCACATATCTGGCGATAAACTCATCCGTGGTGCCACAGCAGCCGCCGATGATGTTCACCAGCCCTTCGTCCACCAGTTCTGCCATCTTCGGCGCCATCGACTCCGGCGTCTCATCATAGAGCCCCAGGGCGTTGGGCAGTCCGGCGTTCGGATAGCAACTGATATAATAGGGAGCCTTGCGGGCCAGTTCCCGTAGGTAGGGTTTCATCTGGGTGGCACCGAATGAGCAGTTCAGTCCGATGCTGAAGATGGGATAGGTGCTCACCGAGGCCAGAAAGGCCTCCAGCGTCTGTCCCGACAGTGTGCGCCCAGCGAGGTCGCTGACTGTCACACTGAGCATGATGGGCAGTTCCACACCTCTCTCCTCCATCACCCGCATGGCGGCATCCACAGCGCACTTCGCGTTCAGCGAGTCGAAGATGGTCTCTATCAGCAGGACATCCACCCCACCCTCTATCAGACCGTCCATCTGTTCCATATAGGCTGCGAGCAGGTCGTCGTAGGTCAACTCCCTGGCAGCGGGGTTGCTCACGTCGGGCGACATCGAGAGGGTCTTGTTCGTCGGCCCTATCGCGCCTGCCACGAAACGGGGCTTTTCGCCTGTAGTGTATTCGTCGGCAGCCTGTCTGGCCAGCCGAGCGCCTTCCAGTGCCATCTCGCGGGCACAGTCCTCCAGTTGGTAGTCGGCCTCCGAGATGCGCTGGCTGCTGAATGTGTTGGTCTCGATGATGTCGGCCCCTGCGTGCAGATAGCGGCGATGGATATCCGTCACCACGTCGGGCCTCGTTAGGTTCAGCACGTCATTATTGCCCTTCATCTGGCCCTTGAAGTCGGTGAAGCGGGATCCTCGGAAGTCGGTTTCAGCCAGATTGTAGGTCTGAATCATCGTACCCATCGCTCCGTCGAGGATGAGCACCCGTTGTCTGATTATATCGTTAAGTCTGTTATTCACTTTCCACGCTTCGCTATTTATACACTTTCATCGCACGGTCCATCTCGCGCCTGTCCTCTTTTTCCTTCAGAGTCTGACGTTTGTCGTACTCTTTCTTTCCCTTGCAGAGGGCGATATCCATCTTCGCCCGGCCTTTATCGTCGATAAACACCAGCAGCGGCACAATGGTGTAGCCGGTCTGCTTCGTCGCACTCTCCAGTTGCCGTATCTCCTTCTTCGTCAGCAGCAGTTTGCGGTCGCGCTTCATCTCATGGTTGTTGTAAGAGCCATAGAAATAAGGACTTACATTCATCCCCTTAACCCATAGTTCACCATTGATCACAGTGCAGTAGGTGTCCACCAGACTGGCCTTTCCCAGTCGGATCGACTTGATCTCCGTACCTGTCAGCACGATGCCCGCCGTGAATGTCTCGATGAAGAAATACTCAAACGACGCTTTCTTATTCTTGATCTGTACCGGACTTTTCTTCCTTAGCAGTTCTTGTTCCTTGTTCATATCCTTATGCTATTGTAGCAAACTTCTCCAGATGGTCGTCGATATAGTGCGCGATGTCATCAGTCCACGCTTCCTCGTTCTCAATGAACTTATCGTCGAGGTCATCAAACTCAGGAAACTTTTCGAAGAGAGCCATAAACTCCTCATCCGTGCAGTCCTTCTCTATCTCCTCGCGGTATTTCAGCCAGAGCGTGTGGGCGTCGTAGATCAGTTTCGAGGGCTCGCGCATACCCCACTGGCGCAGGGCCTTGGCAAAGGGATTCTTGAAGATAAACGGCCCCAGTCCGTTGTGGATCAACTGCACAAAGCCGCCGTCCATCACCTCGTCGTGGAGCATCTCCCAGGCCAGCAGCGTGATCTGATCGCTGTTCAACTCAGCCATCGTCTCGGCCGTCAGTTCACCCCCGATGGCATCACGGATACCGTCGGTAAACACGCGGATGAACTGATCCATCCCTTCCAGTGCTGCCTCTTGTAGTTTGCTGTCTTTTACTGTTACTTCTTTCATATTGCGTGCAAAGATACAGCAAAACGGGCAAAAATCCAAATAAAAACGTCTATTTATTTGGAAAAGTACAGATTTAACGACTATTTCCGCAATTCACGGAGCCTGACGACGTAGGCCTTGCGAAGTTTGCGCACAGCCTTGTCGCGAATCTGGCGGACTCGCTCACGCTTCAATCCCATATCCTCGGCTATCTCGGCCATCGTCTCGTGTTCCTGGTCGATGCCGAAGAAGGCATTGACAAC
>CAMVJQ010000113.1 GCA_947167845.1 uncultured Prevotella sp. | reverse complement strand
TCGTCTGTGATATGTTCGACGACTATGTCGCCCGCTATGGCAAACCCGATATCCTTCATGCCCATTGTGCCAAGTGGGCAGGCTATGCTGCGATGCAGATCAGCCGGAAGTATCAGATCCCTTACGTCATTACGGAGCATCTTTCGCGGCTGGTGTTTGAGAAGGAGTTCGGCCCTGCACCCAGCAGTGCCTGGCAGATACCACTGCTCCGCAAGGCATACGAGCAGGCCAATCTGGTCATCCCCGTGTCGGAGGAACTGGTGGGGAATATCGCATGCTATTTCGGCAATGCCTATCGCTGGCAGGCTGTGTCGAATACCGTCGACGTGGACTTCTTCCATTTCCGCGAGCGCCAGTCTCATAAAGGTCGTCCGTTCCGTTTCTGTTGCCTGGCCAACTTCTGGCCGCTGAAGGGGTATGATATCTTGCTGCCAGCCTTCCGCCAACTGCGGGCATCGGGACTGGATGTCGAGTTACACATTGCCGGACGTGGCACGGATTCTGCAGATTGCCAGAAACTGTTTTCAGAGGGTGTCGTTTCGCATGGACTTATTTCAAGAGATGCTGTAAGAGATTTATTGTATCAGTCTGATGCACTGGTACTTGCCAGTCGCAGTGAAGTACAGCCATTAGCCTTGTTGGAGGCGATGAGCACCGGTATTCCTACTATCGCTACAGAGTGCGTGCCGAAGAGTCTGCGCATCGAAGGTGGTTGTACCATCGTACCCATAGATGATGTTCAGGCGTTGTCTGACGCAATGCAGAGGGTCATGGAAAAGAAGGATTTCAATGGGAAGGTTGTCTCGGAGGCTGTCAGACGGTTGGCTTCAGCGGAGGTTATCGGGAAGCGCCTGACAGAAGTTTTTGATACAGTTCTTCATACTGATGCGCCACTTTGAGATAGTCGTGGTGCCTTTTGATGTACTCAATACTTTCTTTCTTAAGTCGAGTGATATGCTCTGGATGTGATATGATGTCAGCCAGAGCCTGATAGACATTCTCCCTGTCTGGCAGGATGTTGATGATGGGATGCAGTTCTGTTTCCCCGATGATGTCGTAGTTCTCAGGTTCTCCGCCGCCGATGCAGACGACACCTTTGCTCATCGCTTCGAGGGCGTTCATAGCGGGCGTGTAGGAATAGGCTTGGTCCAGAATGAAGTCCTGACCGTTCATACGTTTCTCGTATTCGCTGAACGGCAGGTCTTCCACGACGGTGACTTCACATTTGTCCGGATAGTCGGCCTTGATGCGTTGTAAGGCATCGTAGAAGATGTCTGTTCCTTTGAACTCCATCAGGATCCGCTTGATGCCAAGGAAGAACCGGACGGGGTAAGGTGATGTCCGCTCCAGGGTGTCGGGATCGATATCCTTCGGTACGATAGGCAGAGGGATGAACAGTGTCTTGTCGGGATAATCGTCCTGATAGATGGCTTGGTACTCGTAAAGGCAGGTGACGATGGCATCACAGTCGTCAGCGATGTATCGGCTGAGTTCTCCCTTGGTGGAGTGAAGCCATTCCTTGATGACCTGCTGGGTGTAGGCGCAGGTACGCAGATGGTCGCCGACGTTGAAGTCGCCATAGCGGAACAACTTCCGGTTCAGTCCGCACTCCACCCACTGCCAGTCGTTGCCGAAGGAGCCGAGGATCATCACTTTGTTATGTTTCCGCAGATAGTGATAAATGGCAAACTGCCTTTCAGCCTTCAGGGCAAAGCAGTCTGGGTTGATCAGTTGAACGACATCGAAACCTCGCAGACGGGGTAGGGTGATGAGCAATTTCCACAGATATCTGACGGCAGACCATATGCCTGTGCCTTGACGGGAAAGTGAGATGTCGCGCTTGTAGCCGTAGATGTAGGTGCCATCGGATACGACGAGCACCTCATGGCCGAGTCTTCGTAAACCTTCAGCCAGCGTGGCATGCAGATTACTGTATTCGCCTAATAATAGTATCCTCATCTTTCTTTTTTCATCATTGGGAGAGTGCGGAGCAGTATCTTTCGTCCAAGACGGCTGTTGGTCAGCCTCCGGAACCAGACGTACTTCGTACTGTAATCACGGTCGGGTAGGGGGAAGAGGTTATGCTGGCGCAGGGTTGCGATAGTCTCGTCGAGTCTCCCTTCCGAACGGGTGGCCATGATGGTGTTGTAGATATGATCCATCGTGAGTTGCGCTATGCGACGTTGCAGGGCCAGACGTTCTTCATAAGGTCGTCTGTCAGCGAGTTCGTTCAGGTGGAGGATCACGGTCAGGTGGTCGGCCAGCCGTTTGTCGATACGCTCGGCAGTCTGCTGGTGGACGGCTGACGTCTGGCGCTCGCGGTAATAGTAGGCCTTCGCATCAGTAGTGTATATGGTTTCAGCACGGATCAGCAATTGTGGGGTGAACTCCTCGTCCTCGCCGTATTCGATGCCTGGTGTGAACGACAACTGGCTTCTCACAGCCTGGCGGAAGAGATAGCAGCAGGCCGAGCCGCGTAGGTTCTCCGTGCGCATCAGTTCTATGCCGCTCTTCTTGGCGGGTGCCGCGAAGGTTGTCGGGGATTCTTGGGAGTCGTTGGTGAAGTCGAACATCACGATGTCGGCATCCTGATGGTTACGGATGATGTCGAGGCAGTGGTTGTATGGCACCTGGAGCAGCGTGTCGTCACCGTCGACGAACTGGAAATACTTTCCCTTGGCCATCTCCATGCCTGTGTTGCGGGCAGTGCTGACGCCGCCGTTCTTCTGTCGTACATAGATGATTTCGTCGCCATATCGGAGCAGATCGTTGATCGGACTGACATCCGACCCATCGTCAACG
>CAMVJQ010000112.1 GCA_947167845.1 uncultured Prevotella sp. | reverse complement strand
GTCCGGGACGCTGGGGCAGCAGCGACTACTGGCTGGGCATCCCCGTGAAGTGGCCGCATATCTCCGCTGCCCGGGTAATCGTGGAAACGGGACTGAAGAACTATCATGTAGATCCCTCGCAGGGTACGCATTTCTTCCAGAACCTCACCAGTTTCGGTGTCGGCTACTTCACCATCAACACCTATACGGGCGACGGCATCTTCCAGCAGGACGTTCTCGACCGTATGCCCGCTGTCGAAGAGACCGAATACGTGCGCCACGTCCGTTTCGAACATCCCTTGAAGATCATGATGGACGGTAAGAAGCAAACGGGTGTCGTCCTTCTCCCGCAGGCGTAATATTGAAGATTGAAAATTGAGAATTGAAGATTGAAAATTGAAATATGAATCTAAACCTAACATCTACTATCAAGATGCCTGAGCACACTTTGCGCAGACAGGTGATCGACCTTTGTAACAAGGTAGGTAAGCCCCTGCTCAAACTCTCTACAAAAGATTACGTTGAGAATGGGCTCGGCCACCTTGTTGAACAGTTTGACGGACAGGCTGGTCTTGTCAATATCGAAGTATTCAACGAGTTGCAGCATACGATTACAGGCTGGCCCGGTGGCAAACCGGATGTTGACGACTCTACCCGTCCGGAGCGCGCTAAGCCTTATCCCAAACGTGTGGTCGTCTTCTCACCTCATCCTGATGATGATGTCATCTCCATGGGTGGCACCATTCGCCGCTTGAAACAACAGAAACATGATGTCCACATTGCCTACGAGACTTCCGGCAATATCGCTGTGGCAGATGAAGAGGTGCGCCTTTATATGCACTTCATCAACGGCTTCAACCAGCTCTTTGCCAACGGTTCCGACGAGGTTATTAAGATTCGCTATCGTGAAATCATGAGTTACTTGAAGGAGAAAAAAGAGGGAGACTGGGACAATCGGGCTATCTTGACGGTAAAAGGTTTGATTCGTCGAGGCGAGGCCCGAAATGCCTGTGGCTATAACCATATTCCTAAGGATCATATCCATTTTCTTGATCTGCCATTCTACGAGAGTGGCAAGATTGAGAAACTCCCGATGTCAGAGCGTGATGTAGAGCCTATCCAGCAATTGTTGGAGGAGATACAGCCCCATCAGATTTATGTCGCTGCCGACTTAGCCGATCCTCATGGCACGCATCGTAAATGTACCGATGCCGTACTGGCGGCTATTGATGAGGCCAAACAGGCAGATGCATCGTGGCTCAAAGACTGTCGCGTCTGGATGTATCGAGGTGCTTGGGCAGAGTGGGATGTGGCTGATATTGAGATGTGCGTGCCCATGTCGCCTGAGGAACTTCGTGAGAAGCGCAATGCCATCCTGCGTCACCAGAGTCAGATGGAGAGTGCCCCTTTCCTCGGCAATGACGAACGGCTCTTCTGGCAGCGTGCTGAAGATCGCAACCGCGAGACGGCCAAGCGCTATGATGAACTCGGCTTAGCCTGCTATGAGGCGATGGAAGCGTTTGTGGAGTATAGGTTTTAGGGGAGTTTATAGTTTATTGTTTACAGTTTACGGTTTACAGTTTGCAGATGATTGCAAAAAGATATTCGAGGGTGATGGTTGTGATGCTGGTGGCAGTTCATGCCATCGTATTCGCAGCATCAGCGCAGACCGCTGACTATGGTGTCGTACCGATGCCGCAGCGCATCGAGATGCAGAGGGGCGATCCATTTGTGCTGGATGGTGACGTGCAGATACTCGCTGGCGAGGGGTTACAGCAGGAGGCATCGTTCCTGCAGGTTTATCTGAAGGAACTGAATGGTCTGTCGCTACCCATCGCTCAGAAGCGTCAGAAGAAGGTGAATTACATCGAACTCACCTTGTCGCCGAAGGTCACCGGGCCCGAAGGCTATGTGCTGACAGTTAACAAGAAAGGCATAACCATCGCAGGCGAAAGTGCTGCCGGTGTTTTCTACGGCATCCAGACGCTTCGTAAATCTCTCTTTGCAGATTCTATAGTCTATAGTCAGATTTTCCCTGCAGTCAGAATCACCGACGCACCGCGTTTCCCCTGGCGCGGTATGCACCTCGACTGCTCGCGTCACTTCTGGTCAGTAGATTTTGTCAAGAAGTTCATCGACCTGTTGGCGCTTCATAACATGAACGTCTTTCACTGGCATCTGACCGACGATCAGGGCTGGCGCATCGAGATTAAGAAGTGGCCGCGTCTCACCACCGTCGGTTCACAGCGCAGTGGCACCATCATCGGCACGAACTCCGACCTCGACGATGGCATCCCCTACGGCGGCTACTACACGCAGGCTGAACTCCGCGAGGTTGTAGCCTACGCAGCGGCCCGCCATATCACCATCGTGCCCGAGATCGATATGCCCGGTCACATGCTCGCAGCCCTCGCCGCCTATCCCGAACTGGGTTGTACGGGCGGTCCCTATCAGGTGGGTCACTACTGGGGTGTGTATAAGGATGTGCTCTGCGTGGGCAATCCCCGCGTCTATGAGTTTGTGCAGGATGTGCTCACGGAGGTGATGGATATCTTCCCCTCCAAGGTCATTCATATCGGTGGTGACGAGACTCCTTCCGAGAAATGGCAGCATTGCAAGAAATGTGATGAAATCTATATCAAAAAGACCCTTGAAGGACGTGTAGCTGGCCAAGTTGAAGGGGACTCTGATGGTCCGCGGACGATGCCCGAGTATCCTTATGAGGAAATGGTGCGGTCAGTGTTGCAACCTTACTTTACTAACAAGGTCTTCAATATCTTGGCTTCCAAAGGCCGTCGCGCCTTGGGCTGGGACGAGATTCTCGACGGAGCGCCTCAGGATGCGATGATCATGTCGTGGCGAGGAACGGCTCCCGGGGCGAAGGCTGCTGA
>CAMVJQ010000111.1 GCA_947167845.1 uncultured Prevotella sp. | reverse complement strand
AGGAGATAGCCGGACAGATGCTCCGCTCGTTCGACACCGTGAAGTTCTACCGCCGTCAGATTTTCGAGAAACTTGGTGTGCAGAACATCACCGAAGCCCTCTCGCTCGCCACCAGTTACGGCCTCGTCTAAGCCGTCACTCCCACAATTTTAACATCTTTTGTTACAGTGTTATGATGAAAGCAAAAAATAAAGCGACTACTTTCGCAAGCAATCGCTCTATATCTTCAATAGGTATTAGTTTTCTAAGGTAAAAAGATTGTTTTCAGGATAACGATTGCAAAGGTAAAGGTTTTTTCTGTAACTTCCAAACTTTTCCCGCTCTTTTTTTGATGTAAATTATCCGTGCGCCCGCACAAACAAAAAAAATTATATAATATTAACAGACGGGCTTTGGAATGCAACGGCTCTGTCATATCACTTGACAGAGCCGTTACCCGATAAAACTGTTAAAAAGTCACATTTTTATAGAAGCGATAACAGAAATCTGGAAAACTATTCGTAAATTCGCTGCCGATTATTGTTATCGGTATTCAAACTTACCTGATACTAAGACTTGAGATTCTAAAATAAGTAGATAGATATGGAACGTATGACAGATAAACTACGAAGAACGGTCTTGTTCTTGACCGCCGTGCTGACCCTGTGCAGTTCCACGGTGCTGGCCTCGTGTTCTAAAATGGACACCCCTGTGGATCGCGACAGCGTGACTCCTATAGGCGGGGCCGTTGCCGAGATAGTGGCGCGCGACACTCTGCTTGTCGGAACTACAGGCGACTATCGGCCTCTGTCCTTCCGTGAGGCCGACGGTGCCTACTGGGGATTTGGCATTGAAGTGGCACGGGAGATAGCCCGGTGCTTAGGTGTCAAGACGGCTTTCGTGCCGACTTCATGGCCCACGCTGACAGCAGACGTGACGGCAGTGCCTCCGACCTTCGACCTCGCCATTGGCGGCATCACCATCACCGATGCCCGCAAGGAGACGATGCTCATGAGTGAGGGCTATCTCGCCAACGGCAAGACCATCCTCTGCCGAGCGTCTGATGCAGGACGCTACAAGTCGTTGGCCGACATCAACAGGCCGGAGGTGCGCGTGATGGTGAATCCGGGTGGTCTGAACGAGAAGTTTGCTAATGGGAATCTGCCGCAGGCCACTATTGTCGTACACCAGAAGAATGAGGAAATACCAGTGCTTGTGGCCGAAGGGCTGGCCGACGTGATGATCACGGAGATAACGGAGGCTCCCTATTATGTGCAGAACGACAGTCGGCTGGCGGCTCCCCTGCTGAGCGAACCCTTCACACATGGCGAGATAGGTGTGCTGATGCGAAAGGGGCAGGAGGACTTGTTGGAGATGGTGAACGGCGTCATCCGGAGGATGAAGACAGACGGCACGCTTCGCCGGCTCCATGAGAAGTACGGGCTGGTATATGCATACGAGGACTGAAGAAAGGTAAAAAGGTAAAAAGGGATCTGCAAAAAGAGGCCCGCTGCAAGTGTCGCAGCGGGCCTCTCTTAATGCCTTTTCTATTACTTACGAAGACCGAGGGCCTTGATGATGGCGCGGTAGCGGTTGATGTCCTTGTTGTAGAGGTACTTCAGCAACTTACGGCGCTGACCTACGAGCATCGTCAGTGAACGAGCCGTGTTGTGGTCCTTGTGGTTCTTCTTCAGGTGCTCAGTCAGGTGAGAGATACGATAGGAGAAGAGGGCGATCTGTGCCTCTGCAGAACCAGTATCCGTGGCGCTCTTGCCATACTGACCGAAAATCTCCTGTTTCTTTGCTTTGTCTAAATACATAATAAAAACGTGATTAATACTGTTTGCACAAACATCCTTCAGACGCTTCTTCCTGCCTAATCACGGGCGGTTGACGTCGTCAGATGCATCGGATTTTCCGAAATGCGGGTGCAAAGGTACAACTTTTTCCCCTTTCCCGCAAATTTTTCGCAGAAAATGTGTACCTTTGCACCCGTTTTTAGTCATAGGTAACACAGTTTTATATTAATAAGGTATGCAGGATATCAGAAATATCGCAATCATTGCGCATGTAGACCACGGCAAGACAACACTCGTGGACAAGATGATGCTGGCAGGGAATCTCTTCCGTGAGGGACAGAATCTCAGCAATCAGGTGCTTGACGCTAACGACCTGGAGCGGGAGCGTGGTATCACCATTCTCTCGAAGAACGTGAGTATCAACTGGAAAGGAACGAAGATTAATATTATAGATACCCCGGGACACTCCGATTTCGGCGGTGAGGTGGAGCGTGTGCTCAACATGGCCGACGGCTGCCTGCTGCTGGTGGATGCCTTCGAGGGGCCGATGCCCCAGACGCGCTTCGTGCTGCAGAAGGCGCTCCAGATAGGTCTGAAGCCTATCGTGGTGGTGAACAAGGTGGACAAGCCTAACTGCCGTCCGGAGGAGGTCTACGAGATGGTATTCGACCTGATGTTCTCGCTCAATGCCACAGAGGACCAACTGGACTTCCCCGTGGTCTACGGTTCGGCCAAGAACGGCTGGATGGGTGAGGACTGGAAGACGCCTACCGACAATATCACCTATCTGCTCGACAAGATCATCGAGGTGATACCTGCGCCTCAGCAGATAGAGGGTACGCCGCAGATGCTTATCACTTCGCTCGACTATTCGAGTTATCAGGGCCGTATTGCCGTGGGGCGCGTGCATCGCGGACAACTGAAGGACGGCATGCAAGTGACCATCGCCCATCGCGACGGCTCGATGGAGAAGACGAAGATCAAGGAACTGCATACGTTTGAGGGCATGGGGCATGTGCGCACAGAGAGTGTGGACTGCGGTGACATCTGTGCCGTCATCGGACTGGAGAAGTTTGAGATTGGCGACACCATCTGCG
>CAMVJQ010000110.1 GCA_947167845.1 uncultured Prevotella sp. | reverse complement strand
GCGGAGTGACTAATGATGAAATCGGGCAGATGGAGCAATCGCTGAAGGAACTGGAGACTGCCAATGCCGAAGTTGACCGTCTGCGTGAGGAACTCACCCCGAAGGTGAAGCAAATGAACGAGGTGCTGGCCCGTGTAAAAGAGGCTTACGCTGACAAGAAAAAGACGCTGAAGGGCTACTACCCTCAGGAGCGCTGGGCCGACTACGGCATCCCTGACAAGAGATGATCCGTTCTCGCAACTTAAAAGGGGCAGCATCCGCCAGTCGGGTACTGCCCCTTCTCTTGGAGACACCCCAACAGTAAGGGTGACGCATCGCTGAAGTCAGGAAAAAATGAGTTATGCGTTTGGTCGGCTCATTTTTTATTCGTAACTTTGCAGCCAGTTTAGTGAAATCAAAAATGTTAGAGGTAAAGAACTTACATGCCCGTATTGGGGAGAAAGAGATTCTGAAAGGCATCGACCTGGTGATCAGGGACGGTGAGACGCATGCCATCATGGGACCGAACGGTTCCGGTAAATCCACGCTGAGTGCCGTGCTCGTGGGCAATCCGCTCTACGAGGTGACGGAGGGCGAGGCTTGGTTTAACGGCAAGAACCTGCTGGAGATGAAGCCGGAGGACAGGGCCCACGAAGGGCTGTTCCTCTCGTTCCAGTATCCTGTGGAGATTCCTGGCGTATCGATGACCAACTTCATGAAGGCGGCCATCAACGAGAAGCGCAAGTATCAGGGCCTGGAACCGATGAATGCCGCCGAATTCCTGAAACTGCAGAGGGAGAAGCGCAAGATTGTGGAACTCGACTCGAAACTGGCCAACCGCTCTGTCAACGAGGGCTTCAGCGGTGGCGAGAAGAAACGCAACGAGATATTCCAGATGGCGATGCTCGAACCGAAACTGAGCATCCTCGACGAGACTGACTCCGGTCTGGACGTCGATGCGATGCGTATCGTGGCTGAGGGAGTCAACAAACTGCAGACGGCGGAGACCTCATGCATCGTCATCACCCACTACGACCGGTTGCTGGAGATGATTCGTCCACAGTTCGTCCACGTGCTCTACAAGGGGCGTATCGTCAAGACTGGCGGCCCGGAACTGGCCCGTGAGATACAGGAGCACGGCTATGACTGGATAAAAGAAGAAATCGGAGAAGAGTAATGCAGTCAGAACAACAATACATAGAACTATACAAGCAGGCACGGCAACTGATCATGGACCACGCGCCGGAGCCGATGAATGCCGTGCGCGACGAGGCTTTCGGGGATTTCTGCAGACAAGGATTCCCGTCGAAAAAGGTAGAACGCTATAAATACACCGACATACAGAAACTCTTTGAGCCAGACTATGGCGTCAACCTCAACCGTCTGGAGATTCCCGTGGATCCCTACAGGGTGTTCCGCTGCGATGTGCCCAATCTCTCGACGAGCCTCTATTTCATGGTGAACGATACGTTTTATCGGGGGCGCCCCGCATCCCCGGGAAATGGTGTCGTCATCGGATCGCTTCGAGACTATCCGGAAGTCGTCGCCAGGTACTATGCCAAGCAAGCCCGGACCAGCGACGACGCCGTGACTGCCCTGAACACGATGCTCGCCCAGGACGGACTGCTGGTGTATGTGCCTAAGAACGTCAGGGTGGACCGGGCCGTCCAGGTGATCAATATTCTCAAGGCAACGCCCCAGAATGCCCAGCGCCAGGTGCCCGACCTGATGGTGAACCGCCGCGTGCTCATCGTCCTCGAGGAGGGAGCAGAGATAAAGATGCTCTTCTGTGACCATACTGCTGACGACCGCCGGTTCCTGGCCACGCAGGTCATCGAGGCATACGTGGGCGAGAATGCATCGCTCGACCTGTACTGTATGGAGGAGACCCACTATAAGAATGTCCGCGTGAGTAACGTCTACATCGACCAGCAGGCTAACAGCCGCGTGAATCACAACGTGATAACCCTGCACAACGGCATCACGCGCAACCGCCTCGACCTCACCTTCTCTGGCCAGGGGGCCGAGTGTGAGTGCTACGGCTGCGTGATAGCCGACAAGCAGCAACACGTCGACAATAATACACTCATCACACATAAGGTGCCCCATTGCACCTCTAACGAACTCTATAAGTATGTGCTCGACGACAGGGCTACGGGAGCCTTTGCCGGGCGGGTGCTGGTGGAACACGGAGCCCAGAAGACCTCGTCGCAGATGACAAACCAGAACCTGACAGCCACGAAGGAGGCACGGATGTATACACAGCCGATGCTCGAAATCTATGCCGACGACGTGAAGTGCGCCCACGGCTCCACTGTCGGACAACTTAATGATGCGGCTCTGTTCTATATGCGGCAGCGTGGCATCTCGCTCGATGAAGCCAGACTGCTGCTGCAGAATGCCTTTATCAACGAGGTGATCGACAAGATGAAACTCGAACCGCTCCGCGACCGTCTGCACTATCTGGTGGAGAAGCGCTTCAGGGGCGAACTCAACAAATGCGAAGGCTGCAAACTCTGTAAATAAACTAAGCATAAAAACAAAAATGAAAAAACTAACACTACTTAACTTGATGCTCCTGTCGGTGATGCTCCTGCAGGCCCAGACCTATCTGGGGCAGCACAGGTATGACGGAGAGCACAAAAATGAACTTTCGGGCTACACTATGTTCGGAAGCAACGTGGTGTCGGGCGGTTTCGCAGGTCTCGAAGCATCCTATCTGCGCCATCTCACCGACCGCTGGCACGTGGGCGGCGACGCTCAGGTGCAATTCGGCAAGCAACTCTATTCCGTCGACGTACAGGGCGGCTACCGTCTGCCCCTCTCCTGGATGGACTTCTACTTCGACGGCAAGGCGATGTACAACCGCTATAACCGCTGGAAGACCAACGAGACCATCTTCAACCTCTCACTGACTTGGGAGACACCCTACTTCCAGTTGCGCGTGGGCGAGTCGCTCATCAC
>CAMVJQ010000109.1 GCA_947167845.1 uncultured Prevotella sp. | reverse complement strand
CCGTTCGGGCTGACGATGCCGTCGATGAAGTCGCGGGCAGCCTTCGTCCAGCGGAAGGTGGCGTCGCCGTTCAGTTCGGCGCGGGTGAACTCACCCGTGGCCTGGGCGAGCAACTTGGCGCTCTTGATGGCATACTGGCTCTCCTTCGAGTAGTCGGGCGTGCGGGCAGAGCCGTCGCTGTTCTTCGTGGCGGGCACGCCACCCAGACCGCCCACGATCTTCGCACCCTCCTCCAGCACCAGACCGTTGCTCTCTACGGAGCACTTGAAGATGGCCAGATTGTCTATCTTCACGGTGTTGCCGCTCAGACACTGCTCACGGGTGCAGGCCACGAAGTCCTTCAGGATGCCCGCGATGGTGCCCACCGAGAAGGGCGTGTTGTGCTCCGCCATGTGCTTGGCCATGTCGTCGATGCCCATCGTCTTCTTGTACTCCACGCGGGCGAAATACTTGCCGTAGGCGCTCGACTGCGTGTTCTTGTTCTGTGAAATGTTAAGTTCTAGCATACTCTTTTGTCCTTTCTTTTTTTAGTTTGTTGTTTGTTGTTTGTTTGTTGTTTGTTGTTAATTTGTTGTTTGTTTGTTAATGTTTAGTTTAGTTCTTGTGTCGGGATTTCAGGCTGCGCACTTCCTTTTTTCCTTTCACGATGCAAAGATAATAAATATTCAGCATCATTTCCGCCTTTTAAGGACTTATTCTGCCTTTTGAATACTTATATTTCGAAAATTTTTCGTATCTTTGCAAAGTAAAAGAAAATAGTAATCATTTATTCACACAAACACAGTATTTATGGAAACAACCCGCACCCTTGTCCGCACCTTCGGACGCTCCGAACTGGCCCAACTCTACTTCCCTCAGATGCAGCAGAAGTCGGCCTGGCAGAAACTCAAGTCGTGGCTCATCATCAATCCGCGCCTCCGTGCCCTCTCATCCCTCCCTCGCCGCACCTTCACCCCCGCCGAGGTCGCCCTGATCTACGAGGAACTGGGCGAGCCCTAGTAATCAGTCCCCCTCCTACAGGAGGGGTTAGGTGAGGTCACAATCGCGCATCAGCCTCCTGCCGTCCGAAAACAGGCGCCTTTTATTCCCAACAGAAGCCTCCTGCTGACGGCAGGAGGCACTTATTTTCAATTAAGAGCCTGTTATTGAGCCACTTATTTGAGAGTGGGCTCAGACTATTGGTTATCTGGTAACAAAGTAACAAAGTAACAAATGCATTTTTCGATAGTAACAAACTTCCTTTTTAAATTATAATATTAATATATATATATTATAATATATATATATTAATATTATAATTATATATATCCTTTTTGTAGTTTGAAAATACTTTTTGTTACTTTGTTACTTTGTTACCTCGTCTGGTGCGTTTCATGGCGAGCATAGTTCATCAGAAGAACAATCCCGCTGATCATAGTGTGACACAACGTGACACATTTTCGCCCGAATTATTTGCAGATTTCAGATTTATTCCGTACCTTTGTGCCAACAAATCTTACAAAAGCCAATGACTAATAATAGCATAATAAAGCGTAACTATTTGATATACAGCGTTTTAGGGGGGGGGTATAGCCTCTTCTGAAACGAATTGTCCTGACAAAGTTCTCCTCTTCTCTTACCGTCTATATAAAATATGTGTGCCGTCAGGCATGCTCCCAACGCTTGAGTGCTGGGGCATCTATACTGTTGACGCACATTTTAGTCATCTTGAATCCTAAAGGGCGTAGACTATGGCAGGATTCAATGAAGACATCAGGGTGAAACTACCCGCACTGACCCACCTCACTCGTCTGGGCTACACCTACCGCTCACTGCGCAGCATGCATCACGATCCGGAGACGAACATCGACACGGAGACCTTCGCCCGCAAACTGCGCGAACTGAACGAGGGCATCACTGACAGCGAGATCAGCCTCTTCATAGGCAAGATACGCGTGATGCTCGCCAACGACGACCTGGGACGCGAGTTCTATGAGAAGATACTCTCCAACAAGACCTATACGGTGATCGACTACGACCACCCCGAGCGCAACGCATGGGAGTGCGTCACTGAAATGCCGTGCGACAACGGCGGCGAGAGTTTCCGTCCCGACATCACGCTGCTCGTCAACGGTCTGCCCCTGGTGTTCGTTGAGGTGAAGATGCCCAACAATCACGGCGGCATGCTGCAGGAGTATCACCGCATGAACGACACGCGTCTGCCGAACACCAAGTTCCGCCGATTCCTGAACCTGACGCAACTGATGGTGTTCAGCGACAACAAGCACTACGACTTCTCGACGCAGGTTCCCCTGCAGGGAGCCTTCTACGGCTGCCGCGCCGAGAGGCAGATGGTGTTCAACGTGTTCCGCGAGGGGTCGCCCGACTTCATCCGCAACTATCCCTACGCCCCGCTGAAGGAAGATGTGGAGAATTTTATCCTGAAGGACACCAACTATCCCACCATCACAGCCTCGCCGGAATATAAGACCAACAAAGACTACGACACCCCCACCAACTCCATCCTCACCTCGCTCTGCTCGCGCGAGCGGCTGCTCTACCTGCTGCGCTTCGGCTTCGTCTACCTCGACTATATCGACACCGACACCCACCGCCATGTGCTCCAGAAGCACGTCATGCGCTACCCCCAACTCTTCGGCACCCAGGCCATCCGCCAGCGGCTCTCCGAGGGCGTGCGGAGCGGCATCATCTGGCACACGCAGGGCTCCGGCAAGACGGCCCTCTCTTACTTCGCCACGCGCGTGCTGACCGACTACTACAAGCGGCTCAGTATCGTGCCAAAGTTCTACTTCTTCGTCGACCGCCTCGACCTGATGGAGCAGGCCAGCAGCGAGTTTGCCAACCGTGGGCTGAAGGTGATCAACGTAGAGACGCGCGACGAACTGATGCAGACCTTCCAGACCACCACCGCCCAGCAGGGCGCCACGGGGCAGGCGGAGATCATCGTGGTGAACATCCAGAAACTCAAGGACAGCGACGGGCGCGTCAACGTACAGCAGTATGCCGTCAACATCCAGCGCGTCTACTTCCTCGACGAGGCCCACCGCGACTACAACCCCAAGGGCTCCTTCCTCGCCCGCCTCTTCGAGAGCGACCCCAACGCCATCCGACTGGCGCTGACGGGCACGCCACTGATAGGCGACGAGGTGAAGAGCCGCGACGTGTTCGGCGACTATATCAGCACCTACTATTACAACCGCTCCATAGAGGACGGCTTCACCAAGAAGATACTGCGCGAGGACATCGAGACCTCCTACCGTCTGCGCCTGCAAGAGGTGTGGAACCATCTGGAAGAGACCATCAAGGT
>CAMVJQ010000108.1 GCA_947167845.1 uncultured Prevotella sp. | reverse complement strand
TTGTACACCCGCAGGGGTTCGAACCCTGGACACCCTGATTAAGAGTCAGGTGCTCTACCAACTGAGCTACGGGTGCATCATTTTTCTTTAGCGGGTGCAAAGGTAGTCACTTTTTTCCATTCCACCAAATTTTTTCGCTATTTTCTTTCGATTTTTTATTCTCTCGTGCTGTGGAAGCCCTCCAGATTGTCATATTTGCGGGTCATCATGCGCGTGTAGACGTTGCGGAGCCACCACGGCGCGCTCACGATGAAGCCCAGTCCGAGGACACACATAAAGAGGAAGGTGTAGGTGGGGCCGACGAGCAGATAGCCGGGGCCGACGATGAGCACAGGGCCGAAGAGGGCTGCCATCTCGATGGCTATCTGCATGCCGTTCTCGAAGTTGCCCTTGCCCGTCACCTTCTGCTGCAGGGGCAGCGTCTGCTTGTTGTAGACGGCCAACTGGAAGATGATGAAGTGGATGAATCCGCCCGTGAAGAGCATGTAGGCGCAGAGCATGAGGAAGGTGAACTTGCCCGTGAAGACAGCGGGCATCATTACCATGAAGGGGATGACGAGGGCTGCGCTGTAGAAGCAGAACTTGGCCTTGAGCAGGGTGATGATGTTCTCGCGATGGGTCATCAGCAGATCGATGTAGTTGCCCTCCTGGCCCATGATCTTGATGAGCGAGGTGACGCTGTAGAGGGCAAAGCAGTAGAGGCACCAGAAGTTGGTCATCAGCGGATTGTCGTAGACGTCGGTATAGGCGACGAGCGAGGAGAAGACGACGACGAGCACGATGCTCATGATGGTGCGCTGGCGCATCACCTTGTTGCGCAGGTTGGACTTCAGTTCGAGTTTCAGGTATTCGCCGACGGTGCCGAAGCGGTCGAGGAAACTGAACGACGAGACGCGCTTGAGTTCGGACTCCTTCTTCTTGGAGATTTCTTCGTAGACGTACTTGAACTGGAAGTGGCGGTTGATGAGGAACAGGGCTGCAATAGCGAGGATGACGGCCGGGAGGAGCCACCAGGAGTTGCCGGCAGCCTGCAGGGCATCGAGCGTCTTCTCAAACATCTTCCCGGGCTGGCCGAACAGCAACGGCACGTAGGGGATGGCATAGAACAGGATGGCGGGCACGGCCCAGAGCACGCTGCGATTGATGAGGGAGCGGAAGAAAAGATAGATCTGGCTGTTGAGCATGATGAGCAGTTCGGAGACTATCAGCACGCTGAGCACGCTGAAGATGCCGGCACCGCCCGCAAGAGCCACGATGGAGTAGGGGATGAACATGGCGAGCCAGAGGAAATTGTAGCCGCTGACGTGGGACGACAGGAGGAAGCACTCGATGGCCGTGAAGCGCGAGACGGGCAGCAGGATGTAGGGCTTGACCATCATGGCGGGGGTGGTCTGGAAGATGAAGCGCAGCAGGAAGTCGATGGGCAGGATGAGGATCATAAACGAGATCATCGTGCCTGCATCGCCCTTGGCGGCCATGCCGATGACGGCCCCATATATAATAAGGTATATGGCAAACATGCCGCCGCCGATGTACATCAGCAACTTGGCCCACTGGTTCTGTTCGAAGGCAGGATTGCGCTTGTAACTCAACTGGATGTGCTTGCGCAGCAAGCGGAATAACTGTAGTCTGTTCACGGTCTATCTGAGGTCTATGATTTCTGCATTGGGGAATTCCTTGGCATCGAACCGGAAGGCGGCATCGCTCAGGGCAGCCTTTTGCAGGCGGCTGATGTAGATGATGCTCCACTTGCCCTTGCGGCGCATCTTCACGATGGTGGGGTGGCTGGTCTGCTTGTCGACGATGATGTACATCTCCTCGATGCCGCGCTGACGGGCCGAGGGCGTGAGGTGCACCTCATGGTAGGTGGGAAACTCTTTCGACGACAGGTCGAAGCCCTTCTTGTAGATGTTGATGAAGTTGTAGGGATTGATGGCCTGCAACTCGGCTTCTGTGGGATTGCTGACGTTGACCTCCTCATTCTGCTTCATATAGGTCCACTGGGTCTTGCCGTCGAACCACACGAGGGCGTCGGGTGTGGAGGCGCTGAACTTGTTGCCCTTGACGGCAATGTCGCCTTCGAACTTGCCGAACTGCTTGCTTATCATCTGGAAATGAGCCTTGACACCACTGGGGTGGCTCACGGCGGCAGCGGCCTTGTCGAGTATGGTGCGGGCACTCTGGCCGAAGGCTCCTACACTGAGCAGGAAGGCGGCTGCGAGGAATAGACTTTTCTTCATCTCTTATCTCAAACTGCTTAAAAGGTTGTTTAAACTGACTTCATCCTGGATCATCACCTCGCGTGGCTTCGAACCCATGGCGGCTCCGACGACACCGGCCTTCTCCAACTGGTCCATCAGACGGCCCGCGCGGTTGTAGCCGATGGCGAACTTGCGCTGTATGAGGGAGGTGGAGCCGCTCTGGTTGATGACTATCAGGCGTGCGGCATCTTCAAACAGGGGGTCGAGGTGCTGCATGTCCACATCCTTCTCACTGCCACCGTCGATGTCGGCATCAGGCGTGTCGGGCTCAGGCAGTTCGAACGGCTCATTGTAACTCTGCTGGTCGGCAATGAAGTTGTTGATGCGCTCCACCTCGGGCGTATCGACGAAGGCGCACTGCACGCGTATGGGCTCTGCACCGCCCAGATAGAGCATGTCGCCCCGCCCGATGAGTTGCTGGGCACCCGTGCGGTCGAGGATGGTCTTGGAGTCGATGCCCGCCGACACCTTGAAGGCGATACGGGCAGGGAAGTTGGCCTTGATGTTACCTGTGATGATGGTGGTGGTGGGTCGCTGCGTGGCGATGACCATGTGGATGCCGACGGCACGGGCCAACTGGGCGATACGGGCGATGGGCAGTTCGATCTCCTTGCCGGCGGTCATGATCAAATCGCCGAATTCATCGATGATGACAACGATGTAGGGCATGAAGCCGTGACCCATGCAGGCGGGGTCGGCGTTCTGGGGTATGATCTTGCGCTCGAGGAACTTCTTGTTATACTCCTTTATATTGCGTGCGCCCACGTCCTTGAGCAGGTCGTATCGCTTGTCCATCAGTTTGCAGAGCGAGTTGAGCGTGCGCACCACCTTGGTGACGTCGGTGATGATGGGATCAGCATCTTCATCGGGGACTTTGGCCAGGAAGTGGTTGATGAGCGGATTGTAGATGGAGAACTCCACCTTCTTCGGGTCGACGAGCACGATCTTCAACTCGGCGGGATGCTTCTTGTAGAGCAGTGATGTGACGATGGCATTGAGCCCGACGGACTTACCCTGTCCGGTGGCACCGGCTACAAGCAGGTGGGGCGCCTTGGCGAGGTCGAACATGAACACCTCGTTGGTGATGGTCT
>CAMVJQ010000107.1 GCA_947167845.1 uncultured Prevotella sp. | reverse complement strand
TACAGGAGGGGTTAGGGGAGGTCACAACCCGCAACAGACTTTTGGGATTGATCCGTTTTTATGAATTACCCTCTATAAACAATGTAGCCCTGCAGCTGAAAGTACAACAGGCCTTCATAGTTTCTCGATTCCTCGAAACCACGAAGCCCTGTATCGTTATTACATTATTCTTGTCTGACCTATTCCTTCAGGAGATAATAATGCATTTCCTGACGGATGGCGGCATCGTAGCCATAGACGTCAGGCCAATGCTCCACCTCGCCCGTCTCAGGATTCGGATAGGCGGTGTAGTAGATCAGATAGACGGGCACTGGAGGCGACAACTTGCGATAACTGATGAGGCGGTGGGGCTGTGAATCGTCGGTATGCTCTTCGAGGTAGGTGCGGCCCTCGTCGGAGAGCGGCTCTATGTCCATGGATATGCGCAACTTGTCGAGGGTTGCCTCGTCCATATCCGGCATGAGGAAGCAGGCGAGTTCAAAAGGGTACTCCACTCGAACGCAGCCGTGGGACAAGGTGCGCCGCTCGCGCTTGAAGGCTGCGGGATTGTTGGTGTCGTGGAGATAGACGGAGAAATTGTTCTGAAAGCGGAACACGATTCGCCCCAGCGAATTGCCCGGGCCACCCTTCTGGGACACACGGAGACGCCCCGAACAGAGTTGGGCGGAACTGACATGCTGGGGATTGAGTGTGTCGCCTGTCTGACGGTCGATGATGTCGTAGCGGTTGCGGGCGAAATAGGCGGAATCGCCTCCATGGCGGGCCACATCGGTCTTAACAATATTGAAAGGGATGACCCACTCGGGATTGACCTGCACATGGCTGATCTGACTGATGAGCAGAGGTGTCTTCGTGGACTTGGCTCCACAGCAGATGCGCATGCTGAGCAGAGAGTCGGGGCCAATGGCCCAGAGTTGCTGGGCAGGGATGTTGACCACCACCTTCCTGTCGAGTTCCTCTGGCTGCGTGACCTGCCACCTGCTGCGCTCCATATTGAGAGCCAGCAGACGGCGCTCGTCAGCACTCACGGATAAGAGCAGCCTATTCTGCAAGGCCCTGAAGACCGGACTTGAGGGCTGTCCCAGGCGGAGATAGTCGTCTCTGTCATCGGCAGTCAGGTGCTGCAAGGCTTCTCCATAGTCGGGAGGTGCCACCTCGTAGTCGAAGAGATGGGCGTAGCCGGAACTGTCGGGCTTCATGTACAGATGGTTCAGCAGACGATCGGGCCTGACGAATCCATAGTGCTGTCCAGTGGTGTAGCGCACATAGGCTTTCGTCAGATGGAAGTCGAGGCGGGGTAGCAACTCGTTAATGTTGACACCAAGAGAATCGAAGGCGAGGCTTCGGACGATGGATAGGTCGGCTGCTATCTGAGGCACGAAGAAGGCCAGCGTGTCGAGCCCGTTGCAGGGAGCCTCGCGGCGCAGACAGGCCAGCAGCGTATCGGCATCTGACGTGACACCCATCCGCGTGAACCACAGTGGGGCATTCTCAAACCGTTCCTTCTCCTGATAGTACTTTCTGACAGCCCTGTCGGCCGCCCGGCGGGAGGTGTCGGCACTGATTATCTGCTCCATCGCCTGCGTCATCTGTAGCGTGTCAAGCGCATAGACGTAGGTGCCGAATGTGGAGAGTGCATCCTCCGTCACCACTTCATGCTTTCCGCTGTGGCAGGAAAACAGGAAGAGCGAGCCAAGGATGGCGAAGGCTGGCAGACGACTGCTATACATACAGGGAGAGGGGTGTAGACTATTCCTCCATCAGTTTACGATAGCGGGCACGCTTAGGCTCATCGAGGCCCAAGCGCTGGGCCTTGTTGGCTTCGTATTCAGAGTAATTGCCTTCGAACCAGAACACCCGCCCCTCGCCTTCGTAGGCTAGGATATGAGTGCAGATGCGGTCGAGGAACCAGCGGTCGTGGCTGATGACGACGGCACATCCGGCAAAAGACTCCAGACCCTCCTCCAGTGCCCTCAGGGTATTGACGTCGATGTCGTTGGTGGGCTCGTCGAGCAGCAACACGTTGCCCTCTTGCTTGAGGGCTAGCGCCAGTTGCAGGCGGTTTCGCTCACCGCCAGAGAGGACACCGCACTTCTTCTCCTGGTCGGCGCCGCTGAAGTTGAAGCGCGAGAGATAGGCCCGGACGTTAACGTCGCGCCCTCCCATACGGATGGTCTCATTGCCTCCGCTAATCACTTCATATACGCTCTTGCCGGGGTCGATGTCCTTGTGCTGCTGGTCGACATAACTGAGCCGGACCGTCTCTCCCACCTCGAACGAACCGTCATCAGGCTGCTCCAGCCCCATGATGAGCCGGAAAAGTGTGGTCTTGCCCGCACCGTTTGGGCCGATAACGCCTACGATACCGTTGGGCGGGAGGCTGAAGTTGAGATCGCGGAAGAGGGGTTTATCGGGATAACTCTTGGCGACTCCGACGGCCTCGATGACCTTATGCCCCAGACGCGGGCCGTTGGGGATGAATATCTCCAGCCGCTCCTCGCGCTCCTTCTGCTCCTCGTTGAGCATCTTGTCGTAGGAGTTCAGACGAGCCTTGCCCTTGGCGTGGCGAGCCTTCGGGGCCATGCGCACCCACTCCAGTTCGCGCTCCAGCGTTTTGCGGCGTTTCGAGGCCGACTTCTCCTCCTGTGCCAACCGCTGCGATTTCTGCTCCAGCCACGAGGAGTAATTACCCTTCCAAGGGATGCCCTCGCCGCGATCGAGTTCGAGGATCCATTCGGCCACGTCGTCGAGGAAGTAGCGGTCATGGGTGACGGCGATCACTGTGCCCTCATACTGCTGTAGGTGCTGCTCCAGCCAGTCGATGGACTCAGCGTCGAGGTGGTTGGTGGGCTCATCGAGCAGCAGCACGTCGGGTTTCTGCAGCAACAGCCGGCAGAGGGCCACGCGGCGGCGCTCACCTCCGGAGAGATTCTTCACGCTCCATGTGCCTGGAGGACAGTTGAGAGCAGCCATAGCACGGTCGAGCCTGGAGTCGATGTTCCAGGCATCCGTCGCGTCGATGATGTCCTGCAGTTCTGCCTGGCGTGTCATGAGCCTGTCCATTTTGTCGGGATCCTCGTAATACTCGGGGAGTCCAAACTTCACATTGATGTCGTCATACTCAGCGAGAGCGTCATACACGTGCTGCACGCCCTCCATCACGTTCTCCTTGACCGTCTTATCCTCATTGAGCGGAGGGTCCTGCGGCAGATAGCCCACGCTGTAGCCCGGACTCCAGACAACATTGCCAAGATACTGCTGGTCGAGCCCGGCAATGATTTTCATCAGTGTTGATTTACCTGCGCCGTTAAGACCGATAATGCCAATCTTGGCACCATAGAAGAAACTGAGGTAAATGTTCTTGAGCACTTGCTTCTGGTTTTGCTGGATGGTCTTGCTCACACCAACCATCGAGAAAATCACTTTCTTGTCGTCAACTGTTGCCATAGCCTTAATCAAAGTTTTTAAACAAAAATCCCACCGAAACTGCTATTCCGATGGGTTATTATTTGCGGTGCGTACGAGATTCGAACTCGTGACCTCCTGCGTGACAGGCAGGCATT
>CAMVJQ010000106.1 GCA_947167845.1 uncultured Prevotella sp. | reverse complement strand
TGTTACAACCTCGTTACAACCTCACAACCTCCAAAACAGGTTGCACGCCCTTTGTACATCGGCGATGTTACAACGTTACAACCTATAAATCGTTTTTTGTATATTTAAAAACACCCATGACCATTGTCTTTAGTCTTCACCCGTATCCGTAGCGTCGACGCGCAGACGGACGGCGTTGTTGGCGGAATACTCGGAACTCGACCAATGCCCATCAGTGGCTGTGTGCTTTGCTGTGACACAGCGTCTGCGAACTGTCCCCATTATTTTGAGTTTAGTACGTCCCATTGCTATATATACGGTGGCACAAACTAAACTTTTGCTTTTCCCTTTAAGTCGATTTTGACCTTAAGGGAAAAAGAAGAATTTCAGAGTTCGATGCTGGGCAGGCTGTTGATAGCCTTTTTCTTCTCTTCATCGACAGCACGGACGTATTTCTCTGTGAATCGCAGACTGCTATGACCTAAGAGACTTATCTTACTCTGGCATAATCACCTCACTTCCTTTGTTGGATTTTATCTTCTTAAATGACAAAGTTTTGGTTACTTTACAAAATATTTTGTATCTTTGCACGCAGTATTGCAGCATATCATTATGAGAAGAATCCTACTCCCCCTCTTGCTGGCCGGATGCCTGACAGCCAGCGCAGCCGACTACAACGTCGTCGACTATGGTGCCAGAAGGGACACTACAGTATTGAGTACGCAAGCCATTCAGCAGGCCATCGACGACTGCTCGCGGGCTGGCGGTGGCCGAGTGGTGGTGCCCGCCGGCATATACAAGACTGGTACGGTGGTGCTGAAGAGCGATGTGCATCTCTTTCTGGAACAGGGCGCAACGCTTTATGGCAGTACCGACCTCAAGGACTATCTGCCGATGAAATCAGACTATGTATCGCTGCGGACACACACCACGACCATCCAACTCATCTATGCCGACAAGGTGAGGAATGTCCGTATCGACGGCTATGGCACCATCGACGGACGGGGGCGTGCCTTCAAGAAACTCTCCTGGAACGATGAGGGTATCACCCGCCCCCACCTGCTGCGCTTCATCCAAAGCGAGGACATCGTTATCAGAGACATCACGCTCAAAAACAGCGGATGCTGGATGCAGCACTACCTGGCCTGTGACCGGCTGCTGATCGACGGGATCAAGGTCTTCAACCGCAACAATTACAATAACGACGCACTCGACCTCGACGGCTGCCACGACGTGATAGTCAGGGGCATCATGGCCGACAGCGACGACGACGGTATCACATTGAAGTCTACCTCGCCCCGCCTTTGCGAGAACATCCGCATAGCCGACTGCGTCGTCTCCAGCCACTGCAATGCCGTCAAACTGGGCACCGAGACCAACGGCGGCTTCCGCAATATCAGCATCAGTGGCATCGTGGTGAAACCGAGCAGCGACCAGCAGGAGAAGTTCTTCGGACAGTGGCACGGCTCTTCAGCCCTGTCGCTCGAGATTGTCGACGGCGGCGTGATGGAGAATGTCTGCGTGTCAGACTTCACCGTCGAGGGCACCGAGTCGCCCATCTTCATCCGCCTGGGCAACAGGGGCCGGGGCTACAAGATGAGCGGCCGGGGGAAAGCCTTGAGCGGCACAGGAAACGAGGACACCATCGACGGACTGATACCCATCGGCCATGTAGGCTCCATCGACGGTATTCACATCAACAACATCCGAGTCAGGAATGCGGGCCCGACGGGATGCTCCATCACGGGGCTGCCAGACCACCCTGTCAAGAACGTGCGGCTCTCTCATATCACCATCCATCACAAAGGCGGTGTTACCGCAGGAGAGATGGCGGCCATCCGCGACTCCGTCGCCAATGAGAAGGAGAAGGCGTATCCGGAGGCCACGATGTGGGGCAACCTGCCCGCCAAGGGATTCTTCGTGCGTCATGCCCGCAACATCCAGTTCAGCGACATCGAGATCCTGACGGCGCAGCCCGATGTCCGCCCCGACTTTGTGCGCATCGACACCGAGGGCTGGGGCGACCAGGGCGACGGCACCTACCGCAACCCCGTACTCAATGCCGACTTCTCCGACCCCGACGTCATCCGTGTGGGCGAGAAGTTCTATATGGTGGCCTCCGACTTCCACTTCATGGGCATGCAGGTCTTGGAGAGCGATGATATGGTCAACTGGCGCTACATCAGCCAGATATACCGTCGGATCGACGAGCCGGGCTGGGATAGCAACCAGCATTATGCCGGCGGCTCCTGGGCACCTGCCATCCGCTATCACGACGGTCTCTACTATGTCTATTTCTGTACCCCCGACGAGGGGCTCTATATGTCTACAGCAGCGAATCCCCACGGCCCGTGGTCGCCGCTGCATCTCGTCAGGCGCGTTGAGAAATGGGAAGACCCCTGCCCCTTCTGGGATAGCGACGGCCAGGCCTATCTGGGGCGCAGCAAGCATGGCGCAGGCCCCATCATCGTGCACCGCATGTCGCCCGACGGCAAGACGCTGCTCGACGAGGGCGTCACCGTCTATCAAGGTCCAGTGGCCGAGGGTACAAAGTTTCTCAAGCGCAACGGCTGGTATTACCTGATCATCCCCGAAGGCGGAGTGAGCCAGGGATGGCAGACGGTGCTGCGCGCCAGAAACATCTATGGACCCTACGAGCGCAGAATCACGCTCGAACAAGGGTCTACCGCCGTCAACGGCCCCCATCAGGGAGCCCTGGTCGATGCCCCCGACGGCAGTTGGTGGTTCTACCACTTCCAGGAGACGCCCGTCCTGGGGCGCGTCGTCCATCTGCAGCCAGCCCGCTGGCAGGACGACTGGCCGCTGATGGGTGTCGACTACGACGGCAACGGCGTCGGCGAGCCCGTCAGTGTCTGGCAGAAGCCTCTGTCCCCATTCCCGTCAGAGAAGCCCGGTTCCCAAGCCCTTCCGCCCGCTCTCCAGACCTCCGATGATTTCTCTTCTCCCGCCCTTGGCCTGCAGTGGCAGTGGAACCACAATCCTGACGACAGCCACTGGAGCCTCACAGAGCGCCGCGGCTGGCTCACCATCCACGCCCAGCCGGCACCCGGTCTGAAGGCCTGCCGCAACATGCTCACACAGAAGGTCGTTGGCTATCAGAGCGAGAGCACCACCCTCGTCGACGCTTCCGGCGACTGTTATGCCGGGCTGTCCTGCACAGGCAAGGAGTTCCGCGCCATCGGCGTCTGCAGACAGGGCATCTTCATCGAGACGGACGGAAGCCGGCAGATTGTCAGCCAAGGACGCTACGATCGGGTTTGGTTACGCGTCACCACCAACAGTCTGGAGAACACCCACCAGTTCGCTTACAGCACCGATGGCGAGCACTTCGTCACGGCAGGCACCCCCTTCACCATGCGCAGCGGCTACTGGAAAGGCATCCGTGTCGGACTCTTCTGCTACGGTGACGACGGCACAGCCCATTTCGACTCTTTTCAGCAAAAAATAAGCCATTAGTTTGGTAGTCTGACAAAAATACTGTACCTTTGCATCCGAAAAAGCGGTTTCCGACTCTTCGGAAACGATGCGCCCTGATAGTTAAATGGATATAACAAGGCTCTCCTAAAG
>CAMVJQ010000105.1 GCA_947167845.1 uncultured Prevotella sp. | reverse complement strand
GGATTGAATACAAAGAGTGTAACTAATCCCCCTCCTACAGGAGGGGTTAGGGGAGGTCACAACAACCGGCTTTTCGGACTGCCCCATATTAAAAGGCAGCGTCAAGGATTCTCTCTAATTCGTCAATCTCTTCGTCGGTGGTTGCCCAACTGGTAACGAATCGGCAGATGGTGTGGTGCTTGTCAGTTTGGCCGAAGTGGGTGAACCGTACTTTCTGGCTGAGACGCTCTGCCTTTTCGTTGTCCATGATGACAAACTGCTGGTTGGTGGGAGAGTCAACCAAGAATAGGAATCCTTTGCGCCGGAAGATGTCTCTCATCCGCATGGCAGTACGGATGGCTTGTTCCGAAAGACGGAAATAGAGGTTGTCTGTGAATAGGGCCTCGAACTGCAGCCCAATCAGTGCGCCTTTGGCGATGACGGCTCCGTGCTGCTTCTGGATGGAGAAGAAGTGCTTGTGGGCATTCTGATGGGTGAAGACGACGGCCTCGCCACAGAGGGCCCCGATCTTCGTGCCGCCTATATAGAACACATCGCAATGGCGGGCGAGATAGGGCAGGGTGATGTCGCAGCCTTCTGCCATCAGGCCATAGCCCAGACGGGCACCATCGATGTAGAGCGGGATCTCATAATGCTGGCACACCTGATAAATCCTGTCGAGTTCGCTGGCAGAATAGAGCGTGCCGAGTTCGGTGGGGAAGGTGATATAGACGAGTCCCGGGTGTACGGCATGGTCCTTGTTGCCATCGTGCATATAGTCATCAAGATATTTGTCGAGTACCTTGGCCTCCATCTTCCCGTCGGTCTCAGGCAGGGTGATAATCTTGTGTTCTGTAAACTCCACGGCGCCAGCCTCGTGGACGTTGATGTGGCCTGAACCTACACAGATGACGCCTTCGTACTGATAGAGCATCGAGTCGATGGTGGTGGCATTGGTCTGGGTGCCGCCTGTCAGGAAGTATATCTGTGCATCGGGGAGGCCACAGGCTTCGCGGATACGGTTCTTGGCGCGTTCGCTGAATTCATCGAAGCCGTAGGGCGTCGGTTTGGATTGGTTGTGTCTTACCAGATTGTCGAGCACCTCCTGGCAGGCTCCGTTGTTGTAATCGCATTCAAATGAAATCATACTTATGTGACGTTTTTGGCTGCAAAATTAAGAAAAAAAGAAAAAAATCACTATCTTTGCACGCAAAAATGCGAAAAAGCGGTATGAACACCTTGATGGATAGGGCTGCCAGGACGCTTGCGGCATTGGCATGGCTGCTGCTTTCTGTCTCATGGATTGAGGGTAGTGGTGACCTGCTGGGCCCTATCCCGAAGAAGCCTGTCTACGACGATGCCAACCAATGGTTTATCCGAAACAGACATGCTGAGGCCGACCTGTTCTATATCATTTCAACGGAAACAGGCGACCATCTGGCTGGGGCCGACACCTGTCATTTTGCAGATGTCTATGATGAGGCTCTCCGCCGGAGGATGGAGCACGAGATGCAGGCCGTTGATTCATTCTATTCAGGCCGGCTCAACTATTATTCGCCTTATTACCGGCAGGTGTCGATGCAGTCGTGGGCGAATGAGAATAACACTTTACTGCGACTTCCAGTGGCGCTGGCTGACGTGCAACGCAGTTGGGACTACTATCTGCAGCATTTCAATCAGGGCCGGCCTTTCATCCTGGCGGGGTTCAGTCAGGGAGCGCATGCGCTGATGCATCTGCTGCGACAGATGCCCGACAGCGTGGCCCGGCGGATGGTGGCAGCATACGTCATAGGCTACAAGGTGACGCAAGAGGATCTTGATGCATGCAGGCATATCCGTCCGGCACAGGGGCCGACAGATACGGGTGTGACGATCGGCTTCAATTCCGTGAAGTCGCCAGAGTGTGAGATACCTGTTGTCAGCGGCGGCAATCTGTTGGGAATTAATCCTGTCAATTGGCGGACTGATACTGTAAGTACACCTTTTATATTATATGGGAAGCGAGGTAACGACACGTTGTCAGTCAGATATGATCCTCCTACACGTCTGCTCATTGTCGATGGCTACAGGAATGCCACTGTCATGCCCCATATAGGAGTTCCTGGTAATTACCATCATATGGAGTTGAAATTCTACTACCCCTATATCCGCCAGAATATGGCTGACCGTGTGGCGGCGTTTCTGGCGAGATTGAGAGATTGAGAAATTTTGTTGGGAAATATTTGGAGGAAACGGATTTATTTCTTACTTTTGCAACACGAAATGAAAGAAAAACGAAATAATGAGAAATGAAACGATGAAGAAAAGATTTATCATTCTATTGCTTAGTCTGCTATGCCTGGGCACGTCGGTCAGTGCTCAGGAGGCAGCGAAGAGTGCTCTCCAGCAACGTGCCGAGGCGGCTGACGAGAACAAGAACATCGCTACGGCGCGCTTCACGTATATCCGCGCCTTTGAAGACTATGTCAACAAGGGGCAGATGAAGCAGGGGGTCGAGTGTGGCGTCAAGGCTACGGCCCTCTACTACAAGGAGAACTATTATAAGGAGGCTTTCGACCTGCTGCACCGCATCGAAGACCAGATAAGTGCCGACAAGAAAAGTGACAATAAAGGTAAGGCGGCTCTTCGCTATCTGACGGTAAAGGAGCGTATGCAGATGTACATGAAGTTGAGAAAGAGTGAAAGTGTCAAGGAACAACTCAACGGCATGGAGAGTCTGGCCAATGCATCGGGCGATGAGAACCTGAAGAACGATCTGCTTTACAATAAGGCTCTCTACTATTATTCATTCGGACAGAATGCGCAGGGCAATGCCGTCTTCAAGGAGATGGCTGACAAACTGACTAGCAAGAAGGAATATGGTAAGGTGGACGAGGTGTATAAGACGCTGATTGCCAATGGCCGTAGGAGCGGCTCAGCCAGCCTGGTGGCCCAGTCGTACAGCAGTTATATGGCATGGAAGGATTCTGTTGCAGAACTCAGACTGGCTGATGAGACTGGTGCACTGAAGAAGCAAATTGCTGCCAACGAGGCTTCAATCGCAGAGAAGGACAGCAGTCTGGCTTCACGGAAGTGGATGATCACCGGCCTGTGCGTGCTGGCTGCCATTCTCGCAGCGGTTCTGGTGCTGGGGGCTATCGTGCTGCTTCGCTACATCGTGCTCACCCGCAAACAGAAAAAGACCATCGATCTGGCCAATGAGAACAATGCCCTGAAGGCGAAGTTCATCAGCAATATCTCTGCGCAGTTGGAGCCTACCCTCCGCCGTCTGGACAGCCGTATTCCGGAAGTGAAGGCCTTGCAGGACTTCTCCAACCATATTCAGACGCTCTCCGATCTGGAGTGCTCGATGAACGAAACTGTGGAACTGGAGGATGTTCAGATACAACCTTTCTGTGAGGAACTGATAGGGCAGATTCGCGGGAAGGTCAAGTCGGGTGTCGTCTTGGCAGTCAATGCGCCGAAGATGAGTGCCAAGATCAATAAGGAATACGTTTCTCACATCCTGCTCCATCTGCTTGATAATGCAGCCGAGTATACGCCCGAGACAGGACATATCACGCTTGATTTCAAGAAGCGTGGTGCCCATACGCATCAGTTCCTTGTGACAGATACGGGTGAGGGCATTCCTGAAGAGAAGCGCGAAGACATTTTCAAGGCCTTCCTCGAGATTCACGACCTGACGAAGGGCGACGGCCTTGGTCTGCCCATCTGTAAGCAGATGGCACTGAAGATGAACGGCGACCTGAATGTAGACCCTGCCTTCACCAAGGGCACGCGCTTTGTGCTGGAACTGAAGAGTTAAGTAATATGCAAAAAATAAGTTGGTACAATTGCCACTCGTTTATGACCTCCCC
>CAMVJQ010000104.1 GCA_947167845.1 uncultured Prevotella sp. | reverse complement strand
AAGCGGTGATTTTCTCAGATTTTTGTTGTACCTTTGCCATGTCATTGATGATTTTGCTTGTCTTGATTTGCAGCACTAAGGTAAGTGAAAAATCTGACATGGCAAAATCCTGAGCCGCTCGGCTTTGCCGCTTCGCGCGTCGAAGAACTTTTTGTTGCTCAGGAACTTATAAAAGCTATTAGACTAAAGTGCTGCGGAATCTATGGATAGTAAAAAAGTGAAACATGTAAAGTTATTATTGGTGCTGATGTGCCTCATGGCACTGAATGCACAGGCTCAGACCAAGTTTTGTAACAGTTATGCCGAGTACAAGACTAACCAGTGGAAACCCTATGCAGACCTGATTCCTGAAAAGGAACCCGACTCGATACGTGTCAAGTACGACGGACAGGACTTTACCCTCAAGACTTCCGACAAGGAGGTGAACAAGGTCATCAAGCACGACGTCTTCATGATGCAGATTGACAAGCAGCTGTTTATCAACCAGCGTTTCCTGCGCGACGAGGACGGTGCCATACTGCCGGTGAACAACTACCTGCGTGCCCTGCCGTATAAAGGCAACAAGCTGTGCGTGGTGAGTTACCATGTGACGCTGGGCGACGTGCTGGACCTGGTGAACATCGGTCTCGACATCGCATTGCTTGCCACTGGTCATACCACTTGGGGCTCTATCTTCCTCGCCACCGACCTGCTGTTGACCAATGACGACCTGATGCAGCACCACATTCTGTATCTGGTGGACAAGGCCCCCAACGAGAAAGGCAAGTACGTCATGACCCGCCTCAACGATGCCTTCATGGAGCAGCTGCTGCGCGACGACCCCGTCACCTTCGAGCAATACTATGGCCGCCAGAAGAAGGGGGACCGCCAGTCGGCAGCCAACATCCTGCCCATTCTGGTGAAGAAGGGACTCATTCAAGACTATCTCCATAAGAAGTAAAATTCTTCAGTCCAGACTACCTTAGCCATGGGTACTTTTCATGAAGTTGTTTCCAAGCATCTTCGGAAGAAATCCACTTCACCTCTCCCTTAGCCAGTCTTTCCTCAAACCTATCGATTCTGGCAATGGCTTCTTCCTCCGAGAACGGACCAAGGCTGGGAAGTCTGTCCCAGTCTATGTCATCCAACTCATCGTCGGATGCGATGTCGTCATCATACGGTGCGCTACCGGCATCGTAGATGGAGAATGCTGCGGTGGTGCCGACTGATGGCTCGCAGGCCATGCCTGCGTGGTCTTCCTCTTCTAAAATCGGGTATCTCTTCTTTTCCATACGCTTTGTATTTTGGTGCAAAGATAGGGAATTTGGATGAGAATTCCAAAGTTTCGGGAGGAATTCTTACGCTTCCTCTGTGTCATAGAGCCGTTTTTCTGAAAATAGGTTGTAACGTTGTAACATCGCCCTTTGTACATCGGCGATGTTACAACGTTACAACCTATAAATCGTTTTTTTGTATGCTTAAGAACACCAATGACCATTGTCTTAGGCAAAGTGAATATGCTCGAAACAAAACTTTTTATTTCTTCTCCCTGAATTGTACGGGAGTCATACCGAAGTGCTCCTTCACGTATTTGCCGAAGAAGGAGGGGTTGGGGAAGCCCAACTGGTCGGCGACCTGCGTGATGGTGAGGTCGGTCTGGCGGAGATAGTAGTGGATGTCGTCCATCACCTGCTCGGTGATCCACTCGTTGGCCGACTTGCCCGACTGCTTCTTGCAGACGGCGGAGAGGTACTTGGGCGATATGCACAGGCTGCTGGCATAGGACTCGACGGTGCGGTGCTTCACCGGGCTGGAGTGGAGCAGGTCGAGGAACCGCTGGAAATGTCCTCTGGCCGACCTGGCCTCAGAGGGCAGGTGAAGATCGCTGGAGAGTTGCTGCTTCATGCCCCCGCAGAGGCCCAGCATTGCACTGCGCACGAGCGACTGGATGACATCCGTGCGGAAAGGCGTGCCGGCATCCTTCTCGAAACAGAGGCTGAGCATGTCGTAGAAGCAGGTGTAGAAGCGCAGGTCGTCGGCGGTGAGGCTGATGACGTGGAGGCGCTGGATGTACATCACTTCGTTCCAGATGCTCATCTTCTCGCGAAGGAAACTCTGCAGGATCCGGTTGGTGAAGAACAGGGCCCTGATGTTGAAGTCGGGACTGACCATCAGGTCGGTGACCACCACATTAGCCGGAATGACGGCCACCTGGTTCTGACGCAGTTCAAGGCTCTGGCCGTTCATCAGCCCCTGCACGCGCCCGCTGGTGCAGATGGCGATGGCACTCATCTGGACGTGGGCTTCGCTGACGAGGGCGAACTGCTGGATGCTGTCGACGATGACGATGTCGTCGTCGGAGTATCCGATGTGTACCGCTTCGTTGGTGGTAAGCGACTGTAGTGAAATCTCTTCTTGAGGCATATCAGGATGCAAAGTTAAGGGTTTTCCGTGAAAAAGAATGTCCTTTTTGGAATTATTTTAGGCTCATTTGGACTTTCTGAGCAAAACAGACCATATTACGACCCAAATAGAACACACCATTTATGGAGATTTCTGTTATTTTTGCACACAAAAAGGAAAAAATGAATAATGAGATAATGAAAAGAAGTGTTATCGGACTAATGGCACTCTTGGTGCTATGCAATTGCAGTGAGAAGAAGACAGACGGTGTGAAGGCTCCTGTGAGAGTCAAGACGCAGTTGGTGTCGCCAGGTATGGTGGACAATGCCCAGACGTATGTGGGCATCGTGGAGGAGCGTGAGGCGACGGCAGTCAGTTTCACCGGCATGGGCGTGGTGAAGCGGATGCTGGTCAGCGAAGGGCAGGCCGTCGGCCGGGGGCAGTTGATAGCCGAGATGGACGACACGCAGGCCCGCAGCCTGGTGGCCGGAGCCGAGGCTCAGATGGCGCAGGCCGACGATGCGCTAGCGCGCTTCAAGATGCTGCACGACAACGGGTCGCTGCCCGAGGTGCAGTGGGTGGAGATACAGAGCAAGGTAGCCCAGGCGCGTTCACAACTGGAGGTGGCCCGCAAGAACCTGGCCGACTGCCGGCTGACGGCCCCCGTGGGCGGCATCGTCGGGCGCAAACTGGTGGGTGCCGGCGAGACGGCGTTGCCCTCGCAAGCCGTGGTGAGCATTCTTGACATTTCGTCGGTCAAGGTGAAGGTGGCTGTGCCGGAGGCGGAGATCGGCGGCATCAGCGCCAGCACCCCCACGATAATTCGAGTGGAGGCCGTCGGCGGCAACTTCCAGGGTGGCAGGATAGAGAAGGGCGTGGAGGCCGATGCCCTCACGCACACATACGATATAAGAATAAATGTGGACAACAACGGTCGTCGCCTACTGCCGGGGATGGTGGCCAGTGTGCGTTTCGTCTCTGAAGGGTCGCAGGCCGTCGGCAGCAGGATGATCCCAGTGACATCAGTGCAAAGAAGGGCCGACGGCAGCCTGTTCGTCTGGACAGTTGACGGGCAGAAGACGGCCCGTCGCACAACGGTCGCCATCGGCCATACGGAGGGCAACTACGTGCTCGTCACCGACGGCCTGAACATGGGCGACCGCATCGTGACCGAGGGCTATCAGAAACTGAGTGAAGGGACAAAGGTGATTTACTAGCCCCCTAAGTTAGGGGGGAGGGGTCTGAACAAGCAAAAGACCTCTAGCAATCAATTTATATCAAGATGGAAACAAAACAATACACAAATGCGGGTTCAGAACCCCAACCCCCTAACTTAGGGGGCTTTGTTGGATGGCTCCGCTGGCCACTGGAGCACTACAGCATCACACTGCTCATCATCACTATACTCTTCGTGCTGGGCATCTACGGCATGTATGTGATGCCGAAGGATGAGTTTCCGCATGCCACGATCCGTCAGGGGGTGGTGGTGGCCGTCTACCCCGGTGCCACGAGCGAGGAGATAGAGCAGCAGGTGGCGCGTCCGCTGGAGCGCTACCTGTTCACCTACGGCGAGGTGAAGCGCGCCAAGACGACCACCACGTCGCAAAACGGCATGTGCATCGCCATGGTGGAACTGAACGACGACGTGAACAACAAGGACGAGGTGTGGTCGAAAATCAAGCACGG
>CAMVJQ010000103.1 GCA_947167845.1 uncultured Prevotella sp. | reverse complement strand
AGCCAGCGGTCGCTGTGAGGCTCGTCGGCATGGTCTTCCCACTTCAGGATGAGCCAGAACACCACAGCCGTGAAGGCTGAGGAATAGGCGTACACCTCACCCTCGACGGCTGAGAACCAGAACGTATCGCTGAACGTGTAGATCAGGGCACCCACCAGTCCGGCAGCCTCAATGGCGACGGTCTTGGCAGGGGTCAGTTCGTCCCAACTGCCGATGAGCAGTCGGCGCGTCAGGTGGGTAATGCTCCAGAAGAGGAACATGATGCAGGTGGCCGACAGCAGGGCGCTCATCATGTTGACCATCCTGGCCACCTGGGTGGGGTCGCTGGTGAACTGCGAGAACAGATTGGCCGTCAGCATGAAGAACGGGGCCCCGGGGGGGTGACCGATTTCAAGTTTGTAGCCTGTCGTGATAAACTCCGGACAGTCCCAGAACGAGGCTGTCGGCTCAATCGTGGAGCAATAGACAATGGCGGCAATCAGAAATGACAGCCAGCCGAGGACATTGTCCACCAATCTAAATTGTTTCATCTAAAAAGAATCTTTTTTAACGTTAAAATTCGAATTTGTGGTGCAAAGATAATACTTTAATTCCATTTATCATTCTTTCAGCCACAGATTTCACAGATTTTCACTGATTTTCTGATTTTCACAGATTCTTTCATTCGTCATTCATTCATTTTCATATGAACAGTCCCACACCGTAGATCAGGATGAGATAGCGGAATATCTTGCCGAGCGTGATGGCGACGAAGGTGATGGCCACGTTGGAACGCATCAGCCCCAGAGCCACGGTGATGGCACTCCCCAATACCGGCAGGAAGGCGAAGAAGCCCATCCAGGCGCCGCGGCCCGCCATGAAGTGCTGCGCCCTGTCGAGGTCGCTCTGCTTCACGTGCAGATACTTGCTGATCCACTCCAGTCGGCCCATGCGCCCGACGCAGTAGTTCAGCACCGAGCCCAGCACATTGCCTATCGTGCCGTAGACCATCAGCAGCCACGGGTCCATGCCCGCTGCCATTAGTGCCGTCATCACCAGTTCGCTGGAGAACGGGAACACGCTGCCCGCCAGGAAAGCGGCCGCCAGCATGCCCCAGTAGCCATATTGCGTGAGCAGGTGGATTATAGCGTCCATAGGTTGAAGACTGTGAGCAGGGCCGTCACACCCAGGATGACGAAGAAGGCGATGTTGGTGATCTTGGTGGACGTCAGGGCCAGAAAGTGCCCTATCAGCGGACTGGCCGTGAGTATCATCAGCCGAAGCATGGTGTCGATGTGGGAGGGCATCGCGATGAGCAGCAGCGTCGCGTAGCCGTTGACCACCATCATCGAGTAGAATATCTGGCGGGTGCGGATTTTGTCGTGCGTGCTCTTGCGCACGAAGTGGATGACACCCGTCAGCGAGAGTGCTACCGTCAGGGCGAAGCAGAGTATCTGAGAGAGGGACAGCGACGTGTAGACGGGCATCATCTGCATGAGGTCGCCCCTGGTGATGAGTTGCCCCCAGGCGCTTGTCTCCGTCAGTCCGAGGTGTTCTGCCAGCGGGGTGAAGTCGCCCTCGTTGAGCAGCAGGATGCCGGCGCTCCAAGTGGCGTAGGGCAGCAGGAGTCCCAGCCATGAGGCAACGAACGTCTTTCTGCTGAAACTGTTGAGCGTGACGGCCATCAGCAGCCAGTAGACTGGCACGAGGAGGAGTCCGTCAGCCGTCGCAGTACTGCCCAGGCTGAGCAGCAGAAACGTGTAGAATGTCCATCCTGCCGACTCCTTGTCCTGATAACCATTGAAGAATGTGTAAAGGCTGCTGATGAAGCACAGTTGGAAGATGGCGCCTGGCAATGAGGCGAACAGGAAACTGGCTGAGCAGAAGACCAGGACGAAGGCCGATGACACCAGGCGGCTGAAGATGCGTATCAGAGCGTGGCTGTTGTTCAGTTCTGTCAGGATCCACGTCGTGAGCACGAAGCATGCGAACTGGATCCACCACTGATGGGCGACGAGTCCTGCCAGCAGCCACACCGCCGTGCCCAGCAGTATCGCCGACGGTTGAGTGTAGCGGCTCTCTGCTACCTTATTTTGCCACCTTTTCATAAATCGCTCTTATGAAGTCTTTAATCCTTCAATCCATCAACCCTATTCAGGTCTTCCCCGATGTCGCGACGGAAGTACTTGTCGGTGAACTGGATATTCTTGGCCTCCTCAAACGACCTCTGCAGCGCCTCGGCCCTGTCCTTGCCATACGACGAGACGGCTATCACGCGCCCGCCGGCGGTCACCACCTGGCCGTCCTTCAGGGCTGTTCCGCTGTGGAAGATGACGGTGTTGCCTGCTGACTGTCCAGTCTTGTGCATTGTGATGGGGTAGCCCTTCTTGTAGTCCTGCGGATAGCCGCCGGAGACGAGCATCACGCAGACGGCGGCACGCTCGTCGAACGCGATGCTGCGCTCGTCGAGATTGCCCTCTGCGACACCCTCAAACAGATCCACGATGTCGCTCTTCAGGCGCAGCATCACGCTCTCCGTCTCTGGGTCGCCCATGCGGCAGTTGTATTCGATCACCTTCGGCTCGCCAGTTCCCCGCCCCTCTGAGGGGAGGGGTGCCGAAGGCAGGGTGGGGTAGGTATTGATCAGTCCGAAGAAGATGAAGCCCTTGTAGTCGATGCCCTCGGCAGCGAGTCCCTCGACGGTGGGGCGGATGATGCGGTCGTCCACCTTCTGCATCCACTCCTTGGTGGCGAAGGGGACGGGGGTCACCGACCCCATGCCGCCCGTGTTCAGCCCCGTGTCGTGCTCGCCGATGCGCTTGTAGTCCTTGGCCTCGGGCAGTATCTTGTAGTGCCGGCCGTCGGTCAGCACGAACACAGAGCACTCGATGCCGCTCATGAACTCCTCGATTACCACGCGGCTCGATGCGTTGCCGAACATGCCGCCCAGCATCTCCTTCAGTTCCCGCTTGGCCTCGTCGAGGGTAGGCAGTATGAGCACGCCCTTGCCGGCGCACAGGCCGTCGGCCTTCAGCACGTAGGGCGGCTCCAGCGTCTCCAGGAACTGAAGTCCCTCTTCCAGATGCTCGCCGTCGAATGTCTGATAGCGGGCGGTGGGGATGCCGTGGCGCTGCATGAAGCCCTTGGCGAAGTCCTTCGAGCCCTCCAGCACGGCCCCAGCCTTCGAAGGGCCGATCACGGCCACGTCCTTCGTCCTGGCGTCGGCCTTCAGGTCGTCGTAGATGCCCTTCACCAGCGGGTCTTCCGGGCCCACCACCACCATGTTGATTTTCTTGTCGGCGCAGAAGGCCTTGATGGCCTCAAAGTCGTCGGCCTTCATGGCAACGTTCTCGCCACAGTCGCCCGTTCCGGCGTTGCCGGGGGCGATATACAGTTTCTCACACTTGCTGCTTTGCGCAATCTTCCAAGCCAGGGCGTGCTCGCGGCCGCCACTTCCTAATAGCAGTATCTTCATATTCCGTATTATATTATTATCTTTCTACCTTTTTATTGTGCAAAGGTAGTCATTTTCCCTGAATCGGCCAAATGTTTTGGAGAAAAAGAGGCTCCCGATGGTGTGCAGGCCTCTCCCGTCTGCATCAGTGAATGGGGACTCCCGTTTTTTTTAGAACCCATTCAAGAAAGTTTTAGAACCCATTCCGGAAAAATGCCAGAACCTCACGAAGACACTTTGGGTGGTTTTGCGGTAGTTTGAGTTTATCCATTGGGGGGGAGGATTCAATGTGTAACAGAAGTGTAACCAATCTGTAACAGGATGTGTAACAACGTAAAGTTGCTTTCAAACACTTGATTATTAGGAAGTTGGCTGTCTCGTTATATTCACTGTTACACTTATACACTATTTTTGCAATAAATCAAGTGTCTAAGTGAAAAAAAAGAAGATAGAGGAAGAGAAATGAAAAGAAGTGTAACCATCTGTAACTGTAACAGCAGAAAAAGAGGTCTGCAGTCTTTTCCCGTTGGACTACTGCGGAGAATTTTGAGGGCTTTTATTTTGCCATCTCATGGACAGGGTTGACAAAGATAGACAAGAGTGTACGACGGTTGACTGAAGAACGAGAGGGAAAGAAGCAAGGAAGTGACCTCATTTGAAGAACGTGACATCGTGGAATGAGTTGACGATGGGTGTCAATGATTGACGAAAGTTCACTTCGTGGCAGTTTGAATAGCCGTGGGGATTTCTAAGACAAAACCAAGAATGAGGCACTTAATAAATGTTA
>CAMVJQ010000102.1 GCA_947167845.1 uncultured Prevotella sp. | reverse complement strand
AATACAAAGAGTCGGAAGGCCTCCTCCCCTTCGGTAGTAACTAATCCCCCTCCTAGGAGGGGGACTGAATACAAAGAGTCGGAAGGCCCCCTCCCCTTCGGTAGTAACTAATCCCCCTCCTACAGGAGGGGTTAGGGGAGGTCACAACCCGCAACAGACTTTTGGGATTGATCCGAAATAAAAAGAGGTGCAACTGCTCTCACGAGTGGCTGCACCTGCGATTAGTTAGTAATATGATTAGGTTTTATTAAGTTGATTGGTCCGTTTTCAGTGCCGCAGCACGTGCGGCGTCTGTAGTCATTCAGCATTCCCGATAGAAATCGAGTGCTTCGTATATCTCCTCTTTGCCCGCCGTCTGGTTGATTCGGATGTCCCCGATGTTCCCCAGCAGCGTAAAGTTGATGGTTCCGGCCACGTTCTTCTTGTCGTGCGTCATCAGTTCGAGCAGGGTGGGGTAGTCGTCGCATACAATCTCCATCTTCCCGTAATGCTCCTTGATGAAGTTCACCGTCTGGTGCATCTTGTCCGCAGGGAATCCCGTCTTGACAGTGCTCAGGTAGAGTTCGCAGACGAGTCCCCAGGCTACGGCATAGCCGTGGAGCACAGGTGTGCGCTGCAGGGCCAGCGACTCGAAGGCATGGCCTGCGGTGTGCCCCAGATTCAGTGCCTTTCGGATGCCCTTTTCCGTTGGGTCTTCAGTGACGATGCGCTGCTTCACCTGCACGCTGTCGGCCACCATCCTCTGCAACTGTCTGTAGTCACGCTCCTCAATGTCGAAGCAGATCAGTTCGCTCCACATCTTGTCATTCGAGATGAGCCCGTGCTTCAGCATCTCTGCATAGCCGGAGAGGATATTCTCCTCGTCGAGCGTCTGCAGAAACTGCGTGTCGAGGATTACACTGGCAGCATTGTTGAACACCCCGATCTCGTTCTTCAGTCCGTTGAAGTTGATGCCTGTCTTTCCGCCTACGCTTGCGTCTACCATCGACAGCAGGGTGGTGGGGATGTTGATGTAGTTGATCCCCCGCTTGAAGGTGGAAGCGGCAAAACCGCCGAGATCCGTCACCATGCCGCCTCCTATATTTATTAATAAGGTGTGACGCGTCCCGCCCATTCTGCCCATCTCTTCCCAGACATGGCTGAGCGATTCCAGCGTCTTGTGCGTATCGGTGGCGCCTATTTCGATGACCTGTGCGCCATCGAGACAACTGAACCCCGCCACCCGTGGCAGACAGTGCTGGCGGGTGGTCTCGTCGACGAGCACAAAAGTCTTGTCATGCTCACATGCCGCGATGGCCTGAGAGAGTGATAACTCAAGATCTTTTGCAATTTCAACCTTTTGCGGATTCATTTTCTCTAATGGTTCGGTTTGCGAGTGCAAAGTTAAACTTTTTATTCGTATTTCGTACACTTTTTATCAAATAATTGTAGATTTACCCCTTTTTTTCTTCTTCAGGCATTAAACTTTTGCCAATTTGATGCGTCCAAATGACAAATTAACAGATTTCGTGATGAAAAGATTACTCATTCTGATTGTCGTGAGCGTGACGACAATTGTTGCTTTTGCACAGCGCACCGTGACAGGTAAAGTGGTTGAACAGGATACGCAGGATGCCGTCATTCAGGCAACAGCCTCGTTGCTTAGTGGAGAGAAGGTGGTGGCCAATGGTGTCACCAACACAGACGGACGCTTCTCCGTGAAGGCTCCGTCGAACGGCAGTTACACGCTCAAGATCACCTATGTCGGCTTCAAGACCTACACGAAGAAGATCAAGATAGAAGACGACAAGAACCTCGCCGCAGGCACCATATCGCTGAGTCCTGACGCCATCATGCTGAAGGGGGCCACGGTGACAGCCCACGCCTCGAAAGTGACGCTCAAGGCCGATACCTTCGTATATAATGCCAATGCCTTCCGCACCCCGGAAGGCTCCGTCGTGGAGGAACTGGTGAAGCGACTCCCTGGCGCCGAGGTCAGCGACGACGGTACCATCAAGATCAATGGCAAGGAGGTCAAGAAGATTCTCGTAGACGGCAAGGAGTTTATGACGGGCGACACTAAGACCGCCATCAAGAACCTGCCCACCAACATCATCGACCGCATCAAGGCTTACGACCAGCAGAGTGATCTGGCCCGTGTCTCGGGTATTCAGGACGGCGAGGAGCAGACGGTGCTCGACTTCGGCATCAAGGCCGGCATGAACAAGGGCGTGATGGTCAATGCCGATGTGGCCGTCGGAACGGAGCACCGTTATTCAGGACGCATCTTCGGAGGTGTGATGAAGGATGACTTCAAGGCCTTCCTGATGACAAATGCCAACAATACCAACGACCAGGGATTCCCAGGTGGCGGCGGTGGAGGCCGATGGGGAGGAGGCCGACAGGGCCTGAATGCCTCGAAGATGACTGGTCTCAACATCAACTACGAGAAGAAGGACAAACTGAAGATCGACGGTAGCGTGCGCTGGAATCATACTGACGGCGATGTCCTCTCGAAGACCAACTCCCAGAGTTTCTTCAGCGGCACCACCTCTTCTTACAGCAATAGTCTGAACCAGAACTACTCACGCTCTAACAGTTGGAACGGCCAGATGCGACTCGAATGGCAGCCCGACTCCATGACCAACATCATGTTCCGCCCGCGCTTCACATATTCCAGCAACGACGGCGAGGGCATCAGCCAGAGCGCCACCTTCGGCTCCGACCCATACGAGCGATCAGACAATCCGCTGGCCGACGTCTATAAACTGGCATCGCAGTACGGCATCGTCAAGAACTTCAGCGACCAGACGTCACTCTCCTACAGCGACTCAAAGTCGCTCAGCGGTATGCTGCAGTTCAACCGCAGGCTCAGCAGCACAGGACGCAACATCACACTGCAGTTGAACGGTAACTGGGGCGACGGCACCAGCAAGTCAATGTCGAACAACTTCTCCGAACTCTTCGGCATCATGAACTATCTGGGGACGGGCGACTCCACCTATCAGACCAACCGCTATAGTCTGACACCGCAGAACAACTGGAGTTACAGCGCGCGCATCACCTATAGTGAGCCCATCTTCCGCCAGGTCTACCTCCAGTTCAGTTACACCTTCCAGCACAGTTACACTAAGAGCGACCGCAAGACCTACAGCCTGACAGGAGTCGACTACTCCGCCATCACGCCCCATTATCGTCAGTGGGATCCCTACTTCGTGCAGTTGACCAATCCTCTGGAGACCTATGAGGACAGAAACCTGAGCCGCCTGTCGGAGTATAAGAACGACAATCATACGGCCGAGGTGATGCTGCGTATCGTCCGTAAGGCGATCAACTTCAATGTCGGATTCCAGGTGCTCCCCCAGAAATCCCACTTTGTGCAGGACTATCAGGGCGTGCATGCCGATACCACCCGCACTGTGACCAATTTCACCCCGACACTCGACTTCCGATGGAAGAAGTCGCAGACAGGCCAACTCCGCTTCACCTATCGCGGACGAAGCCAGCAGCCCTCGATGAGCGACCTGCTCGACATCGTCGACGACAGCAACCCACTGCGCATCACCAGAGGTAATCCAGGACTGAAGCCATCGTTCACCCAGAACTTCAACCTCTTCTACAACGACTATTTCCAGGCCCATCAGCGTGCCGTGATGACATTTGTCAACTTCTCCACAACAAGCAATTCCGTGGCCAACAAGACCACTTACGTGCAGGAGACCGGTGGAACAATCACGCGCCCTGAGAATGTCGACGGCAACTGGAACGGCAATCTTGGCTTCATGTTCAACACCGCCATCGACTCTGCCGCCTTCTTCAACGTCAACACCTTCACCAACCTGAACTACAACCACCGGGTGGGATTCGTCAGTGTCGACAATATCAGCGATTCGCAGAAGAGCGTCACCAACTCCCTGGGCGTCAGCGAGCGGCTCGCCGCCAGTTACCGCAACGACTGGCTGGAGGTGGAACTCAACGGCTCGCTCAACTATACCCGCTCGCGCAACAAACTGCAGGAGAACAGCAATCTCGACACCTGGCAGTTCTCCTACGGCGGCATGATCGGAGTCACAGCGCCCTGGGGCACATCGCTCACCACCAATATGAACATGCAGAGCCGCCGAGGCTACAGCGACGCGTCGATGAACACCAACGAACTCATCTGGAATGCGCAGGTGGCTCAGAGTTTCCTTCGGGGCAAGACGCTGACTGTCTCGCTCCAACTCTACGACATCCTGCGGCAGCAGTCCACCGTGAGCCGCACGCTGACGGCCATGATGAGCAGCGATACAGACTATAACTCCATCACCAGTTACGGTATGCTCCACGTCATCTATCGTCTCAACCTCTTCGGAGGCGGACAGGGTGGCTTCGGCGGGCCTGGTGGCCGTGGCGGCCGTGGTGGTGGCGGCTTCGGAGGCGGCGGCCGTGGAGGTCGCGGAGGTGGTGGAGGCTTCGGAGGCCCGCGCCGCTTCTAGTGTAGTGTCTTGAAGAGTTTCGTATCTTTAAAAAATGCTCCGCTATCCTTCCTAACTGTCTGATAGACAGTGGAATGATGGCGGAGCATTTTTCATCGGCACTGTAGTAGGAGAGAGGCCGGGGGGACTGTTGTGCCGATGGTGGTGGGTGACTATTAGGGATCAATCCCAAAAGTCTGTTGCGGGTTGTGACCTCCCCTAACCCCTCCTGTA
>CAMVJQ010000101.1 GCA_947167845.1 uncultured Prevotella sp. | reverse complement strand
AGATGCGCTGCATGATAGCGCGCATGCAACTGAAGAACGCCAACTGCCTCATCCTGGACACGCCGACGAACCACCTCGACCTGGAATCCATACAGGCATTCAACAACAACCTGATACAGTTTAAGGGCAACATACTGTTCGCCTCGCACGACCATGAGTTCATCAACACCGTCGCCGACCGCATCATCGAACTGACGCCGAAGGGCACCATCGACAAGCTGATGACCTATGACGACTACATCTACGACGCCGCCATCAAGGAGCAGAAGGCCAAGATGTACGGTTTGGCATAGATTTTGCAAGGAGATTGGCAGAACATTTAAACATTGCTATTATGAAAGAAAAAGATATCGACATCAAGGACGAGGAACTGCAGGAAGAGCAGCCCGCTGAGGAAACTGACAAAACGGCAGAAGCCGAATCAGCCACTGAGAACACTGAGACCACAGAGGAAGCAGAAGCATCCGACGAGAAAGATCCCCTGGAGAAAGCCCAGGAGGAAATCGCAGAGTTGAAGAACCAGCTGCTATACAAGGTGGCCGAGTTTGACAACTACCGCAAGCGCACCCTGAAGGAGCGAGCCGAACTGATACTGAACGGCGGCGAGAAGGTGATCACGGCCATACTGCCCGTCATCGACGACATGGAGCGCGCTATCGAGAACGGTGCCAAGACCGACGACCCGCAGGTGCTGCGCGAGGGCATGACGCTGATCCACCAGAAGTTCATCAAGACACTGGAGGCACAGGGCGTAAGCAGGATCGAGACGGCAGGCGCCGACTTCGACACCGACGTACACGAGGCTGTGGCCATGGTGCCAGGCATGGGCGACGACAAGAAGGGCAAGGTGATCGACTGCCTGCAACAGGGATACAAACTGAACGACAAAGTAATCCGCCACGCAAAAGTGGCAGTGGGACAATAATAATGCATCATTCATCATGCATCATTCACAAATATGGCACAAAAGAGAGACTACTATGAGGTGCTCGGCGTAGCGAAGACGGCCTCAGAAGACGAGATAAAAAAAGCATATCGCAAGATAGCCATCAAATACCACCCCGACCGCAACCCCGGCGACAAGGAGGCAGAGGAGAAGTTCAAGGAGGCCGCAGAGGCCTACAACGTGCTGCACGACCCGAAGACCCGCCAGCAGTATGACCAGTTCGGCTTCGACGGCCCGATGGGCGGCGGGTTCGACTTCAGCGGCTTCGGCGGCACGTCGATGAACATGGATGACATCTTCTCGATGTTCGGCGACATCTTCGGCGGCCACGGCTTCGGCGGCTTCGGCGGCGCGCGCCGCCCGCAGCAGCATCGAGGCAGCGACCTCAGACTCAAGGTGAGGCTCACGCTGCAGGAGATCAACACGGGCGTGACGAAGAAGTTCAAGGTGCGCAAGGACATCGCCTGCCCTCACTGCAGCGGATCGGGGGCTGAAGCCGGCAGCGGCAAGGAACAGTGCCCGACGTGCCACGGATCGGGCGTCATCACCCACACCACGCAGAGCATCTTCGGCATGATGCAGCAGCAGAGCGTCTGCCCCACCTGCGGCGGTGAAGGACAGGTGATCAAAAACAAGTGCAAGCACTGCGGCGGCACCGGCATTGAGAAGGGCGAGGAAGTGGTAGAGATCAACATCCCCGCCGGCGTGGCCGAAGGCATGGTGGTGAACGTGCCCGGCAAGGGAAACGCAGGCAGGCACAACGGCATCTCAGGCGACATACAGGTGTTCATCGAAGAAGAGCCGAACGACACGTTCGTTCGCGACGGTAATGACCTGATATACAATCTGTTGCTCGACTTCCCTACAGCAGCACTTGGCGGAGAAGTGGAGATACCTACCATCGACGGCTCAAGGCTGAAGGTGAAACTGGACAACGGCACGCAGCCCGGCAAGACGCTACGCCTCAGAGGCAAGGGACTGCCCGTCGTGCAAGGCTACGGCTCAGGCAAGGGTGACCTGGTGGTGAACATCAGCGTCTACGTGCCGAAGACGCTCAGCCGCGAGGAGAAGCAGACCATCGAGCGCTTCCGCGAATCCGACAACTTCAAGGGCGACAAGCAGACACGCGACAGCATCTTCCAGCGCTTCAAGAACTATTTCAACTGAATCGAAACCAGTAGATCCACATGACGTACCAGGAAACCTGCGACTATCTGTTCAGCCAACTGCCCATGTTCGAGAAACAAGGGAATACGGGCTATAAGGAAGGACTGGAGAACAGCCTTGTGCTCGACGAGCACTTCGGCCATCCCCACCAGAACTTCAGAAGCATCCACGTGGCCGGCACCAACGGCAAGGGCTCCTGCGCCCACACCATCGCCGCCATTCTGCAGGCCTGCGGCTATAAGGTGGGGCTGTACACATCCCCGCACCTTGTGGACTTCCGCGAGCGCATCCGCGTCAACGGGCATCCTGCACCAGAGGCACACGTCGTGGACTTCGTCGAAGGAGAGCGGGCTTTCTTCGAGCCGCTCCATCCGTCATTCTTTGAACTGACGACAGCCATGGCCTTCAAGTATTTCAGCGATATGAAAGTCGACATCGCCGTCGTCGAGGTGGGTCTTGGAGGCCGTCTGGACTGCACGAACATCATAACCCCCATCCTGTCGGTCATCACGAACATCGGCTTGGACCACACGCAACTGCTCGGCAACTCGCTGGAACAGATAGCGATGGAGAAGGCCGGTATTATAAAAAGAGGTGTACCCGTGGTCATCGGCGAGACGACACCAGAGACGCGACAGGTGTTCGAGGCCGTAGCCGAAGAGAACAAGGCTCCCATCACCTTCGCTGAGGACAGGCCGGAAGTGATGCAGACAAAGTTCGCCAACAGCGCGATGCAGTATCAGACGAGGCACTACGGCTACATACAGGGCGAACTCTGCGGACTGTATCAGGAGAAGAACGCCAACACCATCCTCTGGGCCGTGCGCAAACTGGAGGAGCAGGGCTATATGTACCGCTTCACCGACGACTCCAGGTCGGAAGCACTGGGCAAGGAGGTGAGCGAGGGCTTCAAGAACGTCAGCAGACTGACAGGGCTGCAGGGCCGCTGGCAAGTGGTGAGCCAAGAGCCCAAGACCGTCTGCGACACGGGCCATAACGTGGAAGGCTGGCAATACCTGAGCCGCCAACTCAGTCAGGTGGAGTGCCGTCAGATGCACATCATGTTCGGAGCCGTCGAGGACAAGGACATCGAGGGCATGATGGCACTGCTGCCCAAGAACGCCACCTATTATTTCACCAAAGCCAACAATCATCGCGCCATTTCGGAAAATGTGCTGAAAATGATGGGAGCGCAACTCGGATTGCTGGGAGAGAGTTATCCCACCGTCGCAGATGCCTATGAATCAGCGCGTAACGCAGCGCAGAAAGATGATTTTGTGTTCATTGGAGGTAGCAGTTACGTGGTCGCCGACTTCCTGAAAAACTGCATTTAGGGTTTTTTAATACATCCTACAACATTTTTTTCGTCGTTTCATTCGTCCGTTTGAAAAATTTTCTGTTACTTTGCACGATAGATATAGTAACTTAAAACTTTCAACATGGCTAACACTACAGAAACAGCGAATCTGTGTGGTCTGAAGCGGGAGAACTTCCAGACCACCATCAACGGTAAAAAGACCGATTTGTACATTCTCAGAAACCGTAAGGGCTACGAAGTCGCCATCACCAACTATGGCGGGGCCATCTGTGCCATTATGGTGCCAGATAAGAATGGAAATGTAGCAAACGTGATTCAGGGTCACGACAGTATCCAAAACGTCATCAACAGCCCGGAGCCCTTCCTCTCGACGCTGATCGGCCGCTTCGGTAACCGCATCTGCAACGGACAGTTCACGCTGAACGGCAAGGACTATCAACTGGCTGTCAACAATGGGAAGAACCACCTGCACGGCGGTCCCACGGGATTCCACACGAAGATATGGGATGCCCGTCAGATGGGGCCCCGCTCGCTCGCCCTGCACCGCGTGTCGTCCTACGGCGAGGAAGGATTCACGGGCGAACTCGACGTCACTGTGGAATTCACCTTCACTGACCTCAATGAACTGACCATCGAGTATCTGGCCACCACCAACAAGAAGACCATTGTCAACCTGACGCATCACGCCTTCTTCAGCCTGGCAGGCACTGCCGATCCCACACCGACGATCGACGACCAGATCTGCGAGATCAATGCCGACTTCTACATCCCGACTGACGAGACAGCCATTCCCACGGGCGAGATACTCAAGGTGGCAGGCACGCCATTCGACTTCCGCACCCCAAAGACGTTCGGACAGGACATCAATGCCGACGACGAGCAGATCAAGTTCGGCAATGGCTACGACCACAACTACGTGCTGAACAAGCGCGAAGTGGGCGAACTGAGTTTTGCAGCCCGCATCACAGACCCGAAGAGTGGGCGCACCCTGGAGTGCTACACCACAGAGCCGGGCATGCAACTCTATACAGGCAACTATCTGACAGGCGACTACAAGGGAGCCAACGGAGCCACCTTCCCACGCCGCTCGGCTGTATGCCTGGAGTGCCAGCACTTCCCCGACAGCCCCAACCGCCCATACTTCCCCAGCGTGGTGCTCAATCCTGGCCAGCGCTACAAGCAGAAGACCATCTATCGTTTCGGCATAGTGGAATAAGGAACTACATTACAAAATATTAAGACAATATGACTGAAACAAAAAGCAATGGCAAACTGATTGCCATTATCACCATGTGCTTCATCTTCGCGATGATCAGTTTTGTGACGAACATGGGCGCCCCCTTCGGCAATATCTGGGGATTCGAATATCCGTTTGCCAAGGCATGGGGTAATCTGATGAACTTTGCCGCCTA
>CAMVJQ010000100.1 GCA_947167845.1 uncultured Prevotella sp. | reverse complement strand
CCGAAGCCTTCAAGGACAAGGGCGAGTTCCTCATCTTCGAGTCGTTCAACGAGATACAGGACGGCAAGTGGGGCTGGGGAGACAACCGCACCGACGGCGGCAAGCAGTATAACACGCTCAATGAGTGGAACCAACTGGTGGTGAATACCATCCGTGCCACTGGTGGCAACAATGCCACACGCTGGATTGGCATCCCCGCCTATGCATCAAGTCCCTCGTTCGCTCTGGAGAGCAGTTTCGTGCTGCCCACAGATGCCGCCAAGAAGATCCTGGTGAGCGTACACTTCTATGACCCGAACACCTTCACCCTCACGCCGGAAGACAACGGCGGCAAGTCGGAATGGGGGCACACGGCCGCCTCAGGAAAGGCACAGGCTGGAAGCAACGAAGACCACGTGGTTGAAATCTTCCAAAAACTGCAGGAGAGATATATTGCCAACAACATCCCCGTCTACATCGGTGAGTATGGCTGCGTGATGCACAACAACGACCGCTCCAACCTCTTCCGCAACTACTATCTCGAATACGTCTGCCGCGCTGCCCACACCTACAACATGCCGCTCTGCATCTGGGACAACAACTCCGTGGGAGGAGGCAACGAGCACCATGGCTACTTCAATCACAACGACGGCACCTATCTGAACAATATGGAGTCGCTCGTGCAGACCATGATCAAGGCGGCCACCTCCGACGATGCCAACTATACACTCGAATCCATCTATAACAGTGCACCGAAATGAACATTAAGAAGACATACATCCTTCCGATGCTCATGGCAGCATGCTCATTTGCAGCCTGTGGCGGTGATGACGATCCCGAACCATCACCCGCGCCGCCCCCGGCGGTGACAGCCCCGACCGTAGTCTCTACAACCCCGGCCAACAATGCGACGGATGTCGCCACGGGGACGGTCAGTGTCCAGGTGGTCTACGACAAGGATATACGGATGGCATCTGATGCCAGCCTGCAGCCGAAGGTGACGGGAGGCACGCTCTCCGGAGCCGCGTCTGTCAGCGGCAAGACACTGAGTCTGGCCGTCATCTGTCCCGACTATGAGACAAAGGTGACGATAACGCTCCCCAAAGGGCTCATCGGCGTAACCGGGGCACTGGCTGATGAATATTCATTCAGTTTCACCACCGCCAAGAAGCCCGAGTCGCCCAGTGCCAATATAGCGAATGCCCCTGTCGTTGCCTCTACGGAGCAGGCCAAGAAACTATACAGTTATTTCAGGGAGCAATACGGCCAGAAGGTGATCTCCAGCGTAATGGCCAACGTGAACTGGAACAACGACTGCGCAGAGAAAGTCTATAAGTTGACGGGCAAGTATCCCGCCATGAACTGCTACGACTTCATCCACGTCTACGTGCCCAAGAACAACTGGATCAACTACAACGACTCCAAGCCCGTCACCGACTGGGCCAATGCGGGCGGCATCGTGCAGTTGATGTGGCACTTCAACGTGCCCCTGAGCGAGGACAAAGTCACAGCCATCACCGGCACTGGCGGAGACGCCAACGGCAACCAGGCCGTGACCTGTACGCCCAGTGAGACTACCTTCAGAGCCACCAACGCCCTCAAGGAAGGCACCTGGGAGAACAAGTGGTTCTACGAGCAGATGGACTTGGTGGCAGACATCATCCTCAAACTGCAGGAGGCCGGCATCGCCGCCACCTGGCGACCCTTCCACGAGGCCGCAGGCAATGCCATCGCCAAGCAGCAGGCCAACTGGACCAAGGCGTGGTTCTGGTGGGGCTACGACGGGGCTGAGACCTATAAGAAACTCTGGATTGCGATGTTCGACTACTTCAAGCAGAAGGGCATCCGCAACCTCATCTGGATCTGGACCACGCAGAACTACAACGGCAACAGCAGCCAGTATAACCAGGACACCGACTGGTATCCCGGCGACAACTATGTTGACATCGTAGCCCGCGACCTCTACGGCTACACGGCAGCCCAGAACAGCCGCGAGTTCTCCGAGATCCAGGCAGCGTATCCCAATAAGATGGTAGTGCTGGGAGAGTGCGGCCATGGCGACGCCGGTGAGCAGGGCAAGATAGGCGACTGCTGGACGGCAGGCGCCAGGTGGGGGCACTTCATGGTATGGTATCAGGGCGGACAGGGCTCTACCGACACGATGTGCAGCGACAGTTGGTGGAAAGACGCCATGTCAGACCCCAACGTCATCACCCGCGACCAATTGCCAAACCTGAAGTAAAAGTCAACACTATTATGGCAGACAAAATCAACTACGGCATCTTCCCCAACCCACTGCCCGACGCTGAGGGGAACACCACCTATCAGGTGCGCCACATGCCCGACGGCACCATGAGCCAGAAGGAATTCCTGGCACACCTGAAGTATCACAACACCTTCAACACCATCCTGATGCAGTCGTCGCTCACCGTGCTGAAGGACGAGATCATCGAGCAACTGCGCAACAACAAGCGTTTCCGCATCGACGGCATCGGCACCTTCCAGATGAAGGTCGGACTGAAGACAAAGCAGGACGAGGAAGGCAACCCCATCAAGCCCCACTTCACCGACCCGAACCTGATAACGGCCAACGATGTGGAGGTGCAGGGCGTCTCGTTCTCCCCCGACCCCAGTTTCATACAGGCACTGAAAAGGCAGATCTCCACCCACAACAAAAACGGGCGAGGAGTTGCCGGCAGGAACAAGCCCTACACGCGTGAACAGATCGTCGAGTTCCTCAACAACTATCTGAAGGAGAACCACTCCATCACCCGCAAGCAGATGCAATACGCCCTGAACATCACGGAATACCGCGCCCAGAAATGGCTCGACGAACTGACGGCAGAGGAGTTCTCTAAATACTACTGCAAGAGACAGGGCACCACCTATGTCTACTACCGCTACGGATGGGAGTGATGGAAAGGTAAAAAGGTAAAAAAGTAAAAAGGTAAAAAGGCAAAAAGGTAAAAATGCTCCGCCACCAGTCCTAACTGTCTGACAGACAGGCGGATGATGGCGGAGCATTTTTTCATTATCCCTATGCGGCGAGCACCAGGTAGCCGTCAGTCTCATGACGCCCCACACGCTTCACGCCGAGCCGCGTCATCGCCCTGCCGAAGGCATTGGGCGTCACGCCGGCCATCGTCTTATGCGAGTGCTTCTCCAACTCGCGCATTATCTCCGTCCCACTCATGAATTCGCCCTCGCCCTCCTTCTCAGGAATACTGAAATAGCGCAGGAAGAGCCGCTCCACGTCCGTCAGCACATAGTAGTCCTTGTTGTGCGCCTCCATCTCGGCCTCATCATCCTTCGAGAACCAGTGGGGCAACTTCTGCCGCTCTATCTCGTCGAGCACCTGGGCATAGAGTTGGTCGTGCCGGATGCCCTCCACATCGATGACGCCGTCGGGCTCCAGGATGAGGAAGCGGCGCGAGCCGGTGCGGTCAGTCAGCACATGCCGCTCATTGGTGGTGCCTACGAAGGAGGCGATGCGCGGCAACTGGTTGAAACTCTTCTGATAAGCCCCGATGAAACTGGGCTTCAGCGTCTGCATCATCGATTTCAGTTCGGGCATCTGCTTCCTGCCGATCTTCTCGAACTCGTCAAGGCTCACCAGCGCAAACTCCACCATCTTCCTGTAGGCATTGCCCTTGGCATTGATCTTGAAGTCGTCCGTGTAGTAGTCGGCTATCTCCGGGGGCAGCATCGAGGTGAAGAGCGTACTCTTACCCAGACCCTGTTGAGGGCTGACGAGCAGCAGCATCACGGCATTGGCATGCTGCCTGTCGGCACCAAGCCACTGGGTGACGACGGCCCGGAGCCAGACACGCACCATCCGCTGGCAATAGTCCGACGAACTGATGCGGCGGGCAAAGTCGGCGATGTAGTCAGTCTGCCCGTCCCATCGCCCGCGTACCTTATTAAGATAGGCACTCACGGGGTGATAGTCCACAGCCAGTTCGCTCTCGATGCGCTGCTTCACGAAACTGGAAAGCACGAAGATCTCGCCATCATCCTGAATCCGGCAGTTGATGGAGTTCAACTGCCGCTTGTCGATCAGTTTCCACTCGCCATCGCTGCTTTTCCGCCTATACTCATAGAGGTCGCGCACGATGTTGTGACGGAACTCGAAGTTCGCCATCACAAAGGCCGACATGTCGTGAATAGGCCGCAGCATCTGCCGCTGCCGCTCCTCATAGCGGCTCTTCGCCGAGTCATTGCGACTCGCCGGACGGTCCCGCAGCCCAGCCGTTGAGGATTTGTCACCCTCCGATGTTTCGGATTTGCAATCTGTAACCTGAGAGTCGGCAGATTTGCTATCCGATTTCAATCCGGACAGTTCACTCTCGACTTTTTCAAGTCGCTCCAGCAGCAGAAGGTTCTGCTCCCTTGACGCGTCCACACTCTCCGAATGCGTCCGCTTGCTAAAAAAATCAAATATTCCCATTCGCCAAAACAGTTTTTACGCTGCAAAGATAGCACAAAAACTGCCTGTTGTCAAGGGAAGTTACCAACAAAATGACACTCAAATCCTACTGTTTTTATCGACCGTTTTGCCCCATCCAACAGCCCTCCAAGCCAACCTTAAAGTGGCTCTTTTCGAATCTATGACTTAAGTCCCAGCAGTCTACCACTTAAGTCGAAGCATCTTACGACTTAAGTCCGAGCATTCCGCCACTAAAGTCGCAGATTCGAAAAGTACGTCCTTTCCACTGCTTTACGCCCGCCTCAGCACCGCCGCCCCGCCCTCTTCCATGCTTTCAGACCCTGCAAATCCAGGAAAAGGTGGCAAGTCGGGAATCCTCCGCCATCATCTCGCTGTATATCAAGCACTTAAGATACGTGGCGGAGGAATTTTTCATTTTCTGCATGGAACAGAATGTCTTTACAATTCATCCAAATGGCAAGGCTTCAGCGCAGAGCCGCCAGTGTTTCTAACGAGGGTTAACAACAATGACAGCATTTGCAGTTATTCAGCGCATCCGAAAAGTGAGTGGTTTACCGCAAAGGCGTTCACCTCGTAGGTAGTGTTGCTGAGCTGGTGCAGCAGGTCATTTCTTCTTTTCATCAAAC
>CAMVJQ010000099.1 GCA_947167845.1 uncultured Prevotella sp. | reverse complement strand
CAAAAGATTTGCGTTTTTATCCAAAATTACGAAATAATTCATAATTCATTCGCCATTATTCATAAATTTCTCCAAAAATCTTTGTTCTTTATGCAAAATTCACTAACTTTGCACCCCGATATGAAGAAATGTATCATAATATGTTCGTGCGCGTTGCTCCTGATGAGCAGTTGTGCAGGAGAATTCAACAAGGTCTACAAGTCGTCAGACAATGCGTATAAGTATGAGTATGCCAAGGAGTCGTTCGCCCTTGGCAAGTTTCAGCGTGCTGCTTCATTGTTGGAGCAACTCGTCACGGTGAAGAAAGGCTCGGAAGACGCGCAGGAGTGTCTTTACATGCTTGGGATGGCACAGTACTGCAATCGTGACTATGATGTCGCATCCGCCACCTTCAAGAAGTACGGCAGCAGTTATCCGCGTGGCAACTATGCCGAGTCGGCTGCCTTCTACGTGGCGCAGTCGCTCTATGAGAGTGCACCTGAGCCTCGTCTGGACCAGACACCCACTGTCGGTGCCGTCAATGCCTATCAGCAGTTCCTCGACCTCTTCCCTGACTCCAAACTTCGTCCCGAAGCCCAGAGGCGACTCTACGAACTGCAGGACAAACTGATTATGAAGGAATTCCTGTCAGCCGAATTATATTACAACCTGGGCGGCTATTTCGGCAATATCAACAAGAATGATGAGAGTAACTATACCTCTTGCATCATCACGGCCCAGAACGCCCTGAAGACCTATCCCTACTGCAAGATCCGCGAGAAGTTTGCACTGCTGATCATGCGAAGCAAGTTTGAACTGGCAGAGAACTCTACTGACGACAAGCGGCTGGAACGTTATCGTGATGCCGAGGATGAGTGCTATGGCTTCATCAACGAGTATCCTGATTCGAAGAATATCCGTACGGCTGAGAAGTTCATCGCCAAGTGCAAGAAAGTGATAGGAGACTAAGTGAAAGGTAAAAAGGTAGAAAGGTAAAAAGGTAAAAGATAAAAAATCAAATAGATTATGGACTACAAGAAATCAAAAGCACCGGTAAACACCGTGACCCGCAACATTATGGACCTCTGCAAGGATACTGGCAATATCTATGAGAGCGTAGCCATCATTGCCAAGCGCGCCAACCAGATCAGCCTTCAGATCAAGGAGGACCTGTCGAAGAAACTCGCTGAGTTCGCTTCCTATAATGATTCGCTCGAGGAGGTGTTTGAGAATCGCGAGCAGATAGAGATCTCGCGCTATTATGAGAAACTGCCGAAGGCCACTCTGCTGGCTACGCAGGAGTTTGTGGAAGACAAGGTTTACTGGCGTGATCCCTCACGCGACATTCAGAATGCGGAGAACTGATGTGGCAGCGTAAACAGACTCTCTTCCTGCTGGCGGCCATTATACTGACCGTCATCTGCCTTTCCACACAGATTGCTTCCTTTCAGGCCGCAGGTCTGAAGGTGGCGCGTGTGTTCTGCCTGTGGTATTCCGACCCTGTGGGCAATCACCATTTCGACGTCTGGCCGCTTTTTGCCATCCTGCTTCCGACGGCCGCCTTGGGCATCTATACCATATTCATGTATCGCAACCGCAAGGCGCAGGCTCTCTTCTGTGCGCTGAACGCCCTGCTGATTGTGGGATGGTATGTCTGCCTGTTCGTCGTCTCCCAGATGGTGGGCGACAAGTCGTGGGGTGCCGTCAGTTTCCAGCCATCGTGGCCGTCAGTGCTGCCTGCCGTAGCCCTCATCTTCTATCTGATGGCGCGTAGGGCTATCCTGGCCGACGAGAAACTTGTCAGATCGCTCGACAGAATCAGATAATAAGAAAATCCTCGCTTCAGCGAGGATTTCTTATTATATCAGGTGTCGCTCTATGGCTGTCCTGACGAGCGACGACATGTTCGGACAGCCCAGTTTCTGCCGCATCGTCTTGGTGTAACTGTGTACCGTCTCGAAGCCCAGGTTCAGTTTGTGGGCTATCTGCTTCATCGTGTTGCCCTTGACGATCAGCCGCAGTATCTCTCTCTCCCTGGCCGTCAGCGAGGGGGCTGTCTCACTGCCTATCAGCAACAGCCGGGCCTCTTCGCATACGAACTGCTTGCCATAGGCCACAGTCTCGATGCCAGCCATGAATTCTTCTATTCCCGTATTCTTCAGGATATACCCGTTGGCCCCGCTGTCCAATGCCCGGCGGATGACCGCTGGCTCTGCGTAGGTGGTCAGGATGATGACTTTCTGCCCGGGATTGGCATCCCTGAGATGCTTGATGGAGTCGATGCCGTCGCCGTCGGGCATGGCCACGTCGAGCAGCAGGACATCAGGACGCTTGTCAGCCAACAACCTGCCCGTCTCACTGAGGTTCTCAGCGATAGCCACGACGTGCGCAATATTGCTCCCATCGATCAGTTTTGCTATACCTTCGGCTACAAGCCTGTGGTCGTCGGAGATGATGACGCTTATCATGCTTCAAGATGGTGAAACGTATTCGGCTGCAAAGGTACATATTTTTATTGAGCGGTGCAATCCCCCATTTGGGGGTTTTCGTCATGTTGTTCGATTTCTATGTTGATTTCTGTGCCTTTTCCCGTCTCTGAGATGATGTCGAGACGGCCTCCGAGGGCCTCCACGCGTTCGCGGATGTCTCTCAAGCCTATGCCGCCGTTATGGCCTTCGGTGGATGGGAAGCCTTTCCCGTCGTCGCTGACGTTGATGACGGTGAGGCAACCTGCTGTCATCAGTTGCACCTGTATATGCTGGGCATCGGCGCTCTTCACGGCATTGTTCACCAGTTCGTGTACAATGCAGTAGACGGCCTCCTCATGTGCGATGTGCCGTTCTTCGCCAGTGAATGAGAAACTCACGTTGCTGAAGGTGCGGCAGTAGTCGCTCAGTGCCCTGCGGATGCCATAGCGGCTGAGGGAGTCGGGCAGCAGGTGATGGGCCACGTGGCGCATCTCGGTGATGGCCTCATCGACAAGGGGGAGAAGGGGCGTGCCGGATGCATCAGGGCCTTCTGGCTTTCCTGATTCTGTGGGGATATTCAGCCTGATGGCCGTCAACAGTCCTCCCATACGGTCGTGCAGGTCGCGTGCTATCCTCACCCGCTCTGTCAGTTCGCCCTCCAGTTTGGCCTCGATGAGGGCCGTGCGGCGGCGTAGTTTCAGGCTGCGCCACATCAGGAAGAAGATCACCGCCGTCAGCAGCAGCACCAGTGCCGTGAGGCTGCCGCCCCAGATGAACCAGCGCTTTTCGCGTTGCAGTTGTTCTATCTCCGCCTCTTTCTTCTCCGTCTCATAGATCACCTCCATCTGGCTGAGACCGCTCTGATAGTGGCTGGTGGCGAAGTGCTCCATCATCGCGCGTACCTTTTTTATATATTGCTGCGCCTTGTCGGTGTCGCCCAGGTGCATGTAGATGTTGGCCAGCATCTCGTAGCAGCCCACGTCGCTCATCGTGGCCTCGTCGTCGTTCTCGTGTACTGACTTCAGTCCGTAATTGAGGGCCTGCTGCCAGTTGTTCTCCCTCATCGCCACCATGCAGGCGGCGGCATAGACGTCGCAGCGGTTTTCTGTCATCAGTTCGCCATTGTCGCATGCCAGGGCCTCTTGTGCGAAGCCCTTCGCCTTTGCCAGATTCTCGTGGCCGCTCATCAGGTGGAGTTTCACCATCGAGGCCAGTATCTCCGTATAGTCGTTGTGCTCTTCGTCGCGATGAGTGCTGTAGTAGGCGTAGGCGGGCATGATGGTGGCGAGGGCCTTGTCGTATTCGCCCTGGCTGATGTATATCTTCACCAGTCCCTTGCGTGGCAGGGCCATCATCAGCGAGTCTTTCGACTGCTGGCCAGTCTCGATGGCCCGGCTATAGTGATGGATGGCCTTCTCGTCGTTGCTCATGGCGGAGTAGAGTTCGGCCACGTTGTGGTGCAGGATGGTCTGCGACTCCAGCCAGCCGTGTTTCTCGAAGATGGGCAGGGCCTTCTGGTAGTACTCGATGGCCAGCAGGTTCTTGTCCTGCACGTTGTAGAGGTTGCCCAGTGCGCCGTAGAGTTGTGAGTAGTTGTCGTCGATGTCACTTTCCTTGTAGCGCTTGTCGCCCTGCATCGAGTCGGTGACGGCGATGGCCCATAGGAAGTAGCGCTCAGCCTCGTCGAACTCGTCCTTGCCGTAGTGCTGCAGGCCCAGGTGGTTGAGGGCATTCTCCCGCATGTTCTTGGCATCAATCTGATAACTCATGGCGAGCATCTGACGGCAGTAGTAGTCGTGCTTCTTAGTGTCCTTGCCCAGAGTGCCGCGTACGATGGTGTAGTAGCAGCCCATGCGCTCCTTGTCTGTGAGTGTCTTTCCGCTGTTGAGCACCTGCTCGGCGGAGTCCACCTTTGCATTGCGGTGGTCAGTGTAGCCCGATGCACTTGCTGTGAGCATCAGGGCCCCTATAATTATCATTTTCTCTCGTTTCATGCTGCAAATATACGAAATTTATGCGAACAAGCCAAATAATGCGAGCCTATTTCTGCCAGTTCCGATTGAAGAAGGCATGAGCCGGATGTGGTAGAGCCGATACAAATATACATAAATTTTTGATAGTTGTGAAAGGATTGAAATTTCTATAGAGTTTTTTTAAAATTCTTATATAAACATACACCTTTCTAACTAACCTTCTGAACTTTAATTGTTTAAATGGTGTAGGTTTATATATATAATTTTATAAAACCTACACCATTTATTAGATTCTAAGTATATTCTGCGGTAAATATTGCATTAATGCATTGATAATCAGGTTGTTCCATTATAGTATAAAAGGCTGAAACAAAGTGTTTCTTCAGAAGAAACAATTTGTTTCTTCGGCTGAAACAAAATGTTTCTATTGTTGAAATGGTCAAGAAATAATATCTGCCTTATCAAAGATACGTAAAATAAATTCGTAATTTTGGTATTCTGGTGTATGTTTCAAGTTATAAAAATAGCAAACATACATCATGTAAATACTTGTAAACCAAATAGATATTATAGATGGTGTATGTTTTTGCCTTATTTTATAAAATTCTTTGAGAAGTATTGCTATAGATAGAAAAAGGCTAAAGCCTCGCCAGTCTGGCTGCTGACCATCCTGTCTCAATGCTTTGTCTCATAATGAAAAACCCCCATTTGGGGGATTGTGGAATTCGGATATTGTTCGTATCTTTGCCCCCACAATATCTATATCAACCATTAATTAAAGAAAAGAAGCGTATGAAGAAACTGTTAATGCTATTTATTGTGGCCTTTACCGTCTCGGCAAATGCTGATGCACAGGGCTGGCTGAAGAAACTCGGACAGAAGGCCGTTGATGCCGGCAAGCACGCCGTAGAGCGCAAAGTGGAGAATAAGGTGGAGCGTACTACCGACGATGCAATGGACAATGTACTCGACGGCAAGAAGTCGAAGAAGAACGAGGAGTCGGACGATGCCGACTATGAGG
>CAMVJQ010000098.1 GCA_947167845.1 uncultured Prevotella sp. | reverse complement strand
GGCGAGAAGGTGTGCATCCAGGTGATGATACCTACGCACTTGTCGTCGTTGTTGGCAGCCTTCATCACGTCCTCTACTTCCTTGGAACTGTTGGCTGTGCCTTTATATACCACCTTGATGGGGATGATGCCAGAGGCGTTCAGTCCCTCAACCATTTCCTTGGAGTGTCCGTCGACTGCTACTACAGCGTCGCCTCCATAGAGCAACTGTGCGCCAGTCACCCACCAGATCTCGTAATTCTCAAATGCTTTAATCATAATTGTTGTAAGTTTTAAATTATTAATAGTTGATGTCTTTTACTTCTTTTTTTGTCCGTAGTAGGCATTGGGGCCGTGCTTACGGTTATAGTGCTTCTCAACCAGCAGGGGATTCATCGTCGTGTTCGGATTGACAGAGAACGAGATGAATGCCATCTTGGCACACTGCTCCATCACCTTGGCGTTGTAGACAGCATTGTCTGGCGAAGTGCCCCATGAGAATGGGCCGTGGTTCTTCACCAGCACGGCGGGTGTGTGGTCGGGATTGATCTTTCGGATGTTCAGGATCTCGTCGACGATCACGTTGCCGGTCTCGAGTTCGTACTGTCCTTCCACCTCATCCTTAGTCATATCGCGTGTGCAGGGGATGTCCTTGTAGAAATAGTCGGCATGGGTGGTGCCGATATTGGGGATATCGCGACCTGCCTGTGCAAACGCTGTGGCATAAGTGGAGTGGGTGTGTACCACGCCCTGGATGTTGGGGAATGCGCGATAGAGCACCAGGTGGGTTGGGGTGTCGGATGACGGATTGAGTTCGCCGTCGACAACCTCACCTGTGTTGAGGTCTACCACTACCATGTCCTCTGCCCTCATCTCGTCGTAACTGACGCCTGATGGCTTGATGACCACGAGGCCGTTGGCACGGTCGATACCGCTCACGTTACCCCATGTGAAGATGACCAGTCCCTGCTTGACGAGGTCGAGATTGGCCTTGAATACTTTCTGTTTTAATTCTTCTAACATAGTTATACTTATAGTTTGAAATTTGGGTCTTCGTTGTAGATCCTCTTGTTGAAACGATAGAGAGAGGCTCCCCGTTTCGACCCGGTCTTGTCTATTAATTCTGTTTTCTCGATGAAATCCATCTCTTTGACACGTTTGCGGAAGTTGCGCTTGTCGAGTTCCGCCCCGTTGACGGCTTCGTAGAGATGCTGAAGTTGGGTCAGTGTGAACAGGCTTGGGAGCAGCCGGAAGCCTACGGGCTCTGTGGCTATCTTCTGCCGCATCAGCCTGCGGGCCTTCTGTACCATCTCGTTGTGGTCGGAGTAGAGTGGGGGGATTTCGTCGATGTTCACCCATTCCAGTCCATACGTCCGGCGCAGGCTGTCGTCATAGTCCTTCACATTGATCAGGGCATAATAGGCCACTGACACCACGCGTTCGCCGGGGTCGCGGTCTACTTTTCCGAAGGCGCCGACTTGCCGCATATAGATGTTCCTCAGTCCGGTCAGTTCATAGAGCACCCGGTTGGCTGCGTTGTCCACACTCTCGTCGCTGCGGACGAAGCCTCCGTAGAGGCTCCATTCGCCGCGACCAGGATCCATATTCCGCTTGCCGATGAGAATGCGCAACTTGCCCTCATCGAAACCGAAGATGATGCAGTCTACTGACACCCAGACTTTGGAGTGTTCACCATAGAATCCTGTCATTCGTTGTTGCTGTTTTGGCATTCTTGCAAACTCCGGATTACCAGAAGTATGCATAGAAGCAACTGACGAGGGCTATGACGGCGAGGGTGCCCACGATATCCCATACGCCCCAACTCTCACGGATGCTCTTCTTGAACTCAGGCGTGAATGTGATGGCTTCGACTTGCTCCTTGGAAGGTGCGGGCGTGAAGAAACTGACGCACACCATCAGCAGGATGATGAAGACCAGGAGCCAGCATTCGAAGATGAGCCAGTTGGTCTGCCAGAACCAAGAGGTGGCGTCCCAGAAGGCGCCGTCCATCACTGCCTTGCCGGAGTCGGTGACGACGTTAGTCACCAGGCGGACCATTCCGATGAGGAAGCCGCCGATAAGGCCCCATTCGCCTGCTTTCGGCGTGATCTTCTTGGAGAAGATACCCAGTGTGAAGACGGCCACCATAGCAGGAGCGATGAGCGACTGGATGTCCTGCAGGTAACTGTAGAGGTTGCCCATGTTCATCATGATAGGCATCCAGGCCAGGCCGAGCAGCACGACCACAACGGTGGCCACGCGACCCACGAATACATAGTGGGCCTCGTTCATGCCCTTCTTCATCGGCTTGTAGAAGTCCTCAGTGAAGAGTGTGGCGCAAGAGTTGAAGAAAGCAGCCAGAGAGGCAACCAGGGCGCAGACGAATCCAATGGTCACGATACCCTTGATACCTGCTGGCAGGATGTTTTTCACCATCATGGCGAAAGCACCGTCTGTAGACTCGTGGTTGGTGATGTCCATTTCGATGCCGCTTCCTGTCTTCAGTGAGAGTGCATAGGCAATCATTCCGGGAATGAGGAACATGAAGCAGGGGAGGATCTTGAAGAAACCGGCTGCAATGGTACCGCGGCGTGCACGGGCCATCACGACTTTGTTGTCTTCGCCGGGAACCTGTCCGAGCACACGCTGTACGATGTGCTGGTCAGTACACCAGTACCAGAAGCCTATGATTGATGCGCCGAGGAACACGACATAGCCAGGGAATTGCGGATACATCGGGTCGCCTGGGTCGGTGTGGAACATGTGGGTCGTTCCGTATCCGTCATGAGCAGCATTGCAGGCTGCCATCATGTTGCTCCAGCCCTGTGTGATGCTGCCGTCGCCGAGAGCAGAGAGTCCCAGAAAGAGCACGAGGAACGAGCCGATGATCAGGATCGGCGTCTGGATGGACGAAAGCGTCATCACGCCCTTCATGCCGCCGAACACTGTGAACACGGCCGTGATGGCTATCAGGCCAATGGCTCCGTACCAGAAAGGTATCCCAAGCAGATACTTGAAGAATATACCGCCTGTAAAGGCTGTCACACTGACCTTTGTCAGCACGTAGGCCACAAGGGTGATGATCGAGAGCCAAGAGCCTGTGCGCTGGGTATAGCGGAACTTCAGGAAGTCGGGCATCGTGATGATCTTGCCCATCTTGTTGATCAGCAACTGATAGAATGGTACGAAAAGCCAGCCGAGGATGAGAATCATCCATCCCTGCATTTCCCAGTGGGCCATGCCGACACCATCCTTTGCGCCTGTGCCGGCGAGACCTACGAGGTGCTCACTGCCGATATTGGCTGCGAAGATGGCCATACCAATCACGTACCAAGGCTCTCCCTTACCGAAGAGATAAGCCGAAGAGTCTTCGCCCTGCTGGGCTTTCTTGTCTTTCCAGATAGCATACCATACGGCGGCTATCACTCCCAAAAGGCCTACGACAAGGACTACCCAGTCGAGCCAGATGAATTCATTCGAATTCCAATTCATTGTCTTATACTTATTTATTAGTTAATAGTTACTTTACTGAGAATTTGTAGGCAGCATGGCTGTAGTATTTCTCGCCTGGATTCAGGGTAGGCTGTACCCACTCCGGGTGGTTGGGAGAGTCAGGATACTTCTGGCTCTCCAGACAGACGCTGACATGCTTCGGATAGACGAGGTTGTTCTTGTGATGGATGTTCACCTCGTTGCCTACACCCTGGAAGTTGCCGCTATAGACCTGTACGCCCGGCTCGTTGGTATACATCTCCATGAGGATGCCCGTCTTCGGAGAGTAGAGGCTGGCGCATACCTGCGTGTCGTCGCCCTTGCCGTCCTTGTAGGTGTTCAGGCAGAAGTTGTGGTCATAGCCGGTGGCATTCTGAATCTGATCATAAGTCGACTTGATGCTGTCGCCGATGGCGTGAGGCGTGCGGAAGTCCATAGGCGTGCCCTCCACTGGTCTGATCTCGCCAGTAGGGATATAGAGTTTGTCGCTGGGCGTGAAGTTGTCGGCATTCACGTAGAGCACCTGGTCGTAGCCCGGCTGGGTGAAGTCACCGCTCAGATTGTAGTAGTTGTGGTTCGTCTGATTGATGATGGTCGGCTTGTCTGTCTCAGCCTCCCAGGTGATGTCGAGCGTGTTGTCGGCTGTCAGCGTGTAGGTGGTGACGGCCATCACTTTGCCGGGGAATCCGTTTTCGCCGTCAGGAGCGACGATGGTCAGTTTCAGAACGGAGTCTCCGACCTGTTCTGCTTCATACACCTGGTGCATCCAGCCGCTGTTGCCGCCGCCGTGCAGACAGTTGGGCCCGTCGTTACGCTTGAGTTGATACACTGTGCCGTTCAGCGTGAACTTGGCGTCCTTGATGCGGTTGGCATAACGGCCTACGCTGGAACTGTAGTCCGTGGGCGAGTTGAGCGTGTCGGCGTACTGTGCGATGTTGTCGAAACCGAGCACCACATCCGTCGGATTGCCGTTTTTGTCAGGCACACACAGCGAGACCACTCGGGCGCCATAGTTGGTGATGCACGCCTCCATGCCGTTCTGGTTCTTCAGCGTGTAGAGCCTTACGGGCTTCTCCTGAATAGTGGTGTCAAACTTGGCTGGGTCGAGACCCGAAACCGTTAATGTCGGTGCCTGCTGTTGCCCGGCACACGCAGAGAGCATCAGCGCAGCGGCGCCGAGGCCCATCATTGTTGCTTTTAGTGCTTTCATTATCACTTTGCTTTAAGTTGATTTGTAGTTATTGAATGTATTTTGGGTGTAAATTTACAACTTATTTTTGAAATAACAATGAAAAAGCGAATAAAAATAAGCGGTAAAGTGTAATTATAACACTTTACCGCTATTATTTAACTTTTATAAACATGAAATCGTGGCTTCTTAGCCTTTAGCAGAGTTTGCGCGAACCGTCTCCGATGACGACATCATAGACCTTCGGTTCGTGACCATATTTGGCATTGAACTTCTGCTTGGCATCCTCGACGAACTTCTTGTAGAGGTCGTTGCGCACCAGGTTGATGGTGCAGCCGCCGAAGCCGCCGCCCATGATGCGCGAGCCTGTCACACCGTTCTCCTTGGCGATGTCGTTCAGGTAGTCGAGTTCCTCGCAAGACACCTCGTAGTCCTTCGACAGGCCTTCATGTGTCTTGTACATCATCTCGCCCACCTTCTCATAGTCGCCTTCGTTGAGGGCATCGCAGACGGCCAGCACACGGTCTTTCTCACCGAGCACGAACTTGGCGCGCTTGTAGTCTTCTGCTCCAACCTCCTCTTTCACTTCCTCCAACTGCTCCCATGTGCAGTCGCGCAGTGTCTCGAACTTGCCTTCCGGATGCTTGGCTGCTATGTGCTTCACCACATTCTCGCAGGAGCGGCGACGGTCATTGTAGGGTGATCCGGCCAACTGGTGCTTGACGACGGAGTCGAGCAGCACGAGGCGGTAGCCGTCGGGCTTGAAGGGGAAGTACTCGAACTCGCGGCTGCGGCAGTCGAGGCGCATCAGGCAGCCCGCCTTGCCAAACACGGAGGCGA
>CAMVJQ010000097.1 GCA_947167845.1 uncultured Prevotella sp. | reverse complement strand
TCGAAGTCGCAGTTGTCGCGATCCAACTGGTTTACCAGGAAGATGACGGGCTTCTTCAGTTTCTCCGTGTTGCGGAAGGCGTTCATTGTGCCCACCTCAGGACCATACTGGCCGTTGATGAGGATGACGGCCTGGTCGGTGACGTTCATAGCCGTGATCGATCCGCCGACGAAGTCGTCGCTGCCCGGGCAGTCGATGATGTTGAGTTTCTTGTTGTTCCACTCCACATGGAAGACAGTGGAGAATACGGAATAGCCGTACTCCTGCTCCACAGGAAAGTAGTCGCTCATCGTGTTCTTACCCTCTACGGTGCCACGGCGCTTGATGATGCCAGCCTCGTAAACCATTGCTTCGGCAAGAGTGGTCTTGCCGCTACCCGCACTGCCGATGAGTGCGATGTTCTTAATCTCGTTAGTCTGATAATTCTTCATATCGTTTTAAGTTTTAGGTGAATTATTCAATTTAGCGGGCACTAAATTACTTATTTTCTAAGAAAACGCCAAAGAAATCTTTCAAATATTAAACTAAATTAGTACTTTTGCCGAGAAAATGGCAGGAATCTACATACATATACCGTTTTGCCGCAGCCGATGCATCTACTGCGGCTTCTACTCGACCACGTCGCTGGAGTTACGCCAACTATACGTCGATTCCCTCTGCCGCGAAGTGGAGATGCGGGGGATGTTTCGGGAGGGGGGGGCGACAAAAACCATCTATCTCGGCGGGGGAACTCCCAGCCTGCTGACGCAGCCCCAACTGCACCTGCTCTTTGAGGCCATATATAAATATAATAAGGTGGCGGAGGATGCGGAGGTGACCATCGAGGTGAACCCTGACGACGTGACGGCAGAACTGGCTGAAGGACTGAGGCTGCTGCCCGTCAACCGCGTGTCGATGGGCGTGCAGACCTTCGACGAGGCTCGGCTCCGATTCCTGCACAGGCGGCATACGGCAGCACAGGCTACTGCCGCTATAGAGCGGCTCCGCGATGCCGGCATCCGCAACATCAGCATCGACCTGATGTACGGATTCCCAGGTGAGACGCTCGACGACTGGGAACGCGACATCGACGCAGCACTGCGACTCGGCGCAGAGCATCTGTCGGCATACTGCCTGACCGTCGAGGAGGGCACCCCTCTCCACCGTATGCACACCAAGCCACTCGACGAGGAGACAGAGCGGGCCATGTACTACCACCTCATCGACCGACTGGAGGCCTCTGGCTATGAGCATTACGAGATATCGAACTTCGCCAAAATCATCCCCACTCCTTCCCCTACAGGAGCAGCCCAAAACATACAAAATCCTTCCCCTACAGGGGCAGACAGAGGGGGGCACTCCTTCCGCTCCCGCCACAACTCGAGTTACTGGAACGCGACGCCCTACGTCGGCATCGGAGCCTCAGCCCACTCCTACGAAGGCCGCACCCGATCCTGGAACGTAGCAGACCTCTGTCAGTACATTGAGGGCATGAAGCGCGGCGAACGCATCTTCGACTTCGAGACCCTCGACGACGACACCCGCTATGATGACCTCGTCGCCACTGCCCTTCGCACACGCGAAGGGCTCGACCTGACCATGCTGACCGAGAAGCACAGGGACTACTGCATAAGGACAGCCCGCCGCTTTGTCAGCGACGGGCTGCTCCGCATCAGCGAAACTCATATGGCACTCACGCGCCGCGGACTCTTCGTCAGCGACATGATCATGAGCGAACTGATGTACGTATGACCAGAATACACGGCATCATTTTACACTGACTTTCCTTACTGAGCCGGAAACCCTTATGATGTTGACACCGCGCTGCACTAAAAAATACCTAGAATGTAACTCTCAGGAGTGCCAGAGTGATGGATTAAGATGGCACTGAAAGTGAAAGCAGTAGAGCGCAAGATCAAGTTCAGCAAGGAGGCTGAGGGGACGTACCGCTACGTGATGCAGCCCGAACTCCACATCGCCTGAACCATGCGAAGGTGACCGTGAGGCACCCCTCTGCTCGGGCGTGAGCCAGGGCGTGTGTTCAAAACAGACAACAGGGAGTAGCACCCTGACGAATAAGGAGTTTCAGAGCGCATGGGAATACCGCCACGCCAAATTTGATTCTTTCTCGGGGGGGAAGTTGACAATTTTCTTATAATCAGAATGTTACATAAGATTTCCATTTTTTTTCTGATTTTATCGTAAAAATTGCAAAATTATCAATATATCTGTTTGTTTATCAATTGTTTAACATAATTTATGAATTCGAAAAATTTTCTGAAAATACTTTATGAAATGTTTGGTAGATTAAACTTATTTTCCTAAATTTGCCACGCTTTCAAGATATTATTGCAATCAGATATATAATAGAAACAGCCTAAAACGTCTGAGCCTAGAACGAAATGCGCGAAGGCTATATAGGCATACTATGGAAGCATTGTTTAATTTGGAAAACACGTTAACCCTAGAGAGGGGGCTAACCTGAGAAGGCCGCTCCCTTTCGCTTTTATCAGACGCAACAACTCCTCTGCTCCCATCTGCATTGATTTCCCCTTGGCAAGAGCCTTGTACTCCTCAGTAGCCTGGGGAATCATTCTCAAAATTTTGTAGAATCAAAAAAGAGCAGCAAGCACCATCGGCACTTGCTGCTTCTTGATAAGATATGTGGGGGGGATTATTCGCCCTTCTCCATCTGAGCCTTCAACTGAGCGAGCACGTCGATGTCACCGAGCGTAGTGCTGGCTGCAACGTTCTCAATCTTCGGCGTGTCGTCCTTCTTGGCGCGCGGAGCCTTCTTGGCGGCCTTCTTCTCCTCACGGGCGGGATCCTCGAAGGTGCGGCTGTGAGAGAGGATGATGCGCTTCGAGTCCTTGTTGAACTCAATCACCTTGAAGGGCAGCGTCTCGCCGGCAACGGCCTGTGTGCCGTCCTCCTTCTGGAGGTGCTTGGGAGTGGCGAAGCCTTCCACGTTCTCGTCGAGTGCGACCACAGCGCCCTTCTCAAGCAACTCTGTGATCTTGCCTTCGTGGATAGAGCCCACGGTGTACTTGGCCTCGAATACATCCCAAGGATTGTCCTCGAGTTGCTTGTGGCCGAGGGAGAGACGGCGGTTCTCCTTGTCGATGTCGAGCACGATGACGTCGATCTGTGCGCCCACCTGCGTGAACTCTGAAGGATGCTTCACCTTCTTGGTCCAACTGAGGTCGCTGATGTGGATCAGACCGTCGACACCCTCCTCGAGTTCTACGAACACACCGAAGTTGGTGAAGTTGCGAACCTTGGCGGTGTGCTTGCTGCCAACAGGATACTTGGTCTCGATGTTCTCCCATGGATCCTCGCGGAGTTGCTTGATGCCGAGTGACATCTTGCGCTCGTCGCGGTCGAGTGTCAGGATGACGGCCTCCACCTCTTCGCCCACCTTGAGGAACTCCTGGGCACTGCGGAGGTGCTGGCTCCAGGACATCTCGCTGACGTGGATCAGACCCTCAACGCCGGGCTGTATCTCAACGAATGCACCGTAGTCGGCGAGCACGACAACCTTACCCTTCACGTGGTCACCGACCTTCAAAGTCTGGTCGAGAGCATCCCAAGGATGAGGTGTGAGTTGCTTCAGGCCGAGGGCAATGCGCTTCTTCTCATCATCGAAGTCGAGGATGACGACATTGATCTTCTGGTCGAGTTCAACGACCTTGTGGGGATCGTCGACGCGGCCCCAGGAGAGGTCTGTGATGTGGATGAGTCCGTCGACACCACCGAGGTCGACGAATACGCCGTAAGAGGTGATGTTCTTGACAGTACCCTCGAGGATCTGACCCTTCTCGAGTTTGCCGATGATTTCCTTCTTCTGGGCCTCGAGTTCCTGCTCGATGAGGGCCTTGTGGGAAACGACGACATTGCGGAACTCCTGGTTGATCTTCACGATCTTGAACTCCATCGTCTTGCCAACGAACTGGTCGTAGTCGCGTATGGGATGGACATCGATCTGGCTGCCGGGCAGGAATGCCTCGATGCCGAACACGTCGACAATCATACCACCCTTGGTGCGGCACTTGATGTAACCCTGCACAATCTCCTCGTTGTCGAGGGCTGCGTTCACGCGATCCCAAGACTTCGACAGGCGGGCCTTCTTGTGGGAAAGGATGAGTTGACCTTTCTTGTCCTCGGCGCTCTCAACGTAGACCTCCACGACATCGCCGATCTTCAGGTCGGGGTTGTAGCGGAACTCGCTGGCGGGGATGATACCGTCGCTCTTGTAGCCGATGTTGACAACTACTTCCTTCTTGTCGACGGAGATGACCTTACCTTCGACAACCTGATGGTCGGCTACTTTACTAAGGGTCTCGTCATACGCCTTGTCAAGTTCTTCCTTGCTGACATTGGCGCTGGTGCCGTTTTCGAACTCATCCCAATTGAAGTCATCAAGTGGCTTCACGTTCTTTGTTAATTCTGACATTTATTCGCCCCCGTTTTCTGGGGGTAGGAGCCTGAACAGACGTTTATCAGACCATAATTAAAGTGGTTAATAATCAGTGGAAGCCGACGCCTGTTCCGGCTCCCATTGCCCAGTATGGGCATAAAGTGGCTGCAAAGGTACAAATATTATTGAACATTGGACATTGAGCATTGAACATTTTTTTAGGGATTTATGATTAATTAACCAAAAAGGGCCGACTCTGTCAAGTCAGCCCTTCTGTCTTTGCTATTGAAATCAATGAATCAATGTTCAATCTTCAATCTTCAATGTTCAATGAATCAAACGATTCCCTGAGCCATCATAGCCTTGGCAACCTTCATGAAGCCGGCCACGTTGGCACCCTTCACGTAGTTGATGTAGCCGTCCTTCTCAGTACCGTACTTCACGCAGTTCTCGTGGATGTCGTTCATGATGCGCTTCAGGTAGTTGTCCACCTCCTCAGCCGTCCATGACAGACGCTCAGAGTTCTGCGACATCTCGAGACCTGACACTGACACGCCACCAGCGTTGCTGGCCTTACCAGGAGAATAGAGCAACTTGGCGTCCTGGAAGATCTTGATGGCCTCAGGCAGAGTAGGCATGTTGGCACCCTCGGCCACGGCGATAATACCGTTGTTGACCAGAGCCTGAGCCTCGTCGCCGTTGATCTCGTTCTGAGTGGCGCAGGGCAGGGCGATGTCGGCCTTCTCATACCAGGGGCGCTTGCCCTCGTGGTACTGGGCTGTGGGATATTCCTCGACATACTCCTTGATACGTCCGCGCTCCACGTTCTTCAACTCCATGATGTAGTCGAGTTTGGCGCGGTCGATACCGTCGGGATCGTAGATGTAACCGTCAGAGTCAGACATGGTCATGGGGATGGCACCCAGTTGGAGACACTTCTCGGCGGCATACTGAGCCACGTTGCCCGCACCGGAGATGAGCACCTTCTTGCCCTTCAGTTCGATGCCGCGTGTGGCAAGCATGGAGCAGAGGAAGTAGACGGTACCGTAACCAGTAGCCTCAGGACGGATGAGCGAACCGCCGAAGGGGATTCCCTTGCCTGTGAGCACACCCTGGAACTGGTGGGTCAGTTTCTTGTACTGTCCGAAGAGATAGCCTACCTCGCGACCACCGACACCGATGTCACCGGCAGGAACGTCCTCGTCAGGACCGATCACGCGATAGAGTTCGTTCATGAAGGCCTGGCAGAAGCGCATCACCTCAGCGTCGCTCTTGCCACGGGGAGAGAAGTCTGAACCACCCTTGGCACC
>CAMVJQ010000096.1 GCA_947167845.1 uncultured Prevotella sp. | reverse complement strand
ATGACGAACATGGCCTGCTGCATGGTGTCGCTGTAGTTGGAGATGATGAGTCCGAACGACGAGAAGAACAGTGCGAGCAGCATGGCGAGGACATAGACCAGCCAGAGGGGGCCTGCTGGGGTGAGTCCGTAGACGAGCCAGGCGAGCAGGAGGCAGACGGAGACGACGAAGAGGGCGATGAGCCAGTAGGGGATGAGTTTGGAGAGGATGAAGGCCCCCTTGGAGACGGGGGTGACGTTGATCTGCTCGATGGTGCCGGCCTCTTTCTCGCCGACGATGTTGAGCGTCGGCAGGAAGCCAGTCATGAGCATCATCACGATGGCCAGCAGGGCGGGGATCATGTAGAGTTTGTAGTTCTGCCCCTTGTTGTAGAGCGGGAGCGTGGACATCTGGTTAGGGGACTGCGACAGAGTCGCAGTATACGGGCCGGAGGTGGCGGCTGGTGCAGCGGTGATGTTCTGCTGCGCGACGATCTGGGAGAGGTAGGCAGAGCCCATCGAGCCCTTGGTGCCGTTGACGGCGTTGGCGGCAATGAGATATTGTCCGTCGCGGATCTCAAGGATGATGTCGGCCTGTCCTTTCTCTACGTCCTTCAGGGCCTCAGCGTATGTGGCCTTCTGTCCGCCAAAGATGAAGTAGCGGGAGGCTGCTATCTGCTGCACCAGCCGTTGCGACCCGGCGGTATGGTCGATGTCGACCACCTCCACCACGATGTTCTTCACCTCCATATTCATGACCCAGGGCATGACGCACATGATCATGATGGGGAACATGATGATGAGTTTGGGCAGAAAGGCGTTGCGGCGGATCTGCAGGAATTCTTTTCGTATGAGAAACCTTATCATATTGAACATTGAATATTACTCCAGCCTGACATTAAACTTCTTGAGGGCGATGGTGAGAAGGAGGGCCGTCATGGCGATGAGGATGATGACCTCCTTGAAGACCTCGCTGATGCCGACACCCATGATCATCAGTTTGCGCATGGCCTCGATATAGTAGCGTGGGGGTATGACGGCGGCAATCCACTGCAGGATCCTCGGCATCGACTCTATGGGGAACATCATGCCTGAGAGCATCACCACGGGCATGAGCAGCACCATGGCCGAGAGGAGCAGGGCTACGAGTTGAGTCTGGGCGACGTTGGAGATGAGTAGTCCGAGCGAGAGGGCGAGCAGGATATAGATGACGCTCACGGCGATGATCCATAACAGGGAGCCGGCGAGTGGGACGCCCAGCACATAGCGGGCCATGAGCAGGATGACGATGAGGATGACGAAGGCCAGTGCCAGATAGGGCACGGCCTTTGCGATGATGACCATCAGCGGGCGTACCGGCGACACGAGCAGCACCTCCATCGTGCCCCGTTCCTTCTCACGGACAATGGAGATGGAGGTCATCATGGCGCAGATGAGCATCAGGAGCATGCCCATGATGGCGGGGACGAAGTTGTAGGCCGACTTCATCTGGGGATTGTAGAGCATTTTGACATTTAACACTGAACGTTGAACATTGGACATTGAACGTTGAGCATTGGACATTGAGGATTCGGCGTCGGGCATTGTCTGCTGCGCGTAGGTGGTCCACTGCTGTGCCATGTTGGGGTCGGAGCCGTCGACGATGAGTTGCACACCACCTTTGCGGCTGGCATAGTGAGGTGCGAATACGACGGCCATGTCGGCCTGCTGGCTGCGGATGAGCCGTTCGGCCTCCTGTGGCGTGGCCACAGTGCGGGTGACGGTGAAGTATTCCGACTGGGAGAGCCGCTCTACGGCCTGTTGCGTCATGTGATCCATCTGCGAGGTGACTATCACGGTGCGCACATTCTTCACGTCGGTGGTGATGGCGAATCCGAAGAGGAGCATCATCACCACGGGCATGCCGAAGAGGATGAGCATCGTGCGCTTGTCGCGCAGGATGTGCTTGGCTTCTTTGATGACAAACGACCAGAATTGTTTCATATTCTTCAATGTTCAATGTTCAATGTTCACTTCTCTTGGCCTGCCGTGCCAGATAGGTGAAGACATGGTCCATGTCGGGCTGCCGGAACCGCTGTTTCAGTTCGTCGGGCGTGCCGAGAGCGCTGATCTTTCCGTCGACCATGATGGAGATGCGGTCGCAGTACTCAGCCTCGTCCATGTAGTGGGTGGTGACGAAGACAGTGATGCCACGGCGTGCGGCATCGTAGATGAGTTCCCAGAACTGTCGGCGCGTGGCCGGGTCGACCCCTCCGGTCGGCTCGTCGAGGAACACGACGCCCGGCTCGTGGAAGATGCTGACGGAGAAGGCCAGTTTCTGCTTCCATCCTAAGGGCAGGCTGCTGACGAGCGTGTCTTTGTGGTTCGTGAACTGCAGGCGGCGCAGCAGTTCGTCGGTCTTGGTCTTTATCTCCTCATCCTTCATGCCGTAGATGCTTGCGAAGAGCCGTATGTTCTCGCTGACGGTCAGGTCCTCATACAGTGAGAACCGCTGCGACATATAGCCGATATGCTTCTTGATCTGTTCATGCTCGGTGCGGATGTCGTAGCCCACGACGGTACCCTTGCCGCTCGTCGGCTGGTTCAGTCCTGTCAGCATGTGCATGGCGGTGGTCTTGCCGGCCCCGTTGGCACCGAGGAATCCGAAGATCTCGCCGCGCCTGACGGAGAACGAGATGTCGTCGACGGCGTGGAACGAGCCGAAGGCCTTCACCAGATGTTCCACTTCGATCACGTTGTCTTGTCCTTCGTGGAGTGCTATGGCGGTCTTCTCAATGCCTGGCGGGTTGAAGACGTCGCGGAACCGGTCGAGTATGACGTCGGGCTTGTCGACACCCCTTACCTTTCCCCGGTCGAGGAAAGCCACGCGCTCGCAGCATCTCACCTCGTCGAGATAAGGCGTGGAGGCCAGTATGGTGATGCCGCGCTCCTTGAGTGTCAGGAGCATCTCCCAGAACTCCTTGCGGCTCACGGGGTCGACCCCCGTGGTGGGCTCGTCGAGGAAGAGTACGCTTGGCGCGTGGACCAGTGCGCAGGAGAGGGCCAGTTTCTGTTTCATGCCCCCCGACAGTGCCCCTGCCTTGCGGTCGCGGAAGCGCTCTATCTGTGAGTAGATGGCGCGTATGCTGTCGTAGCCGGCCTCGACGGTGGTGCCGAAGAGCGTGGCGAAGAACTTGAGGTTCTCCTCGACGGTCAGGTCCTGATAGAGTGAGAACTTGCCCGGCATGTAGCCCACGCGGCGGCGCACCTGGCGCATCTGCCGAACCACGTCGAAACCGTCGACCGAGGCGGCGCCCGTCTCAGGCAGCAGCAGTGAGCAGAGGATGCGGAACATCGTCGTCTTGCCAGCCCCGTCGGGGCCGATGAGTCCGAACACCTCGCCCTGGCCTACGGTGAACGACACCTCGTCGAGTGCCTTCACCTCGCCGTACGACTTTGAAACATGATTCACTTCTATAGCATTCATAGCGGTAGCAAATTCTTCATTCTTCATTTAGAACTTGACCTCCCCGTACATACCGATTTTTATGTAGCCATCGTTTCTGACGGCAATCTTCACGGCATACACCAAGTCGGCCCGCTCGTCATCGGTCAGGATGGTCTTGGGCGTAAACTCGGAGCGGGATGAGATCCATGCGACGGTGCCGGGGTACTCCCTCCGCTGACTGCCGCCGTAGTCGGCGAACACCTTCACCTGCTGTCCCAGCCTGACGTGCTGCAGTTGGGCGGAAGTGACGTAGGCGCGGAGGAACATGTCGCGGGTGTCAGCCATCTTGAACAGCGGTTTGCCGACAGCGACGAACTCGCCACGCTCCACGTACTTCTCCAAGACGGTGCCCTTGGCGGGTGTGGCGATGTGGCACTTGCGCAGCATGTCGCGCAACTGGCTGACCTGCGCATCGGCAGCAGCGGTCTGCTTGTCGAGCGAGCGCGTGCTTGTGGTGAGCGACGAGACCTGTGCATCCAACTGTCTCTGCAGCACCTTCACCTGACTTGCCGCATCGTCGAGCATCTTCGAGGGGGAAGCGCCGTCGGCCACGAGTTCACGGTAGCGCTGCTCTTCCTGCCGGGCCTTGGCCAGCATCTGGCGTGTGGCAGCAATCTGCCGTTCCATATCCGGCTTCTGACTCTGGTAGACCTCTCTTGTGGCCTGCAACTGCAGTATCTTCAGCCACGTCTGGGTGGTGTCGATGAGTCCCACCTCCCGGTCTTTGGCGATGCTGTCGCCCTCGTTCACATCAAACGTCAGCAGCGCCCCGCTCTGTTCCGCAAAGACGGTGGTCTCGGTGGCCTCGAACGTGCCGGTGGCATCGTAGGTCTTCTCACTCCCTCCGCAGGCAGCCATCATCAGTGCCGTGCCTGCCAGTACATATATCTTTCTCATATCCCTAATTGTTTGTCGTGAATTTATAGTCGTATATATCCTTGAGTATCTCGATCTCGTGCATCGACTGCTGCACGCGTGCTGCGTTCTCCTGGTTGATCTCGCGCAGCAAGTCGTTGACGTCGATGATGCCGTGGGAGAGTTTCGACTCTGCCGCCTTCCTGACAGCCGAGCGCAGTGAGATGATCTCTTCGTCGTCGGCCATCAGCCTCTTGTGGCGGGCCATCTCCTCCTGCTGTTGCATCTGCTCCAGCCGGTTGTTGAAGAGGAACACCTCGCGGTTGGACGCCGTCATCTCGCGCTGCAACTGCAACTTCGCCTTGTCGTTCTTGCGCGTATAGAGCCCTCCGATGTTCCAGGTGAGTCGGGCTCCGATGATTCCGTTCAGGCTCCACTTGTGGGACATCATGTCCTCGAACATATTGTAGCCGGGGTAGCCGTAATAGCCCTGGGCGAACAGACTGAGTCGCGGCATCAGTGCGGTGTTCAGTCCCTTCTCCTGGGCATCGGTCAGACGGAGTTGAGCGTCAAAGAGCCGCATCTCAGGGCGATTAGATTTAAATGAAGGATGAAGACTGAAGAATGAAGAATCTGCTGCCGCCATGCCGACTGCAGGCGATTCTTCATTCTTCACTCTTAACTCTTCACTTTTCTGGATCTGATTCACCTCCAAGCCGCAGAATGCTGAGAGCATGGCGGTCAGCATGCGCTTCTGCGACTCCAGGCTGGTGGCCTGCTGGACGACGTTGAGCCGCTCTGCCTTGACGCTCTGCCAGTCGCTCTCAGCCGCCGTGCCGCCTTTCACCATCGCCTCCAACTTCCGTTCGTTGGCGGCCAGCAGTTCCTGCAAGTCCTTGTTCAGCAGTATCTGCTCGTCGAGCATGAGCAGAGAGAAGTACATCTCATTCACGCGCTTGCGTACATTATACAGACTGACCTCCGTCTGTGCCGTCTGCACGTTCCCCTGTTCGAGGGCAATGGCCTTCTGACTGCTGATGGCCCCTCCGTCATAGACGGTCTGGCTGATGTCGATGCCAATGCGGTACTGGTCACGCCTCAGCCCTTTCATGTCGATGCCCATCTGCTGATAGACGGTCTTCATCTGTTCGGGCCATGACACCACGTCACTTTGCCATGTGGCCTGCGCCTGTGCCGACACCTGCGGCAGCCAACCTTTCCGGATATTTGCCATCGTCAGTTGTGTGGTCTTCTCTATCAAGCCATAGTGCCGTATCAGCGGGTAGTTGCGTTCCGCCGCCTGCTGACACTCCTGGAGTGTCTGTCCGTGCGCCGTCATGCAGAGGGCAGAGAAGGCGACGATGAGGGTCTTTTTCTTCATGTTCATTCCGATTTTGCTTTCTGGGTGCAAAATTACGGTATTTCTTTGATATTCCCATTATCAGATTGTACGAAAAGCGTACGAATTTGTACGATTCGGGCCCTTTCTGTTATTTTCTCTGCCGAGAAGATATGGGTCAGTCCGAAAAGCCGGTTGTTATGACCTCCCCTAACCCCTCCTGTAGG
>CAMVJQ010000095.1 GCA_947167845.1 uncultured Prevotella sp. | reverse complement strand
ATGAAAAAAGCATTAAAGATTGCACTGTTGTGCGTGTTGGGACTGATAGTCGTAGCCGGCGTGTTAGTTTGGATGGAGTTTGGTTCGCTGATAAAGGGAGCCATGTCGTGTGAGAAACTTGACGAAGGTATGTATTATATGGAATACGCGGGCGACGACGGGTTTGACGAGTTGATGAAACGAGGTGGCTGCGCGAATATCAACGTTCAAGCCAATTATATCACAGACTTCTTGTCTAAAGGGTATTTCAAGACTGCCGAGATTGACTGCCCGCTCAAGCCTGTAGGCTGCTCTACGTTGACTGTTAGCACTCCTGATGGTGGTGTCATGATGGCCCGCAACTTCGATTTCCCATACGGCACAGCCATGATTCTGCATACCACACCTGACAATGGCTATGAATCTATCACAACCTTCTCAACCGATTTCTTTGGCTTCGGCGAGAATTACAAGCCAGAAGGTTTCCAAAACCAGTTCATGGCGTTGGCAAGCTTGTTCATGGCACTAGACGGTATCAATGAGAAAGGTCTTGCTATTGCTGTGCTCGATGCTGGCGACAAGGTGGTGACCAAGCAGGATACCCCAAAGCCTGACCTTACCACCACTTCAGCCGTACAATATCTACTTAAAAATGCAGCCAATGTAAAAGAAGCACTGGAGCTGCTTCGTGGTATCGACATGAATTCCGACCCAGGTTCTGCCTATCATTTCTCTATGGCTGATGCTACGGGCAGAAGCGTGGCAGTGGAGTATGTAGATAATAATATGGTAGTGACAGAGTCGCCTTTCTTGACCAACCACTACTTGTGCGAAGCGAAGTTCCTGACGGGACTACATGAGGGTGACCACCGTCATGAGATACTGATGGAGCAATACGACGCTGCTGGCGGTGTGATGAATGCAAATCAACTGACAGAAACCATCGCATCAGTAACCCAGTTGCCAGAGAAGCGTGCCATCGTTGGCGGCACACTCTGGACGATGGTAATGGATCTTTCGCATCCCTCCGTCACCTACTATTCACGTCGACATTTCGACAAGCCATTCCACTTTGAACTTTGTAAGCAGCGAGAGCCATGAAAGCATGCTTTCAAATGGCCGAGTCGCAAACAAAGTCAGCAAAGCTAACTTACGAACGCGAAATAATGACAATGAAACAGGTCGAAATAGAGCATATCCCTGACACCGAGGTGGTCTACATACGCCGTGTCGGACAATATGGAGCGGAGAATAATGCGCTGATGGAGAGGATGAAATCATGGGCTGCTAAGCGTGGATTGCTGACAGAGGATGCTGTAATCTATGCCATTGCGCTTGACAACCCGCAGAGCGTTGCACCAGAAATGTGCAGATATGATATATGCTTGCATACTCCCAACATCAAGAATGTAGAAACTGACAATCAAGTTAAAAGGCGTGTCATCACGAGCGGAAAATATGTTGTGTCTTGGCTGGAGTAAAACCGTTAGGGCGCAAATCTTCACGATTGTCAGGTGTTAACTCATTCTCGTCAAGATACAGATGGATAACGTTCACAGAACTCTCCTCTGACTCCGTATATTGTGTGGCTGTCTTCTCCCAGGGCTTCACCTCAACATTGGTCAGTTCAAACCATTCCAACATATGTGTTGGCAACAAACATTTGGCAAGTATTTCGTATTGTGAATTCATTGTGATATCTCGTTTCTTATAAGAACGAAAAACATCACGCTTTTAGTATACGCTCACACGTGGTTATGCAGGTGACCCGGACGTATCCCTCATTCATTAACATCACGTCTTTCATCATCATCCTTATGATGAAAGACCGCACGATAATCGTGAAGAGCATCACGCTCTGACGACATTAGCAGCAACATTTTACCGGCTGTCAGCCCCCCACATCATCTTCTCGCGCAGGCTGTTGAAATAGCGATGGTCAGGCCGCTTCACCACCTTGATATCATAAGGTGCGCGACGGAGGGTGACCTTCGTGCCCTCCTTGCACTTCTCAGAACGGCCATCAATGGCGACGAGGAAATTATGGCTGCGGCTCTCCACCTCAAGTTCGATGACGGCAGAGTCGGGCAGCACGATGGGGCGCACGTTCAGCGAATGGGGCGCAACAGCCGTCATGGAGAACACCTTGGTGCCAGGCACGATGATGGGGCCCCCGTTGGAGAGGGAATAGGCGGTGGAACCAGTGGGCGTGGAGATGACGAGGCCATCGGCCTGATAAGTGTTGAGATACTGTCCGTTGATGCTGGCACGGATGGAGATCATCGCAGCGGTATCGCGCTTGAGGATGGCCACATCGTTGAGGGCACAGTTGATGCCCTCGATAGCCTCGCCGTCGGTCTCCACCTGTATCAGGGCGCGCGACTCAATGGCGAAGTCATCCTGATAGAGGGCCTTCAGGCAGTGCTCGATGTCATCGGGACTGATATCGGCCAGGAATCCGAGGCGCCCCATATTGACACCGAGAATGGGGATGTCTCGCTTCCCCACCCTGCTGGCGGTCTTGAGGAAGGTACCGTCGCCTCCCATAGAGATGGCGAAGTCGGCTTCGAAGTCATCGCCGGAGAAGACATGCGCTGCCTGCAGGTCGAACCGCTGATTATCCTTCAGGAAGTAATAGTACTCCATATCCACGGAGAGTTCTGCGCCGCACTCAGAGAGGCAGGTGAGCACTTCCTGGATGGAGGCCGACTTCCGAGTCTGGTAGATATTGCCGAAGAGGGCGAATCTGAGTTTCCTTTGTGCCATACATTATTATATTTGGCTGCAAAAATACTAAAAAATATCCACGGAGGACAAAAAGGAGACAAAAAATGCATAAATTTTTGCGTCGTTTGCACCGTTTGTGGACAAAAATCACTATCTTTGTAGCAAATTTATTAAATACAAACTAAGAATATGGCAAAAGTTTATGTGTTTCTGGCAGACGGCTTCGAGGATGTAGAAGCCCTGATTCCCGTGGACGTGCTGCGTCGCGGTGGTGTGGAAGTGGTAACGGTGAGCACGACGGAGTTCCCGCTCGTGGAGTCGGCCCACGGTGTGAACATCGAGGCTGACATCCAGTTTGAGCAGGGCGACTACACGGACGCTGACCTGCTGATGCTGCCTGGCGGCATGCCTGGGGCCAGCAATCTGTTTGCCCACGAGGGGGTATGCAAGGCGGTACTCGCACAGGCTGCCGCCGGCAAGAAGGTGGCTGCCATCTGTGCCGCTCCTGCCGTCGTACTGGCTCAACTGGGCATCCTTGAGGGCAAGAAAGCGACGTGCTATCCTGGGTTCGAACAGAGTCTGAAGGAGAACGGGGCGCAGTATACAGGCGACCTGGTGACCGTGGACGGCAACATCACCACTGGCGAAGGCCCAGCCGCTGCCTTCCCCTATGCCTATGAGTTGCTCAGTCAACTGGTGGACAAGAATACCTCCGACCAGATAGCCGAGGGTATGCGATTCAAGCATCTGATGGCCTGATGGACTATGTGATTATCGTGGCAGGCGGGAAGGGTCTGCGCATGGGGAGCGACGTCCCCAAGCAATTCCTGCCTATCGGCGGGAAGCCGATACTGATGCGGACCATCGAGCGGTTCAGGGCGTATGACGACAATCTGCAGATAATCCTTGTGCTGCCTGAGGCACAGCAGGACCATTGGCAGCGGTTATGTGAGGACTATCATTTCATGGCGGATTACATGTTGGCGAATGGTGGGGAGACACGTTTTCACTCCGTACAGAACGGGCTCGCCCTGATTCCCGACGACGCCGATGGTGTGGTGGGTGTGCACGACGGCGTGCGCCCCTTCCCCAGCATCAAGGTGATCCGCAACTGTTATGAGACGGCCCGTACACAGAAGGCTGTCATCCCCGTCATCCCCGTCGTCGAGACTGTGCGCCATCTCGAAGGCGAAGGATCCGTAACCGTGCCCCGCGACGAATATCGGCTGGTGCAGACGCCGCAGACCTTCGACATCCAACTATTGAAGGCCGCCAATCGTCAGCCATACAACGACGGCTTCACCGACGATGCCTCAGTGGTGGAGAGTTACGGCCACGCCATCACTCTCGTTGAGGGTAATCGCGAGAACATCAAGATCACCACGCCCTACGACATCATCGTGGCTGAGGCACTCTGTAGACCATAGACCAAAGAAGTGGACATACTCGGTCAGGACATCATGTACTTGCCGGGCGTAGGCCCCAACCGCAAGAAGATGCTGAGCAACGAACTCGGCATAGAGACCTATGGTGACCTGTTGGAATATTTCCCTTATAAGTACGTAGACCGTTCGAAGGTCTACACCATCCACGAACTGACGGGCGACATGCCCTTCGTGCAGGTGGTGGGCAAGATACTGAGTTTCGAGACCTTCCAGATGGGGCCGCGCAAGGAGCGCGTCGTGGCACACTTCACCGACGGCACCGCCGTCGCCGACCTGACCTGGTTCAACGGCGGCAAATATGCCAAGCAGAACTACAAGATCGGCACCCAGTATCTCGTCTTCGGCAAGCCAACCGTCTTCAACAACCGCATCAACTTCACCCACCCCGACCTCGACGAAGCCGCTCCTTTCCTGACCTCTCCTTCAGACGGGGAGGGTAAAATCGGGGTGAAGATGGGGCTCCAACCTTATTATAATACGACAGAGAAGATGAAGAAAGCAGGTCTCTCCTCCCGCGCGGTAGAGCGACTCACCAAGACGCTCATCGACAGGCTGCCCCCGTTGCCTGAGACGCTGCCCGACTTCATCACCGCCGAGCGCCACCTGATGAGCCGCGACGAAGCCCTCCGTACCGTCCACTATCCCAAGGACGCCAAGAGCCTGGAGCGGGCCCGCGTCAGACTGAAGTTCGAGGAACTCTTCTACGTACAACTGAATATATTAAGGTACGCCAGCGACCAGCGGCGCAAATACCGAGGCTACGTGTTCGCGCATGTCGGCCAGGTGTTCAACACCTTCTATCACGACCATCTGCCCTTCCCCCTGACGGAAGCCCAGAAGCGCGTCATCCGCGAGATACGCAAGGACATGGGCAGCGGACGGCAGATGAACCGTCTGCTACAGGGCGACGTGGGCTCAGGCAAGACGCTCGTGGCACTGATGTCGATGCTCATCGCCATCGACAACGGCTATCAGGCCTGCATCATGGCACCTACGGAGATCCTGGCCGAACAGCACCTGCAGACCATCACGCAGATGCTCGACGGTATGGACCTGCGCGTGGCTCTGCTGACGGGCATCGTCAAGGGCAAGCGGCGCGAGGAAGTGCTGGAGGGGCTGATGGACGGCACGATCCGCATTCTGGTGGGCACGCACGCCGTCATCGAAGACACCGTGCAGTTCGCCAGACTCGGCTTCGTGGTGGTGGACGAGCAGCACCGCTTCGGCGTGGCCCAGCGCGCCAAACTCTGGAGCAAGAGCCTGAATCCTCCGCACGTGCTGGTGATGACAGCCACCCCCATCCCCCGCACCCTGGCCATGACCCTCTACGGCGACCTGGACGTGAGCGTCATCGACGAACTGCCCCCAGGCCGAAAGCCCGTGCGCACAACCCACGTTTTCGACACCCGCATGACCTCGCTCTACGACGGCATCCGCCAGCAGATACGCGAGGGACGCCAGATATACATTGTATTCCCGCTGATAGAAGAGAGCGAGAAGTCGGACTTGAAGAATCTCGAGGACGGCTTCGAGGTGCTGCGCCAAGCCTTCCCCGAATTCCGTCTGAGCAAGGTGCACGGACGGATGAAGCCGAAGGACAAGGAGGAGGAGATGCAGCGCTTCGTGAGTGGCGAGACGCAGATGCTCGTGGCCACCACCGTGATTGAGGTGGGTGTCAACGTGCCCAATGCCTCCGTGATGGTGATCCTCGACGCCCAGCGGTTCGGACTCTCGCAACTGCACCAGTTGAGAGGACGCGTGGGACGCGGTGCCGACCAGTCGTACTGCATCCTCGTCACGCCCTACAAACTATCCGAGGACACCCGCAAGCGCATCGACATCATGTGTGACACCAACGATGGTTTCCGCATCGCCGAAGCCGACCTGAAACTGCGCGGGCCAGGTGACCTGGAGGGCACCCAGCAGAGCGGCATGGCTTTCGACCTGAAGATAGCCGACATCGCCCGCGACGGCCAACTGGTGCAGATGGCCCGCGACGAGGCACAGAAAATAATTGACGACGACCCGGAATGTCAGTCGGAGAAATATGCACTGCTATGGGCACGTCTGCGCCAACTCCGCAAAACCAATATCAACTGGTCGGCCATATCGTAACGAAATTGTGGGTCAATCCCAAAAATCATTTGCAATTTGTGACCTCCCCTAACCCCTCCTGTAG
>CAMVJQ010000094.1 GCA_947167845.1 uncultured Prevotella sp. | reverse complement strand
GGTACTGCTTTTTTCCGAACCACCAAAACTTTTCGCGACTTTTTTCACTTTTCATACAACTTTTTCTTCCACTCTTGACGAAAATCAAGACCAAAATAGGGTTACACCTTATTAAATAAATATAAGGGAAGCCATTAAACCCCATTTTTTACTTATTCGTAGAAAATATTTGGGTTATTGGAAAAATAGTTGTAATTTCGCAGCCGAATAGAAAACGGAAATAAACAACAGACAAAATGAAAAAGATTAAGATTGTACTAATTGGTCTCGTCTGCTTGGCAGTAGCCAGTTGCGGGAACATGAATCAGGTACTCGGTGCCATCTCCAACGGCAGTGTGGTCAATGCCATCACCAGTGTTATCGGTCTCGACAAGGTATCAGCAGCAAACCTCGTTGGCACCTGGAACTACAAAGGCCCTGGCTGCGCATTCACCAGCGAGAACCTCCTGGCAAAAGCCGGTGGCGAGGTGGCGGCTGCCCAGATTGAGGAGAAGTTGCTACCATATTATCAGCAGGTAGGCGTCTCAAGCAGCAATACCGCCATCACCTTCAGTCAGGATGGCAAATTCTCGGCAAATATCGCAGGCACCCCTTTCAGCGGCACTTACACATTCGACGAGGCCAGCCAGCAGATTAAACTTAAAGCCCTCCTTTTTTCAGTCAATTGCTATACCAAGAGAGAAGTGGGCGGAATCTCGATCCTGTTCGAGGCTGGCAAACTGCTGACAGTGCTTCAGGCGATGTCGGCATTGAGTGGAAATGCGAACCTGCAGGCCATCGGTGAATTGAGCAAAAAATACGATGGTGTGCGCGTAGGATTCGACATGAGCAGATAAGCGGAGGCACTATATCCGTGCTTTCCTGCAAAAATATGCAGATTTATTTGGCCGGGTGCAAAGTTTTGTATAACTTTGCACCCGGATTTTGAATAAATATACCGAGATGAAAGTTAAGAACAACCGATTAGAAGCCCTTCGCCTGATCATATCGAGCCAGCAACTGGGCAGTCAGGACGAACTGTTGAGTGCCTTGCAGAAAGAGGGCTTCAAACTGACGCAGGCCACACTGAGCCGCGACTTAAAGCAACTGAAAGTGGCTAAGGCCGCCTCCATGAGCGGCAACTACGTCTACGTGCTTCCAAACGACACGATGTACAAGCGCGTCAGCACCCCGAACAGCATCCGCGACATGATGCGGGTACCGGGATTCATTGCCATCAACTTCTCCGGGAATATGGGAGTCATCAAGACCCGTCCAGGGTATGCCAGCAGCATTGCCTGGAATATTGACAATAGCGACATCCCCGAAATCATCGGGACTATCGCTGGCGACGACACCATTTTCATCGTCATCAAGGAGGACGTGCCACATCAAAAAGTCATCGAGGCTCTGAGTGACGTGGTGCCCAACATGAGATAAGCCATAGATTACACAGATTTACACCTATTTATATAATGGAACAAGAAACAGAAATTGAAGTATTAGTAGCCGGACCGGAGCACGAGAAGTACGTCGACACCATTTTGGACACAATTGCCGAGGCTGCCAAAGTACGCGGCACAGGTATTGCCAAACGGACACACGAGTATCTGACCAAGAAGATGATGGAGGCCAAGGCCGTCATCGCCTTGACAAGCGACGGCCGTTTCGCCGGATTCAGTTACATCGAGACATGGGAGAACCAGCAATATGTGACAACCTCTGGTCTGATTGTGCATCCTGACTTCCGCGGTCATCACGTAGCCAAGCGCATCAAGGATATGACCTTCACCCTGGCCCGTACCCGCTGGCCACACGCCAAGATATTCTCGCTGACAAGCGGTGCCGCCGTCATGGCGATGAACACAGCACTGGGCTACCAGCCTGTCACGTTCGCCGACCTGACGGAAGACGAAGCCTTCTGGAAAGGCTGCGAGGGTTGCGTCAACGTGGACGTACTGCACCGCACGGGCCGCAAATACTGTATCTGTACGGCCATGCTCTATGACCCGACGGAGCATCTGCCCGCCAAGATTCCCGACGAGGTGCTGGAGAGAATCAAGAAGATTGACGGGGGAAATGAAAGGTAAAAAGGTAGAAAGGTAAAAAAGTAAAAAATAAAGAGATATGAGTAAGAAGAAAGTTGTAGTAGCCTTTTCTGGTGGGCTTGACACCAGTTACACAGTGATGAAGTTGACCCAGGAGGGCTGGGACGTCTATGCAGCCTGTGCCAATACGGGCGGTTTCAGCGCTGAGCAGTTGAAGACCAACGAAGAGAACGCCTACAAACTAGGTGCCGTGAAGTACGTAACCCTCGACGTGACGCAGGAGTATTATGCCAAGTCACTCAAATATATGATCTTCGGCAACGTGCTGCGCAACAACTGCTACCCCATCTCGGTCAGCAGTGAGCGTATTTTCCAGGCCATCGCCATCGCCCGCTATGCCAAGGAGATCGGTGCCGATGCCATCGCTCACGGCTCTACGGGAGCAGGCAACGACCAGATCCGTTTCGACATGACCTTCCTCGTGATGGCTCCAGGCGTGGAGATTATCACACTGACCCGTGACCAGAAACTCACCCGTAAGGAAGAGGTTGACTACCTGAATGAACACGGCTTCTCTGCAGACTTCACCAAGTTGAAGTACTCCTACAACGTCGGCATCTGGGGCACCAGCATCTGCGGCGGCGAGTTGCTCGATCCGACACAGGGACTGCCTGAGGATGCCTATCTGAAGCATGTGACCGCCAAGGAACAGGAATGCACGCTGAAGATTACCTTCGAAAAAGGTGAGATTGTGGCCGTGAATGGCGAGCAGTTCGACGACCGTGTGAAGGCCATCCAGAAGATAGAGGAAATCGGAGCCTCCTATGCCATTGGCCGCGATGCCAACGTTGGCGACACCATCATCGGCATCAAAGGCCGTGTAGGCTTTGAGGCAGCAGCACCGAAACTGATTATCGAAGCGCACCGTCTGCTGGAGAAGTCGACACTCTCCAAGTGGCAGCAGTACTGGAAGGACCAGGTGGCCAACTGGTACGGCATGTTCCTCCACGAGAGCCAGTATCTGGAGCCCGTGATGCCCGATATCGAGGCCATGCTGACCTCATCACAGCGTAATGTGACAGGCACCTCGATCCTGAAACTCCGTCCTTATGGCTTCGAGACCGTCGGCATCGACTCAGAGAACGACCTGACGAAGTCGAAACTCGGTGAGTACGGAGAGACGCAGACTGGCTGGACTGCCGACGAGGCCAAGGGCTTCATCAAGGTCAGTTCGACTCCCCTGAGAGTGTATTACGGCATCCACAAGGACGAACAAAGATAAAAATAAGGCACGGATTACACGGCTTTATTCTAAAGACGCGGCTTGCTGCGCACAGAAAAGCCGTGTTTCTCAAAGAGAGCCGTGTAATCCGTGACAAATGAAAGAACACGATATGATTAGAGTAGGTATATTAGGCGCAGCAGGCTATACAGGCGGAGAACTCATCCGCCTATTGCTGAACCACCCCGAGGCAGAGATTGTCTTTGCCAATAGCGAGAGTAATGCGGGCAACCCCGTGGCAGAAGTCCATGAGGGGCTCTATGGCGAGACAGACCTGAAATTCTCAAGCGAGATGCCTTTCGAGGATGTCGACGTCCTCTTCTTCTGCTTCGGTCACGGCAAGAGCGAGGCCTTCCTCAAGGAGCACGCCATCCCCAGCCATGTGAAGATCATCGACCTGGCTCAGGACTTCCGCATCAAGGGCGGCCACGACTACGTCTACGGTCTGCCGGAAATCAACAAGGAAGACATCCAGAAGGCTCAGCACGTGGCCAATCCCGGCTGCTTCGCCACCTGCATCCAACTCGGCCTGCTGCCGGCTGCCAAGATGGGGCTGCTGAAGTATGACGTCTCGGTGAATGCCATCACTGGTTCGACAGGCGCAGGTCAGAAGCCCGGTGCCACCACCCATTTCTCCTGGCGCCAGAACAATCTGAGCATCTACAAGCCTTTCACCCATCAGCATCTGGCCGAAATCCGCCAATCACTGGAGCAGGCACAAGGCTCACTGGAAGTCGACATCGACTTTATCCCCTACCGTGGTGATTTTGCCCGTGGCATCTTTGCAACGGAAGTGGTACGAACAAAAGCCAGCCTTGAGAAGATCGTTGAGGTCTATAAGGAGTTCTATCAGGATGCTGCCTTCACCCACTATGTGGACAAGCCCATTGACCTGAAACAGGTGGTGAATACCAACAAGTGCCTCGTCCATGTGGAGAAATACGACAACAAACTGCTCATCACCTCATGCATCGACAATCTGCTGAAGGGAGCAGTAGGCCAGGCCGTGCAGAACATGAACCTGATGTTCGGCATCGACGAGAAGGCGGGTCTCCGCCTGAAGGCCTCAGCATTTTAGATGATGTGAAAATTTATTATCAATAAAAAAGCAAAGACAATGAAAATGACTTGCAAATGGATGCTTGCCGCCATCCTCGTCATCTGCGGCACAACGACAATGAGTATCTCACTGACCTCCTGCAAAGAGGCGAAGGCACAGGAGGATAATCCCGTGCAGCAAGTGGAATCAACCGAACTGATCCGCACCTCGCAGAGTTGGGATGGCGTCGAACTGCCCGACTACCTGCAGGGTCGGCCCGAACTCGTGGCGATGAAGTATGTGTTCCCCGCAGGCCAGAAACTCGGCTGGCACCATCATCCCGTGATGAACTACGGCATACTGGTGCAGGGCGAGTTGACCATCATCGGACAGGACGGCAAGGAGAAAGTCGTCCACGAGGGAGAGCCTGTCGTGGAAATGGTAAATACCATCCACCACGGTGAGAACAGAGGAAAGAAGCCCGTCATCCTCTACATGTTCTACCTCTCGCAGAAGGGGCTGCCCCTGGCTGTGCAGCACCCTGAGATTCCGCTGGAGTGAAAGGAATGCTAAGAATACGGCAACTTTTGCCATCAAGGGGGGCTGACAGGGCGGGCGACCCGCATTTTGCTTGTTAAACGCCGTCTGCCTCTGATTCGAACCAAAAAAATCTGAGAGAATCTGCGTAATCTGTGGGGGAGGCAGTTCTGAGCCCATCGGCATCGGGCAGACCTTCCTGGCAGAGATGTACGACCCGCTAAGCCACACCTTCGACGGTTTCGGAAGTATGGAACAGAAGCGTGCAGGCGCCTCCGGGCTGGAACTGGACAGCGGCAGCGTGGTGATTGCCGGCAACTGGTATCACAACGACGGCATCGAGGTCTTCGACGGCAAGAAGCACTTTACATATATAAAAGATGTGGCAGAGGGACGTTCCAGACCGTTCATATTCCGCACGGCCAAGGATAATGCCATCGTCTTCAGCGGCTTCAACACCAAGGGCGACTCACTCCACAGCAGCACGGCCGACAGGCTGAGGGGCGAGGCCGTCAGCATCCCCCTGCTAGAGACGTGGCATCCGTTTGGCTGCACCAGCCATCGCAATGCCGAGAGTTTCATCGGCGACGAATCCAGAGGCGTCTATGCCTACCTCTTCCCTGTTCGCGACAGCACGAGCCAGGTGGCCATCGCGAAGATTGAGAACGGCGACGTCTCGCTGCTGCCCACTGTCTGCCCCGTGCCGATGAAGACCCGATGGGGAGGCATCGAGTACTATTCGGCTATTATCGCAGACCAAGCGCACGGCAGGGCCTACCTGGTGGGAGTCAATGCCGACGCGCATACCCGGCCAGAGAAAGGATTCCGCCACTACGTGCTCCGCATCGACTATGCCGAAGCCAGCGAAGGCAGGTCCGCCCCCCTGACGCTCTACTATACAGACCCGATGCACGACATGCCCGAATATACCCCCGTGCTGACACCTGAAGGCAACCTGCTGATGGCTGGCGGACTGACGACGGCTGTCAGCAACTTTTCCCCTTCCGCCCATGCCTACGTGCTGTGCATCAGCGACGGCACAACCAACTTGTCAGAGAGCAATCATCTATGGTGATGGCTGGCAGCACTCCTTACTGCAGTCACAGTCGCCGTTGCCGGTTTCCTGGTTCGAAAGTACCGTCGGCACAAGGCGTTCAGACTGGCAGAAGCCTCCACCGAAGCGACGGCCATCGGCAGTACCGAGTCCACCACAGACCTCATGCAGCGCATCAACGAGTTGATGGAGCAGGAGCAACTCTACAAGAACATCAAACTGAAAGTGACCGACGTAGCCGTCCGTCTGGGCACCAACAACCGCTACGTCTCCGACTGCATCCGCCAGTGCGAGGGCACCACCTTCTCGAACTTCGTAAACGACTACCGTGTCCGCCATGCCCAGCAACTGATGCGCACCAACCCCAAGAAGAAAGTCTCATCGCTCTACCTCGAAGCCGGCTTCGCCAACGAGTCTACTTTCTTCCGCACCTTCAAGGCCTCCACCGGCATGACGCCCAAGGAGTGGTTGGAGCAACTCCACCATCAATAGCGCGACACAACATCAAGAAACTTATTAGTCGTGGGGATTTCTAAGACAAAACCAAGAATGAGGCACTTAATAAATGTTAAGGAG
>CAMVJQ010000093.1 GCA_947167845.1 uncultured Prevotella sp. | reverse complement strand
AATAAAATCATTCCGATACCCCTGTGCAACTGCCATAACAGCAGACACACATACCAAAAATAAACACGCAATTTTCTTCATTGACCTAAATTCCGCAGCATTTTAGTTTAACATTATTTATAAGTTCCTGAGCAACAAAAAGTTCTTCGACGCGCGAAGCGGCAAAGCCGAGCGGCTCAGGATTTTGCCATGCCAGATTTTTCACTTACCTTAGTGCTGCGTTTAACGACAAGCAAAATCATCAATGACGTGGCAAAGGTACAAATAAAATCTGAGAAAATCACTCCTTTTGGAGGAATATTTCATGTGAGAGAGCTTTTTTCCCGTTCAGCTGTCATTGCCGATGGCGTCAGAAGATCAATGGGACAGACCTCTGATTGTCTTTCAGTAAAAAGATCAAAGACCTGTCCCCCCTGATTGTGACTTTTTTGCCCGATTTATTTGCAGATTTCAGATTTATTCCGTACCTTTGTGCCAACAAATCTGACAAAATCTATGACTGATTATAGTCACTGACATAGAAAGAGCGCCAAAAGCTTATCCGTAACACCTCAAAGCTGCAAACTAAAAGGATTCACGTAAGTCGGAGGCTGCCTGCTCACACTCCATCGGGAGGCGTGGGCACAGGTGGTATTCAGCATTACGTGATGGGATTGCAGCCCCTGAGGTGTTTTGTTGGTATCTTGGTGTGCCGCGCCTCTTTCTGCTAAAAACTGAGCCGCAATAATGGAGAAGGGAAATAATCACTAATGAAACTAGCGCTGATGATAAGGGCCTACGTGTGGCTGTATGACACCATCCGACTCTACGGGCCTCTGACGCGGGCCATGATCAACGAGATGTGGATGGCCGAAGAGAGCCTGAGCAACGGCAACCCGATGCCCAGGCAGACCTTCAACAACTACAGGGATGAGATAGAGTCGCTCTTCGGCATCAGCATTGCCTGCGACAAGCAGTACCGCTACTATATCGAGAACCAGAGGCTGGCACAGGCCAGCAGAATAGAGGGACTGCTGATGAACGCGCTTTCGATAGACCTGACTCTGCTGGAGAACAAGCATCTGAGCGAACGCATACTGCTGGAGCCCAACCCGTCGGCCGGCACTTTTATGAAACCGATTCTGAAAGCGATGTCGAAGAGCCGGGTTATCGACATCGATTACAAGCGCTATGAGGATGCTGATGTCAAGACACACAGAGTGGAGCCTTACTGCATGAAGCAGTATCACCAGCGGTGGTTTCTGCTGGGAAGGAAGAGCGACGGATTTATGATACTCCTGGCACTCGACAGGATGAAGAGTGTGGAGAAAACGGGAGAACACTTCACCATCGACCCTGCATTCGACGCACAAAAATATTTTGAGGACTGCTTCGGCGTGGTCTTAGACCAGAGAAAGGAGGCGGAGCGAATAGTCATCAGGGCATTCGGCACGGAGCCTCAATATCTGCGCGACCTGAAACTGCACCACTCGCAAAGGGAGATAGCCGTAGGCGACGACTACAGCGACTTCGAACTTTATCTGCGCCCAACGCTCGACTTCGAGGGGAAACTGATGGAGCGCGGCGACAGGATAAAAGTGCTGGAACCGCAGCATCTGGCGGAGAAAATACGGGAAAAACACAAAAGTAGTGTTAAATTGTACGAAGAAACTTAAAAACGGCGGGGGGTGTATGCGATTTTGGTACACCCCCCGCTGTAACTTTGAAGGCGGATTCTGAAAAATCAGACCAAAAGAACTCTATTTTAACTAACAAATTTTGTACAAATGAAACATCTGACACAAGACGGACTGCCCGGCAGTCATCGCGGGGTCGCACGGGCAGAGTGCGATCCTGCATTCAAGAAGAAGGTAAGGAACATCTTCAGACGTATCTGCCGCAAGTGGCGCAATCCTCGCATCACCATCGTCTGCATCGACGAGATAAGGCTCGACATCGAGAGTCTGGCGAAGAGGGAGATAGCGCAGTTGATAATGGAGTATAATGACCATAAAGGAGAAGGGCGGCTATGAGCGACGAGATGAAAAAGGAATTGATTCGGGAGTTGACGAAGGGAAACGTGACGATAGGGCAGGTCATCATGGAGATGAACGGCAATATATATAATAACGGTAAGAGTGAAACGGAAAAGCAAGAGGACATCAAGATGGATAGAAAGATGCTTTTGCGGTTAGTAAACAATGTGCAGGAATTCCTGTGGGGGCAGAGCGCCTACGCCGTGCTGTTCTGTCTGGGCAGAGACAGATATGGCTATCCGGACAACATGAGCCAGTTTGAACGCGAACTGGAACCGCTGACCGCCGGGCTGGATTATGAATGCCACGCTGGAACTGTGCAAAAGACGCTGAGCAACAACCCCTATATGAAGTTGCCCATCAGCAAATGGGCTGAGAGCGGGGCGCCAAAGCGCGTATTGCTCTTGATGGAAAAAATCAACGAAGAAATCATAAATTGCAAGGTCAGTGAAGAAGAGTTTCTGAAATAGTTTCTGAACATTCTGAAATAGTTTCTGATGCACCCCCAACTATTGGGCGTGCATTTTTTTTGTGCCTATATTTGCACCAGATTTCGAGATCGACAACGAGAATGACAAACCTGAATTGCAAACAATTTTAGTAAAAAAGAATAAATGAATATGAAAACGAAAGTGACAGTGGAAAACGGGTATGGCATCAGCGTGATGAAGGCCTGTATGACGTGCGCCAACAAGGACTGCCTGCGACTGAGCAAGTCGCGGATGTGCGCGCTGCACCGCAAGCGGGTGAGCCGCTACGGACTGTGCGACCAGTGGAAGATGAACCCCCAGATGAAGGCGGCGGGCAGCGGCGAAGGCCGCGTGAAGCGAGTGGAGTATCTGCGGTATGTCATGCGGGTGAGGCAGCAGGAGAGCATGGCCAGGCAGCGCGGACTGACCGTCGTGCACCGCAGCATCGAGACGATCAGGGAGATGTATGAAAAGACATTCGGATCCGTTTATATAAATCTTTAGTATTAACAACTTAAAATTTCTTACAACTTTATGACAGACGTATATGGATATCGTGGCGACAGAACTGCTCAGAAAGCGGGAGGAGTGATGAATGCCAACAAGGAGAACAGGACAACGACGCTGACCGCCCTGGTGGCCGTCAGCAGGACAGAGACGGGAATGGACTACGTGCAGGTGATGCCTGAGTCGCCGGCGGCCGGACTGGTGGAGCCGTTTCACGGCATGGGCTACGGCCAGATGCTGAGTAACGGGACGTTCGACTTCACCCGCAAGCCGAGGGTGAGGCGGAAGCCGGAACTGAAGGTGGACTACGGCGGGCTCTCGTTCGGGGCCGACGGCAACGACCGCGTGACGTTCGTGGTGCCGTCAGAGATGCGCCAGGAGTTGCCCGGCGTGCTCCGCAGGGGCGTGAAGGAGATCATCGGGTATCTGAAAGAGAAAGGATACTGCCTATGATCAGTCTGGTGTATCAGAAAGACGGGAAGGGGGCCAAGTTGGCCCGCCCCGTCACCACGAGGGCTGAGTATATCGCCCTGAGAAACGAGCCGGGGAACGTGAAGTGCTTCTACGACGCGCGCGGCGGCGACGAGACGGCCAAGGGAAGGCAGAGACAGTTCAACTACAACGACCTGCTGCCCGACGGTGTGGTGAAGGGCTGCTGCCACCCCTCGTCGACATTCGCCCACGACATCGACTGCGGCGACCCGCAGGAGCAGGCACGCCTGAAGGAGGTGATACTGGCCCGGAAGGACGAGATAGGGCTGCTGGAGTTGTCGGGCTCCGCCCGCTACGGTCTGCACGCCGTGTGCCGCCGCACGCCGGGCAGGACGGTGCGCGAGTGCCAGTATGCCTTCAGCATGGCCACGAGGACGGAATACGACACCAACGCCCGCGGGCTGGCCAGAATCCTCTATACCGGCCCTGCCACCGACGACAACCTGTTCTATCTGGACGATGCCATCTTCGAGGAGCCGCTGACGGTGGAGGCGAGCGCCGAGGAGTATGAACGGCTGAAGGAGCGCGAGCAGACGGGGGCGGAGGAGGTGCCGCCGGAGGCCAAGAAGGCCGACAAGCACTACCGACCCTGGGAGAAGGCGGGGCTGAAAGGAGAGAAGAGCGTGACAACGTTACAGTGTGACAGTAAAAAAGAAGACAATGCACAGACTGTCGGCCATGACCCGGAGGCTGCCTACAAAGGCATGCTGTTCAGCGACATCATCCGCAAATACTGGGAGTTGTACAACGACGGGAAACAGCCTTCGGAGGGCGACCGCAACGCGCTGACGTTCGAACTGGCCGTCACCCTGCGCGGCATCTGCGGCTATTCCTTGGAGAAGTTGCTCGCGGTGATTCCAAACTATTGGATGACAAAGACACCCGACGGCAAGGACTTCTGCTCGGCTGAGGATCTGGCCGAATACCGCCAGACCATCGAGAACGCCCTGAAGGAGCCGCGAAAGGGAATGGCCTACCGGCTGAAGCAGACGCTGGCGGCGATGAGGTCGGCCACGGTCGTTCAGGCTTGCGGGGGCACGATGACCACTCCGCCGCCGCTGCCGCAGAGGCTGCCGCCGCTGATCAGACTGCTGACGAGCAACGTGCCCCCGCTCTATAAGCCCGCTGTGGCGAGTGCCGTGTTCCCCGCGCTGGGAGCGCACATGCACGGTGCGAAGTTCCGCTACTGGGACAATGTGGAGCACGAGCCGACTTTCATGAATGTGCTCATTGGCGGGCAGAGCATCGGCAAGGGCTCTATCGGAAAGCCTATCGAGTATATCGTGGAGGACATCCGGCAAAGGGACATCCCCAACCGACAGCGCGAGGCAGAGTGGAAGCAGAAGAACCCGGGGGCTAGGCAGAAGAAAGACCCGCGCCCGACCGACATCTGCATACAGTTGCTGATAGACAATCTGACCGACGCCGTATTCAACCAGCGCATCGTGGACGTCAGCAACAACGGCGGGCGGTTCGTCTATACCCACGTGGACGAGATAGAGGCGCTGAAAAAGGTGACATCGAAGGGCACAGCCGACGAGGTGGGGCTGCTTATCCGCAAGGCCTTCGACAACGCGCTGGCAGGACAGGAGCGGGTGGGGGCCGACTCCGTGTCGGGAATAGCCCCACTGAGGTGGAACTTCAACGCCTCAACGACGCCGCCAAACGCGCGCCGCTTCTTCTATAAGATGGTGAACGACGGCACGGTGAGCCGACTGGATGTGGCCACTATCATCAAGGATAATGATGACGACTCTGACCCTATACAGGGCATCTACGACCACACCTTCGCCGAAGAACTGAAGCCTTATATCGAGCGCCTTGAGGCCGCCAGCGGGCTGATAGAATGCCTGCCGGCCAAACGGCTGGCTCTGGAGATGAAGCAGCAGAACGGCGACGTGGCCCGTCTTTACGACAGCGAGGCCTACAGGATCCTGTCGTATCGGGCCAACGTGATAGCGTGGCTCAAGGGCATGGTGCTATACGTGGCTCACGGCTACAGATGGTCGAAGGAGATAGCAGAGTTCGTGCGATGGTCGGAGCAGTATAACCTCTGGTGCAAGATGCTCTATTTCGGACAGCAACTGGAGAAAGAGTTGCATGAGGAGAGCGAGATTCAGAGGCAGGCGGGCCCCCGGAACATGCTGGAACTGCTGCCTGACGAGTTTACACGAGAGCAATACCGGCAAATGCGGAATGGACAGGGCCGCAAAGGAGACGATACAAGTACATTACGGCAATGGATAAAGCGTGGCTATATAGTCTACGACGACGCAAGCGGATGCTACTGTAAGACGGAAACATATAAACTGAAATTATCAAAGTTATGAAAGAAGTAGAAATCAACAAACAGACGAAACTCTCGCCACACTTGGCTTCGCCGAGTGTGGCTACACTCAGCCAAACGAACAAGTTCGATGGCGTTCGCTTATCGCCACACTTCACCTTAGGCGAGATGACGAAGACGAGTTATCACACGAAGGACGGCAACATCCCGCCGAGAGTGGCCATCGGGAACCTGAAGCGCCTCTGCGAGGGGTGGCTGGAGGATCTGCGCTACTCGTACAATAGGCTGTATGGGGAGGGGGTGACCTCCCATGACCCCATTGCCGCAGATGTGACCTCCCCTAACCCCTCCTGTAGGAGGGGAATTGAATGGCATGATGGTTCCTGTAGGAGGGGGAGTGAATGCCGTGACATCCCGGTGATTATCAACAGCGCATATCGCTCGGAGGAGGTGAACAGCAAGTGCGGCGGCTCGCGCACGAGCAACCACCTGACGGGCTGCGCGGCCGACATCCGCTGCATGGGCCCGGAGCAGATGATACGCTATGCGGGCATCCTCGTGGACATCGCCGACGGCACGAAGCGCGACTGGGACGAACTGCTCATGGAGAAGCGCGGCACGACCTACTGGATACACTTCGCCGTGCGACCGGAGGGCAACAGACGAAGAATCGCGTTTGATATGCGATGAAGGTAAAAAGTAAATCGCACAGGGGAATTGCCTCCTGTGCGATTTAAGACTTATGCCTTCTGCTGTTCAGCGAAGAGCGGAATACGGGAATCGAACCCGCCTCCCAGGCTTGGGAAGCCCGTGCACTACCGATGTGCTAATTCCGCAGTTATACCTGAAAAAGAGATTCTGAATCGCTTGAGCCGATACCCGGACTCGAACCGGGGACCCACGCATTACGAATGCGTTGCTCTACCAACTGAGCCATATCGGCAACCCT
>CAMVJQ010000092.1 GCA_947167845.1 uncultured Prevotella sp. | reverse complement strand
GGAAGTGCCCCTCCTCCTGGGAGCCATCAACAGCTCCCCTCCTCCTGGGAGGAGGACTTCCTCTAGCCGACTCCCCTCCTCCTGGGAGGAGGGGGTAGGGGTGGAGGAGAAAGATACGGTCATAACCTATTTTTTAATCGGTCGAACCTTATTGATTCACCCCACCCCTAACCCCTCCCCTTATAGGGGCGGGGAGTTATAGGGGGCGGGGAGTTGTACTATCCTTTTTTAGACATGCCTGTACAAACTCTGTAGCACAAAGAAAGTGCAGACCATCCATACACCTTCTTGGCTCACCACAAGCCACAATACCTTTATGGGGAAGTCTGCACTCTATGGTGCATACTCCTAAGGTATTTTCTTCGCTCTTTTCTTATTCCGAGGTGGTGATTCAGAAGGTGAATTGAGCAAGTAAAATGTCGTGCCTGACACCTGGACATGTGGCAATACAAGGCGTTCATCAAGGCACGCATACCCCGTTGCAAGATAGCGGACGGGAAGTATGCCAGCGTACAGGTTCCTTGGGCAGATGCCGGAGAGCGCATGACAGATCTGCTCGAAAAAAAACGATAGACACTTTAGCCTATTATGATTTACCAATCCTCTTATATATTTTCTGTACAAAGTCTGCGAACTTATGTTCGCCGGCTTCGGATATGTGTTTGCCGACAGAGAATATATGTTCACCGTTTGCGAATATAAATTTCGTAGAGAGGAAAATACATAAGGATTCTCTTGTGGCTTTGGGGGAAAAGTTGTACCTTTGTCGCTGAAATAGTCAGAATGTTATGAAGATATTTGCGATTGGCATGAACTATGCCGCTCATAATCAGGAACTTCATGGGACGCTCAAGCGGCCCGATCAGCCAGTGATATTCACCAAGGCCGACTCGGCCATCCTCAATCAGGGGAAGCCCTTCTTCATTCCTGACCATCTGGGCCGCATCGACTATGAGACAGAGGTGGTGGTGCGCATCTGCCGCCTGGGGAAGAACATCCCCGTGCGCTTCGCCCACCGCTATTATGACGCGCTGACCGTCGGCATCGACTTTACGGCGCGCGACCTGCAGCGTAAGGCCAGTGAGGCGGGACAGCCCTGGACCATCTGCAAGGGCTTCGACGGCTCCGCCGCCATCGGCGAATGGGTGCCGAAGGAGAGACTGCTGACAAATGTGGATGCCGTCTGCGAGGAATCAGGTATGCAACGGCTTCATTTCCACCTCGACATCAACGGCCAGACCGTGCAGGAGGGCTGCACCTCGGATATGCTCTATTCTGTCGACGAGATCATCGCCTATATCTCGCAGTTTTTCACCCTCAAGACGGGCGACCTGCTCTATACCGGCACTCCCGCTGGCGTCGGCCCTGTGCATATCGACGACCATCTGGAGGGCTGGCTTGAAGAGCGCAAGGTGCTGGAATTTAACTGCAAGTAATCACTCAAAAGAGCATCTTCTACAATAAAGTGCTTACGTTTTACGTTATTGTAATCAGTGAAACGTTTCAGAAGACTGATATTGAGTCTGGTACTCTTTTGTGGCTGGCTGGCTGCTGGCGCACAGGGGTTCATCGACTTGACGGCTCGTCAGGTCGAGATTGACTCGTTGTTGCCAGTCTTCACCTGGCAGAGGCCGTTAGGCCCCCGCTATGCCGACTCCGTCTACACCGTCAGCATCGAGTACCCGGAGTTTGTCGAGATGTCGAAGGAGGAAATCAAAAAGTGTCGAGAGATTCTGACCTCCCCTGACCCCTCCTGTAGGAGGGGGATTGGGCAGTTGCTTGACCCTAACAGTAGAAGGGGGATTGGGCAGTTGCTTGACCCTAACAGTAGAAGGGGGATTGAGCAGTTGCCTGAACTGCCTGTGGTGAGGCAGACGGTAGGTGTGGCGCGTAAGAAAGGGGTGCTGGATGTGTCGTTCGTTCCGCTGGTGTTCCGCGACGGGAGATACCAGAAACTGGTGAGTTTTAAACTGAACGTGCAGGCAAAGGCAGTCAGTAGGGCCAGGACCAGGGCTGCGTCCGCGAGTGAACGCTATGCCGCCCACTCCATATTGCAGTCGGGCTCCTGGGCGAAGATACGGATTCCAGAGAGCGGCTTCTATCAGTTGACAGATGCCCTGGTGAAGTCTGCCGGCTTCTCCGATCCCTCGAAAGTGAAGATCTATGGTTACGGCGGTGCCTTGCAGCCGGAGCAACTGACGGGTGACTATCTGACGGAGACGGACGACCTGCGTGAAGTGCCCACTGCCACGATAGGCGGCAAGCGCATCTTCTATGGCGTCGGGCCTGTCAGTTGGAAGTCGAAGGAGGCACTTGAGCGTGTACGCAATCCCTATTCTGACTATGGCTATTATTTCCTGACGGCCAACGACGACGAGCCTCTGACGATGAGCAGTGAGGACTTCCTGGCTCTCTATTATCCCGCCAGCGAGAATTATCATCTGCTCTATGAGGTCGACGACTTTGCCTGGTATCACGGTGGGCGTCATCTCTTTCAGAAGACTGCCTATACCATCGGCACGCCCCAGGAATACACCTTCCTGTCGCCCGCCAAAACAGCCACGCTGACACTGGCCCTGAGTTACGATGCCAGTTTTGCGGCAACGGTGAGTGTGAACGATGTGGAGGTGGGGAAAATATCAACAACAGTGTCGCTCGACAGTTATACGCACGGGGCAAAGATGATCTGGACCTACAGGCTCGACAGTCTGCAGGTGGGAAAGAACTCGCTGAAGGTGACGCAGACATCGGGCGGTACGGTGCGTCTCGACTATTGTGCCCTGACCTATCCGGAGCCTTTCCCGATGGATGATCTTGCTACTACGTCGGTGAGTGTGCCTGAATTTGTCTATCGTATCACGAACCAAGACCACCACGCTGACGAGCCGGTGGACATGGTGATCCTTATCCCCACCACGCAGAAATGGCTCAGTCAGGCAGAGCGGCTCAAGGCGCTCCACGAGCAGCGCGACGGGCTGACGGTGCGCATTGTGCCTGCCGACGAACTGTTTAATGAATTCTCCAGCGGCACGCCTGACGCCACCGCCTATCGGCGCTATATGAAGATGCTTTACGACAGGGCGGAGACGGAGGAAGAGATGCCCCGCTACCTGCTGCTCTTCGGCGACGGTGCCTGGGACAACCGCATGCTTACCTCCGACTGGAGCAACTATGATCCTGACGACTTCCTGCTCTGCTTCGAGAGCGAAAACTCGTTCAGTGCAGTCAGTTGCTATGTCAGCGACGACTTCTTCTGTCTGCTGGACGATGGGGAGATGATAGAGCAGACATCAGGCGCTTCGACAACCTATCAGGGAAAGCCTGATGTGGCCGTCGGACGGCTGACGGCCCGTACGCTTGACGATGCGACAGTGCTGACGGACAAGATCGTCAGTTACGCCAATAACGACTATGCCGGCGAATGGCAGAACACCGTCTGCATCATGGGTGATGACGGCAACAACAACTCCCACATGGCGACGGCCGACCGTGTGGCCACAATGGTGGAAGACAGTTATCCTGGATACACCGTTGAGAAGATCTACTGGGATGCCTATGCCCGTACATCGTCGTCGACAGGTTACAGTTATCCAGATGTCACCCGCCTGATCAAACAGCGCATGAATGAGGGTGCGCTGATCATGAACTACTCCGGTCATGGTGCAGCCTACGGCATGTCGCATGAGTTTGTGCTGCGGACGCCGGATTTCGCTGAAGCCACCTCGCTCCGCCTGCCACTGTGGATGACGGCCTCATGCGACATCATGCCTTTCGACGGCCAGGAGGATAACATCGGCGAGACGGCCATGTATAACAAGCGGGGCGGTGCCGTTGCCTTCTTCGGCACCACTCGTACCGTCTATGCCAACTACAACGAAGCGATGAATCTGGCCTTCACCCGCTATGTCCTGGGTAAAGACGAGAACGGACAGCGCATGACCATCGGCGAGGCCGTGCGCAGGGCGAAGTGCGACCTGGTGAGTCAGGGGAAGGACATGACCCCTAACAAACTGCAGTACACCCTATTGGGCGACCCGGCCCTGGCCCTCGCGACACCGACCCTTGACATGGTGGTCGACAGCATCGGCGGACGGGCTGTGGTGACTGGCGATACGATCCGTCTTTCAGCAGGCAGTATCGTGCAGGTGAAAGGGCGCGTCCTCAGCGGGGCGGCGACAGCCGGCGACTATAATGGCATCATGTCCGCCACTATCCGCGATGCGGAAGAGACCATCACCTGCCGACTGAACAATACGACCGACGAAGGCGCACAAGTGCCTTTTGTCTATCAGGACCGCACGAAGACCATCTATCACGGCTCCGACAGTGTGAGGCGCGGCGAGTTTGCCTTCACCTTCGCAGTACCGAAGGATATCAGTTATACGGAAGGCTCAGGACTCATCACACTCTATGCCGTCAACAGTGACAAGACGGAGGAGGCCCACGGACTCTGTGACCGTTTCATCCTGAACGGGAGCGGTGCCGTCGCCAACGATTCCATCGGTCCCAGTATCTATTGTTATCTGAACAGTCCCTCGTTCACCAATGGCGGACGGGTGAACACGACTCCCTATTTTGTGGCAGAACTCTACGATGACAGCGGCATCAATGCCTCGGGCAGCAGTGTCGGCCATGATTTGGAACTGATCATCGACGGAGACATGTCGAAGACCTACAACCTGAATAACTACTTCAGTTTCGACTTCGGCGACTATCGGAGCGGAACGGTGAAATACAGCATACCCGAACTGTCGGAAGGTTGGCATAAACTGCTGTTCAGGGCTTGGGATGTGATGAACAACTCCTCGACCTCGGAACTGTCCTTCCAGGTGGTCAGGGGTGAGGCGGGCACCATCAGCGTTGACTGTACGCGCAATCCGGCCAGCGGCACCACCACTTTTATTATTACGCACGACAGGGCTGGCTCGCTGCTTGACGTACAACTCGAGATCTTCGATGCGGCAGGCCGCCAACTCTGGAAGCACAAAGAGTCTGGCGTGGCATCGGGCAACACGTATACCATGGACTGGAATCTGAGTATCAGTGGCGGGCGTCCGCTGATGACTGGTGTCTATATCTACCGCATCTCTGTCAGCAGCGACGGCGGAGAACAGGCCACTCAGGCCAAGAAGTTGATAGTGATAGGCAATAAATAAATGCCTTGTAACGTTATAGTTTATAGTTTTTGAAGTTTATAGTTTACAGATGAATAGATTAGAAATCAGAAATATGTGGATGCTGAGGGTGGTAGTGATGATGTTCGCTATACACTATTCACTATTCACTTCTGCCGAGGACGACGATGTCCAGATGATGTTCAATCCTGTGGAGCATGCCGTCATCTCGCAGACCATTGCACCCGATGCTCGCGGAGCCGGCATGGGTGACGTGGGTGTGGCAACCGATCCGGATGTCACCTCGCAGTACTGGAATCCGGCCAAGTATCCTTTCTGCATCAGCAGGGCAGGTGTGGCACTGAACTATACGCCCTGGCTGCGCAAACTGGTGGGCGACATCGACCTGGCCTATCTGTCGGGCTACTATCGTATTGGTGACTATTCCGCCCTCTCGGGCTCATTGCGCTATTTCTCACTGGGTGAGGTCTACACTTACGACGGCAGTGATATGACGGTGAAGCCTTATGAGATGTCATTTGATGTGGCTTACTCAATGATGCTGAGCGAGAAGTTCTCACTGGCTGCCGCCATCCGCTGGATTTATAGTGACCTGCGCTATGACTATAGTGAGGACTCCAAGCCGGCATCGGCCTTTGCCGCCGACTTGGCGATGTACTACAACAACTACATTATGCTCGGCAGCCGTGAGTGTCAGTTGGGCCTGGGTATGAACATCTCCAATGTGGGTTCGAAGATATCCTTCTTCGGCGATGAGGAGAGCCAGTTTCTGCCGGCTAACATGCGCCTGGGTGCTTCGCTGATGATTCCCGTCGACGAGTACAACCGCTTCTCCATCGCTGCCGATGCGAATAAGTTGCTCGTTCCTACGGTGCCCAAGCAGCAGGAGGGTGAGTCGAACACCGACTATCAGGACCGTGTGCGCCGCGAATATAGCGACGTCAGTTCCATCAGTGGTATATTCAAGAGTTTCAGCGATGCCCCCGGCGGGTTCAAGGAAGAACTGGAAGAGGTGCAGTGGAGCATCGGTGCGGAGTATGTCTATCACGACCAGTTCTCGCTGCGTGCCGGCTATCACCATCAGGCAGAGTCGAAGGGTAATCTGAAGTACTTCACCGTGGGTGGCGGCTTCCGTATGAGCGTGTTCTCGCTCGATGTGGGCTATGTCATCTCTACGGCCCGCTCAAACCCGCTCGACCAGACACTTCGTTTCACCCTTGCCTTTGATATGGACGGCATAAAAGACTTGTTTAGACGATGAAGATACGTGTAGGAATGGGCTACGATGTCCATCAGTTAGTAGAAGGCCGCGACCTGTGGATGGGCGGCATCAAGATAGAACATTCGAAGGGCCTGCTGGGCCATAGTGATGCCGACGTGCTGCTGCATGCCATTTGTGACGCGCTGCTCGGAGCGGCCAATATGCGGGATATCGGCTATCATTTCCCAGATACTGCCGACGAGACGGATGGGATGGACAGCAAGATCATCCTGAAGAAGACCATCGAACTGATAGCCACCAAGGGATACCGCCTTGGCAATATCGATGCCACCATCTGCGCCGAGCGCCCCAAGATGAATCCACATATCCCCGCAATGAAAGCCTGCATGGCGGAGATCTGTGGCTGTGATGAGGATGATATATCTATCAAGGCCACGACTACCGAGAAACTCGGCTTCACTGGCCGCGAGGAAGGCATCTCTGCCTATGCGGTCGTACTCATTGAGAAGTAGGCATTCCCAAAAAAGATGCTGCCACTCTCGCGAGCAGCAGCATCAAAAAAGCCTATGTTTAACTAAAAATCCTTTTCTCTAAAAGAAATTTTCAGC
>CAMVJQ010000091.1 GCA_947167845.1 uncultured Prevotella sp. | reverse complement strand
GCTTATTCCTACGTACTATCTGCTATCAAAAAATTGGGATATATTTGCGACACGTTACTGTATCTTATTGATTTTCAATCCAAATTATTTTCGAGGAGGTGAAGTAATAAATGTGATATTAAAAGAGTGCAGGCAAGACATTGTCTGCACTCTTTTTTTAAAAATCAATCATCATGGAGAAGTCAAGAGTCGAGCAAGCACTCAGTCTTATATTCAAAGAAGGCAGCATACTTCGCGACGGCAAAAATTTTGTAGGGTTCCTTGAGCACAACTATGTATTCGGCTACTGTTATGAGAACTTTCTTGTTGTAAGGTCTATCGACAACGAAAGGGAGTGGATGCTGGCATACGTAAAGTCCTGCTTTGCCAGCATTGACGCTGATGAGAGGCCCGACATCAGAGAGGTGTGGCATGAATTCTACGGATCGGGGGTTCAGGTTACATACGGCGAGTTGCCGTGGGGTTGGGCACCACAGTCGTGAGGGAACAACTCCTTTTACTACACTGTCTAGCATTCAACAAGAAACAAATATGGCTACTCGTTCTATTGTACGCATTATTCCAAACAAAGCCACGGAGCAAAAAGACTGTTCCAATTCTTCGCTGAGTCCAGAACCCTCAGTGGCCTCCACCACCTGCTCGATAGCGGCGAGGAGAGTCATTTTCGTTTTTGTTCCCATTTTGTTTCATCAAGACCGCACCCTCGGGTCAGGGCACAGCAGTTAATTGTTTCCGTTATGCGTTCTCTGGGAGATGCGGGCCTCGCCTGACACTGTGGAGGTGGTAAGTCTCCCAGCAGACAGCAACCCTACAGAGGATTTTTAGTGTGAAAGCGGCGGCAAAGATATGACAAATATTTGGATTACGCAAGAATTTGAGCAAAAAAGTATTAATAATCGACAGATTCTGCGATTATTTTTGTAATTTTGCGGCACGGAACGTTTTTAGACAGTCAAATATGAAGAATGACCGATTATACAGCGTAGGGTCCTCTCAGTTCCTCTCCGACGAGCAGTTCATACGCCAGCGCATGCGGGCATTGACGCTTGGCGATTGTTATATCACCGACGGGATAACTGAGCATGGCGAAGGATACGTGGTGGTGAGCCGGAAGCACACCGGCGGCAGAATCAGTTTCGCGTGCTATCTGGTTGACGCATGGTGCTGTGGAGTGAAGGACACGTTCTACAGACTTCGGCAGGAGGACTTCGAGTTTGACGACTTCATCAATCAAATCGACGGTCAGCCATGCGGCTACGATGAGGCCCACAACCGGGTCTATGGCTCTATCGCTTTTGCCGAGGAGGCCGGCATCGCCCCCGGCAAGAGTTTCGCGCTGGCCAAGTATTTCCTGGAGGAAGACACCGATGACATCCCGCTGATAGAGTACCCCTTCGGCAAGGACGGCAAGCACTGCCTGGTAGCCCACTCACGCCTGGAGGCCAGCCAAGAAGGCGACAGGCGAATGGGCGACAAGAGCTACAAGTCGTATTTCGAAGACGTGGTGCTCGCCGAGTCGCAAGACCTGCTGGCAGAGCAGAGCCTGACCCATCAGGAAGCCATGCAGCGGATGGAGCAGTATATGGATCACATGCCGCGCTGGATGTTCAGAGGCCACTCGCCGTCTGAGATGCAGGAGGCATAAAGCATCATTCTCGTGCCGCCATCAGAACAGTAAATAATAATAAGGAGAAAATATGATACCTACAACAGAACGAGTATTACAGATATTCAAGGAACTGAACCGGATTCCACGCCCTTCGCACCACGAAGGGCGCGTAGCCGACTATCTATGCCAGACGGCAGAAAGGCTACACCTATCCTATAAGCGCGACAAGGAGAACTGTGTCGTCATCAGCAAGCCCGCCACGCCTGGCCACGAGAATGCCGAGCCCATCGTGCTGCTGAACCACATGGACATGGTGTGCGTAGGCATGAGCGACCCGCTGAACACGCCTATCGACGCCTACGTGGACAATGGGTGGATGAAGGCGCACGGCACGTCATTAGGAGCCGACAACGGCATCGGACTGTCGATGGCCTTGGCAGTGCTGGAGAGCAACGAAATTGTGCATGGTCCGCTGGAAGTGATTACCACCACCAACGAGGAAGACGGCATGTCGGGTGCCTCGCAACTGAGCAGCGACTTCCTTGTGGGCCGTAAGGTGATCAACCTCGACTCTGAGGACTACGACACCATCACGACAGGAGCCGCAGGAGCCTGTCTGCAGTTTCACCGCATTCCCGCGCATCGCAAGCCTACCCCGAGCGGCAACTGGTATTGCATCCGCTTTGAGGGCGGGTGGGGCGGTCACTCAGGCGTAGATATCAACAAGGGCCGTTGCAGCGCTGTGACCGCAGCGATCCAGCTTTTCAATTCTTCAATCCTTCCATCTTTCCATATCGCCTCCATCAACATCGGCGAGGCCAACGCCTCCATCGCCTCTTCCGGCGAAATCGTGGTATGCATCTCGGCGAATGAGGCACAGATGAAGGAACAGGAGACGACACTCAACCAATGGCTGGGAGAGAAATACGGAAGCACTGACCCAGGCATGCATTGCAACGTCAGTCCGTGCGAGCCGCAAGAGACCGTCATCGACGACGAAGCCTTTGAGGCTCTGATGTCATGCCTTAGTCTGATTCCCCAGGGCGTGGTGACGATGAGCGACACGATGAAGGACACGGTGGAAACCTCAAACAACATCGGCCGCATCATGACTGAAGATGACTCAATCTTCGTCTCCACCCACACCCGCAGTTTCATCGACAGCGAGATGGAGAAACTTAGCCGGAGGATAGCCGATGTGATGCGCGAAGCCGGTGCCGCGAGCGAGACCGTGATGTCGGCCCCCGCCTGGCAGGAAGACCAGCAGTCGGCATTCCTGCAGACGACCTCCGACACTTTCCTCGACGTGCTGGGTTGGCGGCCGCGCATGGTGGCGATGCACTTCGTGCTGGAGGCCGGCTTCTTCGTGGAGCGTTATCCAGGCATCCAGATAGCCAGCATAGGTCCGCGCATCGTGGAACCCCACTCCACCAGCGAGCGCGTGGAACTGTCCACCATCGATGACATCTGGCAAGTTCTTATCGAACTTTTGAGTAGGCTTGCGGCACCTCTGGACACCTGATGCCACGATTGGCATCATCCGATAAACTCAAAATAGAAGTGATTGAGCACACAAAGGATTAGCACACAAAGGGTTAGCCCCTTTGTGTGCATGCTACGGATATTAACCCCGGGGGAAACTGACGGTGCTCCTGTATCGCTGTTTGGGCGTATTGGGACGCTCTTTATACTCCTGCTCCAGCAGTCCGCTCTCCATCAGCGGTATCAGCAGCCGACGGCGGAAACTGGTGCGGCTCCTATAGCCCGTAGCCTCCATCATCTCGAGCATTCCCTGATAGGTTTGGCAGAAAGACAGCAGGCGGCAGGCACTCTCCTCCTCGCCTTTAGGGAGGCTGGGGCAGCGGGCACGCATCTCACGACTGCTCATGCCTAAGGGGATAGGAGTGCTACGCCTCGGAGCATAATGCTCTATCAGCGGCTCCTGCGTCACGAAACTGCCTTGGCTGTAGGAAGGCTCATACACCTCGCGCGGCCTGGCAATGATGACCTTAAACTGGCTGCCCTCCTCGTTCTCGAAGCGGATGTTGCCCTGCTCCTCCTTGACGGCTCGCAAGATGCCCGTGCCCAGCCCACGATACTCCATCGTCTTGGCGCAAAACGAGGCCATCAGGCTGTTGCGCTGGCAGGTCATACCATACTGGATGCTCTCTACGCTCACCCCCTTCGGCAGCCCGCCAGGGCTGACTATCTCCACCCGGTTGTCGAAGATCATGATTCTAATCGGAGCCTGAAGCAGATAGTCGCGATGCACGAGGGCATTCTGCAGTATCTCGCGCAGAGCCACCTCGGATATCTCCAACTTGCCGATGGAGTTGAACGACTGCCCGGCCTGCAGACTGTGGAGGTTTGCCTTCAGGAAGGAGATTCCCTCGCTGAACATCCGCGGGATGGTACCATAGATATCCTTGCTGTCGCGATACTCCAGCCCGCCCATCTCGTTGCCGTAGAATGAGACGGCCTTGATGACAAACGACGGCTCGTACATCTCTGGATGCTTGCCGAAGAACATGAGGCCGGCCAGCGTCACCTGCCCCTCGGGCGTCAATATCTGCAGGTTCTTCAGCAACTGCTCCATGGGCACGCCAAACTCCTCGGCCCGCTTGCCATAGAACTTCTCCACATACTCGTTGAGCAGGAACATATCGATCTCGCCCGCCGAGGTTCCCCTGACGCCTTTCTCCTCTGGGCGGAAACTGCCCGACTCCTGGAACAGGGCCAGTATCTCGCCATTCTCTGTGATGCGGCGCTTGTCGCTGCTCTGCTTTACCCAGATGTTGCCGCTTTTGTCCTTGTAGGGCTTGTTGATGCCCTCGGCTACATGGACGGCGAGTACTATCCTGCCCTCCACCTCTATGGTTTCAGTCTCCAGATAGATGGTCGGGTTCACCCACTCGTTGGCAACTTGGCCGATGAGGGTGCTCATTTGCTGGGCTTGCTCGTAGGAGATCCCGATGATTTGTCCTGTCTTGTCCTCTACACCTATTATTAATATGCCTCCTTTGCTGTTGGCAAATGCCACCAACTCTGGAGCTATCTTTGCGGGATTCTCCAGTCTGAGCTTGAACTGCACTCGGCTGTTCTCTCCGAGTCTGCAGAGTTTCTTGATCTCGTTTGCGTTCATATCTTGACCTCCTTGCTTAACCAATTCTGCCGCAAAGATACAAAAACTTATCCAAACTTGGTTAAGTTCGTGCGTTTATTTTGGCTTTTGAGCAAATATTTACTGAATACCTTACAAATTGCGTATATTTTTTAGTCAAACTTAACCGTTTTTTGCTATGTGTGGTACTTTGTAAGATGTAAAATTGGTTAAGTTCTACGTTGGTTCATTTTGAGGAATTGAAATCCCATTTGGCGGTTATCCTTGCAACTTTTCCTCGATGATTGCTTGTATTTCATGGGAAAACAGTAACTTTGCAGACAAATCCAGAAAGAGACAATATGAAACCAAAGAAAATAGTATCCAGGCATAGCACCGACCAGCAGAAACGCCAGGACATCGACACCATCTTCTCGCCAATCAACTCTATGTCCTTGCCCCTGTATCTCATCGCATTTTGTTCAAATCAAGGTTTCAGTGCCCCTAACGGAATAATCTTTACTCCGTCGGCGCGAGTATAAGCCATCTGGCCTCCTGTCAGTATCATCAATAAGTCAGGTTCACGAATCGGCATCTGCTTCTCTTTTTCATTATGTTCAAGAATAAGCCTTTTTAACTCTAAAAGATGGCTCGCACCTTCTTCAATCTCCCTACTACCAAGTTTACACTCAATCAATGCGTAGCGTCCATCTTCTAAGTGCAACACGAAATCCGCTTCCAAGTCATAGCGATCATGATAATATGACACATGACTATATAGGCCTTGTGTATAGGACTTCAGGTCGCGTACACACATCTGTTCAAAGATAAATCCGAAAGTCTTCAGTTGTACTGACAGAGAGTCAGGTGTCAGTCCCATCATCGCCACTGCGATGGACGGGTCGCAGAATCCTCGCTTTGGAGAACTACGTATAACGGTCTTGCTGCGGATAGCCGGACATCATGCGTCTATGTCTTGGATTACGAACAGACGTTCAAGCGCATTGACATAATCACTGAAGGTATCGATGCTACATTCTATTTCTCCTGATGCTGATACATCCGCAAGCATACTCGTTTTCTTGGCCAAAGTAGAAATGTTACGGGCGTACGAACGAAGAATCTGCATGGCCAGTTTTTCATTTCGCTGTCTCTTGTCTATACGTGAGATGTCCTCCCTGCAAACCGTGCGAACGTAGTTTCGGGCTATAAGCAGTTGTGACTTTGGACTGCGAGCTACAAGCGCAGCAGGCCATCCGCCACGACAAGCGGCAAATATCAAATCCTCAAAAGACATGTTGGAACGGCAACCGTCGATGTCATAATCTGGTTCATTAAACAAACGATGCAAAGAAACCTTTCCCGTCGACTCCTTGGATTCCCATAAACTCATGGGCAGCATCGTCATACGTGCTATACGGCCAGTTCCCGAATGATGTATCTTAGAACGGTCAACGGCATTCGACCCCGTAAGCACAAATTGACTGGGTACTGTGCGACTGTCAACCATCGTACGAACAGCATCCCAAAGTACAGGTGCATCTTGCCATTCGTCTATCAAACATTTCCGATCTTGCAAGCAATTCGGCTTTTTTGAGGCAAATCATCCCGTGTTTTTGAGGCAAATGGTTCCGTGTTTTTGAGATGAATCATTCATCATGGTTATGCGCTGACCTCATGCTTACGACCTCATCTGGGCGATGTCGTAGTATTGCAGCAGCACTTCGTCTTCTGTGAGGATGTTCTGCGGAATCTTGTCACCGAGTAGCAGGATGGTCTGGAAGTCCTTGTCCTTGAAGCACTGTTTGAAGCCTTCGCGGAGTGCCTCCACTCGCACTTCCTTGATGCGGGCACGCGGTTTCTGAGCCATTTCCTTGTAGAGGTTGAATTCCTTCATCAGGCTCTTGTGCTTCAGTTTCTCCAAGTCCATCTGTTTCTCCAAGTCAGGCACATGCCAGTGGCCCGTCTCGTCCTCGATGAAGTTCTCTTCCAGAATATCCTTCAGTTCTGGCAGCACATCGCCTTTCTTCAATCCGTTCACGGCCTGCATCCATTCTGGGGATAAAAGACGCTTTGAATATTGAGATTGAAACTCTCAACCAGGAGAAGAAACAATCGGAGAAAGCCGTAAATGGTCTTCAAACAATGTGCAGAAATCTTGCTATTCAACTTCTACGATGTTGCTTATGTCCGCTTTGATGTGCCAGAGATTAAGGTGAGACCTCCAAAGATTACAGAGCGCCCACCTCGCTTTGGGAACATTGACGACTGGATGAAGGCTCAGAACGCAACTGTCAGCGAGCAATTCCATAATGCTCTCAATTCGTTTGGCAAGTCTGTCATGGATGCAGCCAAGAATAGCATTCTCGGAGAACGTAAATTTCGGTTGATGAATCAGCGCGACATGGAGAAGCTGAACGAGGATTATCACACAGAGAA
>CAMVJQ010000090.1 GCA_947167845.1 uncultured Prevotella sp. | reverse complement strand
AGCGCGTGATGCTGAAGGCTACCTTCGATGAGAAGGAGAACTGCTGGCGCCTGAACGGTGTGAAGCGTTTCATCACCAACGGCGATAGCGACATCCACCTCGTGCTGGCCCGCTCTGAGGAGGGCACTAAGGACGGACGTGGTCTGTCGATGTTCATCTATGACAAGCGACAGGGCGGTGTCGACGTGCGCCACATCGAGCATAAACTCGGTATCCACGGCTCACCTACCTGTGAGTTGACCTATAAGAACGCCAAGGCAGAACTCTGCGGCTCGACCCGTCTGGGACTGATCAAGTATGTGATGGCCCTGATGAACGGTGCCCGTCTGGGTATCGCCGCACAGTCGGTAGGTGTTGAGCAGGAGGCTTACAACGAGGGACTTGCCTACGCTAAGGAGCGTCAGCAGTTCGGCGACAAGATCATCAACTTCCCTGCTGTCTATGACATGCTCTCCCGTATGAAGGCTAAACTCGATGCAGGTCGCTCACTGCTCTACGAGACAGCCGCCTACGTCGACATCTACAAGTGCCTGGAGGACATCGAGCGTGACCGCAAACTGACTCCCGAGGAGAAGCAGGAACTGAAGAAGTACCAGCGTCTGGCAGATGCCTTCACACCGCTGGCCAAGGGCATGAACTCTGAGTATGCCAACCAGAACGCCTACGATGCCATCTCTATCCACGGCGGCTCCGGCTTCATCATGGAGTACAAGAGCCAGCGCCTGTTCCGCGATGCCCGTATCTTCTCTATCTATGAGGGTACGACGCAGTTGCAGGTTGTCGCCGCCATCCGCTACATCACCAACGGCACGATGCTGAACAACATCAAGGAGATGATTAGCGGCTTGGAGTTGCTCGACACGCTGAAGCCTATGGGCGACCGTGTGATGGCCCTCGTGAAGGTCTACGAAGACGCCCTCGCCAAAGTGAAGGCCCTCGACAATCAGGAGGCCCACGATTTCCTGGCCCGCCGTCTCTACAACATGACGGCCGAGTTGGTCATGTCAATCCTCATCCTGCGCGATGCCACGAAGGCACCCGAACTCTTCGAGAAGAGTGCCAACGTGTATGTCCGCATGGCTGCTGAGGACATCATGGGCCACGCTGCCTATATCGACATGTTCAAGGTTGAAGACCTCGACAACTTCAGGGCAGCCGAGGCTCCCACTGAAGCATAACGGATAAAAGGCTATCAGACACCATGCGGCAATGTGACTACCTATGGTCGCATTGCCGCTATTTGCTAAAAGCGATATGAAGAAAACAACTATTACATTACTCATGATGTGGCTGGGTGCCATGACGGCAACAGCCCAGACACTGCCTCTGGTATTCACAGAGGAGAACACAGGCAGCGGCTATGCCGCCCCAGTGATGGCCGCCCCTGAGGACTTACCGGTGATAACCGACCTGCCCGACATCCTGTCGTGGAGCGACGGCAGCGGGCGCGTCGACAGTTACGAGCAGTGGGAGCGGCGGCGCAATGAGATTGCCGCCCAGATACAGCACTACGGTATCGGCACAAAGCCCAAGGTCAGTCCCGACCAGGTGAAGGCACGGATGGATGGCAACACCCTGATCGTCGACGTGACCGTCGGCAGCGAGACGCTGACCCTGCGCTCCACCATCCACTATCCCAAGATAGGTCGTCCGCCATACGCCCTGATGATCGGCACCAGCATGCTCGCCCTGCCGAAGCCGCTCTTCGAAAACCGCCCCATCGCCACGATGAACTTCCACGAGGCCCAGGTGAACGACTACTCCCAATGGCGCCCTCACAAGGAGCGCGGACAGCATGCCTTTGACCGGCTCTACCCTGACCTGAAGGACAACGGTGCCTACAGCGAGTGGGCCTGGGGGCTGAGTCGGCTCATCGACGGTCTGCAGATGCTGGGCGAGGCGGAGACCAAGATCGACACCCGCCGCATTGGCGTCAGCGGCTGCTCATACGCCGGCAAGATGGCCCTCTTCTGCGGAGCCTTCGATGAGCGTGTGGCCCTCACCATTGCCCAGGAGCCCGGAGGCGGCGGAGCCGCTGCCTGGCGTATCTCCCACCGTCTCGACAGTGTGGAGAATCTTGACAAGACCGACTACCACTGGTTCCTCGAGTCGATGCGCGACAATTTTCACGGCGACAGCGTCTACCGTCTGCCCTACGACCACCATGCCCTCTGTGCGATGGTGTTCCCCCGTCCGCTGCTGCTGTTGGGCAATCCCGACTACAAGTGGCTGGCCGACGAGTCGATGCGCGTCTCAGCCGAGGCAGCCCGCGAGGTGTGGCGCCGCTTCGGGGTGGACGACCGTTTCGGCTGCGACATACAGGGAGGCCATCCCCACTGCCAGTTGCCCGAAAGCCAGTTCCCCATCGTGGAGCAGTTCCTTGACAAATATCTGGTGGAGCCCCCTTTTCTCCAAAGCCCGTCGGGACACTGAGAACAGTCCTCGCTGAGCGCGGGGCCATGGTGGACAGCATCCTTACCGTCCGTTATAAACGGTCGCCTTACGACTCCAACTATGTCGTCAGACCGGAGGGGAAACTGACGCTGAAGGTGAGGGTGAACCAGACGGGCAACACTTTCCACATGAAGGGTACGGTCAACAACTTCCATCAGGAGGCTGACTTCAGTACCAAGCACAAGACCACCCTCTCCGTGGCCGCCAACTACCGTGGACTCGGACTCGGCATTGCCATCAATCCGGCAAAATGGGCAGGTGTCTATAAGGACTACGAACTGAATCTCAATGTGTACAGCAGCCGATTCAGTCTCGACTTCAGTTATCAACGGGCGGAGACGCTGTCGGGCGACGTCAGCGGCGACCGGGGGCCGCTGCGCCTGGAGGAAGGCGAGGCGGTGCTGCGAATGGCCAACCTGGTGGCCACCTACACCTTCAACCACCGCCGCTTCTCCTATCCCGCTGCCTTCACGCAGAGTTACATCCAGCGCCGCTCGGCAGGGTCGTGGCTGGCAGCCGTCAGTTATCAGGGTGGCAGCATCACCACCACCGACTCACTCACCAAGCGACTCCCCGGCTCCCCCAGCATCCGCATGTATTTCGGCAACTTCGGCATCGGCGGAGGCTACGGCTACAACTGGGTGCTCGGCAAAAAATGGCTGATCCACCTCTCCGTGATGCCCACCTTCGTGGTCTTCAACCGCAACAATCTGACGGTCAACGGTGAGCGTCAGAAAGCACGCCCCGTCGCCCTCAACATGATCTTCAACGAGCGTGTCGCCATCATCCATTTCATCTCGAAGCGATACTTCGTCGGAATTACGGGGGTGATGAACAACACCCTCTTCAACAACGACAGGGTGACCATCAACCAGAACAAGTGGCGTGCCCGTGCCTTCCTCGGCATGAGGTTCTGAGCGGGCCCCTTGATTCCCGCCGAGCCTATTGTCCAGAAGACTGGCGATAGGCCAGCAGTTTGTTTTGCAGGTCGGCATAGGCTTCGGTGTGTCTGTCACGCGCCTGCTGATAGAGCATCTGCGCTTCCAGCAAGTCCGACATCTTGCAGGTACCCGCCCGATAGTAGTCACGATGGATTCGCAGGTTCTCGTCAGCCTGTTCGATGCTGCGCCGGGCTAACAGGAGTTGCTGGCGGGCTTCCACTACGTTGTTCCAGTCGTTCTGCATCCGTATCTTCAGCAGTTCCGCCTTGTCCTGCTGCTCGTCAATGGCCTGCTGATAGGCTATCTTCTTGCGCTTGATGGCATGGGAACCGCCCCACCAGTCGGAGATGGGCACGCTGACCGTGGCGAACACCATGCCGAAGGAATGGTTGTTGTCCAGCAGGTTGTGGTAGTTATAGCCGACACCGACGGTCACCGAGGGCAGATTCTGGCCGACGGCAAGATTCTTCTGTAGCCTTGTCGCCTCCACCTGCTTGTCCAGCAACTGATACTCAGGGAGGGAAGCAAGTGAAGAATGAAGCGTGAAAAATGAAGAATTTGCTGCCGCCGAAGTTGGCTCCCCTGCCGAAGTTGGGAGGACGGTAGCAAATTCTTGCGTCCCTTCGGTAGCAAATTCTTCACTCTTCACTCTTAACTCTTCACTTTGTGAGAGTCCACAGTATTGGGCCAGGAGCAGTCTGACGATGCTGATGCCGTTATGCAGTTTCAGTTTCTGGCTCTCCACCTCGTTCTGTCGCAACTCCACCTGCAGCAGGTCGTTGCGGAGGGCGAGTCCGGCCCTGACTGCCACATCCACATCCTTGTGTATTTCGGCGAGCATGGCCTCGACGGCTGCCACGGTCTTCGCCTTCTCCTGTAGCGAGACCATCTGCCAGAAGTACTGTTCGGCCGTCTTTTCCACCTCGTTCTCCGACAGTTGCAGTTGCAGCCGGCTCACCTCTTCGCCTACCTTCGCCAGCCGGTTGCCGTTGACGATCTGGCCTCCGGCGAAGAGGGGCTGCATGGCCGTTATACTACCGATGGTGCCATTCTTCATCATCGAGATGCTGACAGGGTTGGCCAGAGCGGCCAGTGCCTCCGCGGGCAGTGAGTTGGCCAGCGATGAGGCCAGTGCCGGCGGCATCACCTCTGAGGGGTTGATGGTGGTCTGTGCCATGCCTTTGTTGGCATTAAACCACAGGCCAGTGCCACTGACGTTAGGGAAGAACTTGGTGAAGGCCTCCTTGCGCTGCTGACTGGCCGCCTCCACATTCTGGCGGGCCGAGCGGATGGCGATGTTGTTCTGGCGGGCAGAGTCGAGTATCTGCTCCAGGGTGTAGGTACTTTGGGCTGCAATGATATTGCAGCATACTGACCATAGGGAGATGGCTATTATCTTCTTCATAACTGATGCGGTAGCAAATTCTTCATTCTTCATTCTTCATTCATTTCATGCTTACTTTCCAATACACCACGGGCAGCATGACGACCACCATGATGAGCGAACCGATACCACCGGCGAAGATGGTGACGCCCACGGGCATCCAGAACGAACTCTGGGCGATGATCATAGGCACCACGCCGACGGCGGTCGTGGCCGTGGTGAGGAAGATGGGCACCATGCGGCGCTTGCCGGCATCGTAGGCCGCCTTTCTGACCAGTTCGTTGTGCGTTTGTCGTGTGATGGCGGTAGCAAATTCTTCATTAGTCATTCTTAATTCTTCATTCTTTATGAGGTCGATGGCGTGCTCGAAGATGAGGATCTCGTTGCGCATGATCATACCCATCAGGGTGATGAGCCCGAAGATGGAGGTCAGGCCAAGGGCACGGTTCATCAGCCCCAGGCCGACGAGCGCACCGGGTATCATCAGGCCGAGGGCAGCCATGCAGACGGTGGTGATGCCGTACTTCTTGAAGTTGAAGAGCAGGAAGAAGAACACGATGAGCATGGCGATGCTGATGCCGGCAAAGATCTGCGGCAGTGCCTCGTCGCCGTACTCTATCTCGCCGCCCACCTCGCTGCGCACGCCTTCAGGCAACTGTATCTCGTCGGTCATGATCTTGGCGATGCGCTGCTCCACGGGAGAGGTATAGACCCCCTGGGCAAACTGTGCCGTGACGGTGATGCAGCGCTCGCCGCCACGATGCATGATGCGGCTCTCCGACCACTTCGGACCGACGCGCGCCACCTGCCGGAGTGGCACGGTGCTGTTGGTGGAGTGGAGTCCGCCCGAGAGCATGCTGACGGGAGTGGCCAGCCCCAGGTTCTGGATGTCGGAATAGGTCATGTCGGCATTGTCCTTCACCACAATAGGCAGTTCGTAGTCACCCGCTTCCGAGCCGTGTTCGCCTGTCCGTTGCCTTTCCCAGATTTGCCCGATGCGCAGGTCGCTCGACGTGGCACTGAGCGCCAGTGCCGCAGTGGTTCGGGTGATGCCCAACTGCGCCGACGCCACAGGGTCGAGTTCTACATTGATGATCGGATAGGGCTGCATGAAGTCGGTGTGTACCCACTCCAGTTCCGGCATCTGGCGCATCCGCTCCATCAGCCGCTCCGCCACCACGTGCAGCGAGTCGAGGTCGTCGCCATAGAAGCGGTATTCCAGTTCGGGCACCGACATATAGTCGAGCCGCTTGAACTTGACGTAGGCATTGGGGAAAGCCTCGCTCAGTCGGGGTTGGTATTCGGCGAGCAACTCCAGGGTGGCCTTGTCCGACGTCGTATTGACGATGAACTGGGCAAAGTTCTTGCCGGCCATCTGCGGTGCATAGACATCCATGAAGCGGGGCGACGAGCAGCCCAGGAATGAGGTGATGCCCGTGACGCGCTCGTCGGGACGGAGCACCCTGTAGACGGAGTCTGCTACGGCCTCAGTCTCTTTTATCCCCTTGCCGTCAGGCAGGAATATCTCCACTGCGAACTGGTCGCGGTCGGCGTAAGGGAACAGACGTATCTTCAGCGTAGGCAGGATGAGCAGCGAGAGCAGGATGACACCGATGCCGCCGCCGATGGTCAGCCACGGATGCTGGAACGTCCAGTCGAGCACACGTTCGTAGGTGCGCTGCACCCACTTGGTGATGGCGTTTCCGCCCGTACTCACCTTGTCGGGCTTGATGATGCGCACCTCGAGGAAGGGGATGACGGTGACAGCCAGTAGGAGCGACACCATCAGGTTGATGGTGATGGTCCAGGGGAAGTCCTGTAGGGCGTCGAGGAACATGCCCTTGAACGTGAGCAGGAAGGGATAGAAAATGGCGCAGATGCACACCGTGGCCAGCATCATCGGCATGAAATACTGGCGGGCACTCTCCAAGGCAGCCTCGTTCGGCTCGTAGCCCTTGCCGAGGTACTCCAGGTAGCCGTCGATCACCACGATCGAGTTGTCCACGATCATTCCCAGCACCACGATCAGTGCGGCCAGCGTCACGATGTTGAGTTCGATGCCGGCCATATACATGATGGCCACAGAGACAAACGTGCTCAGCGGGATGGTGACGGCCGCCACGATGGCCGAGCGGATCGGGAACAGCACCATCATGACGAGGATGATGACAGCCATCGAGATGAGCAGGTCGCGCAGGAATGAACTGACGCTCATGGCCACCACTTTCGGCTTGTCGGCAATGCGCGTGATGGTGACGTCGTCGGGCAGTTCGTCTTCCCGGAACTGCTGCAGCACCTTGTCCACCTCCTCGCCGTAGATCACCACGTTGTTGCCTGCCGTCATCTCCATCGACAGCAGCACGCAGGGGTGTCCGTCCTGCTCGATGCGCGCTGCATTGCCGTCGTATTCGCGCACCACGCGGGCCACGTCCCTCACGCGGGCCACCTTGCCCGTCGCGGGGTCGCTGAAGATGATCTGGTTGGCTATCTCCTCGACGCTGTTCGCCGTGGGCTCTATGTGGATGGGCACCTGCTGGTCGTCGTCGCTGATGCTGCCGCT
>CAMVJQ010000089.1 GCA_947167845.1 uncultured Prevotella sp. | reverse complement strand
TACGGCAGACCTGAATCGTTGCGGCTGCGACGGCAGACATAACTGAAATGCTGCACTGTGAAACAGTTGCTCTGCATCACGTTGACATCTTTCTCTGCGATATTCTCGGCCACCAGCATGGCCTTCAAATGTTTTTCCGCCAATCCAGGCATATTCTTAACTGTTCTTAAATTCCACTTGGTCAATCTTCACTTCGTCTGCTACAAAACACACCCTGAGCGTACGGCGCTGGTTGCTGTCGATATGATACTCTTCCGACACCTCATAGCACATGGCATCCTCAAAGAGCACCTGCTTCCACTGAGAGGCCTGCTCCTGGGCTACTGCCGACAGTTCTATCAGGATCCGCCCGTTCATAGAGGAACGGTTGACATACCACTCAAAAAGGGTCAGGTCATCCATGCCCGGCACAACGATAGACAGTTCTATCCGCTCGCATCTCGTATTGCGGTCAGGACGCACCTCGTTGTGATGGCGGCACATGTGACACTTGAAGTCGGTCACCAGATATTCCTTCGAATACAGGCCGCTACCATTATCTCCAAATTGCAGACGAGTTATTGTTGCCATGATATCTGTTTTAACAAAAAGTATGCTGGCTCCGGCCTCTCAGGAGCGAACTGCCGAAGCCAGCCTACCCTACATTATAGAATTACTTCCAAGGATTGTCGAATCCTACAGGTCCGTTCTCCAGTTTCTGGCAAACCACTTCGATCTCCTCGAAGTGCTCCTGGCCGTCCTCCCACATCTCCTTGTAGTGGATGCAGTAGCAGCCGGTGCCCTTGATCTGCTTCATCGTGCCGCCGTCGACGGTGTTGTAGAACGTCAGCGTGAAGTCGCGCGGGTCGTTCGGCGAGAGCATCCACTGCAGCAACTGGTTGTTGCCGTCGTTCATCGCCTTGACGCGGATGTTCACCTTGCCGCCACGGGGGATGCCTGCGATCTGCCCCTCACGGTCTGTTGCCTGGTCAAACTTGTAATCAACCATGATTACCTCTCTGTTCTCAAAATCCTTCACCGCGAGGGTTACTGGTGTTACGTTCTCTGCCATATCTCGTTTCCTTTCTTTCTTTTAATTATTAATTGTGCATTATGAATTGTGCATTATGAATTGTGCATTGACTTACGCCCAGTCGTTCTCGTACTTCACTGAGCCGAACTCAATCTGCTTGCAGGTGATGGTGATCTCCTCGAAGTGGCCGGCCTTGTCCTCCCACTTCTCCTCGAAATTCACGCAGTAGCCGTTGGTGAACTTGATGCTCTTCATTGCCTTGCCTGTCTTCGTCTCGAGGAAGTCGATCTGACCGTTCTTCGGCAGGTTGCGCTCAATCATCCAAGCCAGCAGGTCGGGAGTACCGTCGTTGAGAGCCTTTACACGGACCTGAATCTTGCCGCCACGGGGGATGCCGGCCATCTGTCCTTCCACATCAGTTGCCTGATCAAACTCATAGGTTACCATCATCACTTCGCGATCCTTGTAACCATCAATTTTCATTGATACTGGAGTCTTTGCCATAGTTTTTAGTTTTTTAAATTGTTAATAATTATGCATCTTTTACCATGCGTTTACTGTATTATGCGCTTGCCATTGCTGCTTCCTTGTCCTTCTTGTCGGCAGCCACCTTGATGATGAAGTTCTTGGCGGCATAGAACGGCGTCAGCGTGATGTCGCAGGTGATCTGCTTGGTGACAGGATCCTGGCGGGGCTCACCGATCTCATAGTTCTGGAACAGGTTGCCATAGCCCTTGTACATATTGAGGAACTCCTGGATCTTCGACTTCAGGTTCTTCGGAGAGTTGTACGGATCCCAGTTCTCCAGAGCCACCTCGTGCACGAAGTTCATCAGCACCTTCTTCACCCAGTCGAACACACGCACAATGGGATATTCCTTCATAGCGTCGAGGTCGCCATTGTAGAGGGTGGTGTTGTTAAATGCCATCACGCGGCCCTCGCTGTACACCATAGGAATCACCTGGTTGTCCATCAGTGCGGCAATCTCCGACTTCAGCAGGTCGCTCTTCACGCCCTTCACGCCGTCGAGTGTACCATACTTCTTACCGCCGGCACCCTGTGCCATGTTGGCCGTCTCGTCATAGAGTTTTCCGCAGAGGGCGGCTGACGGGGCGATGTAGAAGGCCTTGGCGTCTTCCTCGTCGGCCGACATCTTCTCAGCCTCGCGGCCTACGATCCAGTTGGCGCACATCACCACGTTCATCAGAGCCTGGTCGCTGTCGTGGTAGCCCTCGGTGTTGGCCTGCAGGTCGTCGAACGAGAACTCATCGGCATGGTCGGTAAGCAGCATCACCTTATACTTGAATGCTATCTTGGCCCACTGCAGCAGGTCCACCTTGTCGTTGAGCACAGCACCGGGAATGCAGACGAGGCTGTAGGCATCCTTCAGGCTCAGACGGTCGAAGCCGTTGCGCAGGATGTTCTCCACTTCTCCGGCAAAGCCTGAGTCGGGATCGGCGATATCTTCCTTCACCACGTTGATGATGCGCAGGTTCTTCACCTTGTCCGTACCGCAGGTCTTGAAGAACGAGTCGAGTTCACGGTAACTGCGCTCCAGGTTCTGTGTGGCATAGAGTGCGTCGGTGATACCCTGCTTGAGCACCTTAGTGTACTTCTCTTCCTTCTCCTTGCAGGCGTCGGCATAGCCTGTAGCACTGTCGATGTCCTGGTCCAGCAGTTCAATCCAGCCTTTGAGTTCCTTGGCCAGAGACTCTCTCTTGTCCTTGAAGCGCTTGTCGGTCAGGAAGATGTTCTTCTGGGCCTTGCGCGTCGGGTTCATATTGTCTGCATCGGGCATGAAGCCACGGATAGCGTTGAATCCACCAAAAGCGGATAGCAGTTTGGAGATGTCTTTCTTCTCACTCTTCTGCTTCAGTTCGCCAGCAGCCTGTTCTACGGCCTGGGCTTGTTTCATTTCTGTATCAGCCATAACTTTTTTTCTTTTTTCTGTTGCAAAATTAGTTGTTATTTTCGTTCCCTCCTAACTTTTCCGGAGGATTTTGTGTAAGTGGTAGCGACAGGAAAGCCGTTTCTGCGACAAATCGCGTCTGCGGGGCCTCCGCCTTGTCGCATCACTTGCCTTTTTCCAGCATCATGCGGAATTCCACGGGGGTCATCCCCACGGCTTCCATCATGCGGCGCTGGAAGGTGCGTACGGAGTTGAACCCTGCATCTTCGCTGACGGCGGCAATGCCGTACTCGGGGTGTTCGCGGATGATCTGGATGGCCCGGATCAGGCGGAGCGAGTCGAGATAGTTGTCGGCCGACTTGTAGATGCTGTTCTGGCGGAAGAGTTTTGTCAGGCGGGCTTGCGATATGCCCAGCATCTCAGCCAGGGCGACGGCGTCGAAGTCGGGTGTCAGTATCGACATGTCCTGCTCCAGGCGCGCCTCGATGGCTGCAAAGAGTTCACCATCGTCAGCAAGGTCGGCACGCTGCATGCGACGCTGGTCGCTGAGCATCTCCTCCTTCAGCCAGTTGGCACGCTGACGAAGTTCATACCACATGCACAGTTGGTCGCTCAACTGCATATTACGGTTCACCAACTGCTGGTTCTCCTCCTTCAGTTGTTCGACCAGTTCCTTCAGTCTCTTTAGTTCTTCTGTCTGACTCATCTTTCACCTATTTGATATTATAAGGTTCCTTCCGAAGGCGCTTTCTTACTTAGCCTCTTCCAGTTCAGCGAGCAGTGACTGCAGCACCTCCTTCAGTTCAGCACGCGAGCCGGCCTCCTTAAGGATGTCGCGCAGTTTGCGGTTCTGCTCGATGCTCTTGCGGATCTTGGCGCTGGTGTCGATGTTCTCCTTCACGCCAGAGAGGAATGCGCTGTTCTTCACCAGGTTGCCCTTGCCGCCCTGAGCCTCGAAGTCGCGCAGTTCACCAAACTTCAGGGTCTCTTCCACTGCGCCGCCCTCTTCGTCGGTGAAGGTCACGTCCACCTTCGGCTTGAAGTGCTCGAAGGCGTCGTTGATGTTCTGGATATCCTCCACGAACTCCGGGTCGCCGGGCTCCACATCCGTTGTGTACTGGTCGATCATCAGCGTCTTGTTCTGGTCGATCAAACTCACTTTCGCACTAGACTCCTCATCTGGAGCCATAGAGATGAAATTCTCTTTCATTGCCATAGTTGTAAAAATTTTAGTTGTTATAAATTAAGGAATTACTTATTCTAGTTCTTTACCGTTGACAGCGAAGACGGGGTTGCCCTCCTTGTCGAGGCGCACCTCTATCTGGTCGCCGGCCTTCACCTTGCCCGCAATCATCATCTTCGAGATGGGGTGGCGCAGTTCCTTACGGATGATGCCCAGCACGGGGCGGGCGCCATACTGCTGGTTGTAGCCGCGAAGGGCTATCTGCTCGCGGGCCTCCGGCGTCAGCGTCAGCGTGATGTTCTGCTCGGCCAGCAACTTCAGCAGCCCCTTCAGGTGGATGTCGAAGATGAAGGTGACGGTCTTGTCCGTAATCGGCGAGAACGGCACAATCTCTGTCAGACGGGCCAGGAACTCCGGGCGGAAGAAGCCCTGCATGATGTCCATCAACTCGTTGTTCTCAGGAATCACGCCGCTGTTGAATTTCTCCACAATCTTCTGCGCACCGATGTTCGAGGTGAACAGGATGAGCGCATTGGAGAAGTCGCCCACACGGCCCAGACGGTCGTGCAACTTACCTTCGTCGAGGATCTGCAGGAACAGGTCGAACACCGACTTGTGGGCCTTCTCGATCTCATCGAACAGCACCACGCTGTAGGGGTTCTGGCGGATCTTGTTCACCAGCAGACCGCCCTCCTCATAGCCCACGTATCCCGGAGGTGCTCCATAGAGCAGGGCCACCGAGTGCTCCTCCTTGAACTCCGACATGTCGAAGCGGATGAGTGCACTCTCGTCGCCGAAGAGGAATTCTGCCAGGGCCTTCGACAACTCCGTCTTACCAGTACCCGTCGGACCAAGGAAGAAGAACGAGCCCATCGGCTGTCCCTTCTTGTTCAGGCCGGAACGAGCCTCGTAGACGGCGTCGAGCACCTTCTTGACGGCATGATCCTGACCCACGACGCGCTTCTTCAGCGTGTCCTCAGCACCCAGCAGACGGTCGCGCTCCTTCGTCTGCACCTTGCCGAGAGGTATGCCAGTCTGCTTGGCCACCACTGCGCTCAGGTCGTCGCTCTTCAGCGCCTGCCGCTTCTCGGCACTCAGTTCTGCCAGTTTGTCGAGCGTGCCGCCCAGGAAGTCGACGCGCTCCTGGATGGTGGCTATCTTCGAGAAGTCGGTATCGCTGTCGACATTGGCCAGCAGGATGCAACTCACCTTGTTGAACAGTTCATAGTTCAGCCAGTCGAGGTCTTTCATCAGTGCCCCGTCGGCAGCGTCCTTGCCCTCCGCCTCGGCCTTGATGGCCTCCAGTTTCTGGCGGAGTTCCTCGATGATACTGCCCGTCAGGTCGTTCATCGTCTTCACCTGCGACATCGTACGGTCGATCAGGTCGAAGGCCGAGTCGGGCAGCGACTTCTCCGTCAGATAGCGCTTGGCCAGACGGATGGCATCGCTCATCACCGTCTCCTCGATGGTCAGACCGTGATATTCCTCGTAGGCCGGCAGGGCTCCCTTCAGGATGCGCAGCGTCTGGTCGGCAGTGGGTTCTTCCACCGTGATCTTCTCCAGTTTCGACGTCATCTCCTTGTCAGTCTCGATATGTTTGGTATAGCCGTCGATACTCGACGTGGCGAGCAACTGCAGACGGCCCTTCGACAGTTCATCTTTCAGAATGGCGGAAGCACCGAACAGCGAGCCCTGCTTGTCGAACAACTTGTCGATCGACTCGATGATGAGCACCGCATTGGGCAGGGCCTCCACCTCATTGATCACACTCTTGAAGCGGTCTTCCACCTCTCCTTTATACTGGGCATCGCCACCGAGGGCGGCTGTGTCGAGTTGGTAAGCCACAGCCCCACTCAGGAAGCCCGGCACGTGGTCGGCGGCCAGTTCGCGCACGAAGCCGTTCACCAGCGACGTCTTGCCCACACCGGCCTCACCCGTTATCAGCAGGTTGGCCTTAGTCTTACGACCCAGAATCTCATAAATCACGCCAATCTCCTTCTCGAAGCCTATCACATTGTCCAGATTGCCAGCACGCGCAATGGCCGTCAGGTCGATGCAGTACTTCTGCAGACTGCCCTTGCCGCCGGCCGCCGGCGTCTTCTTCGTCAGTTCAGCCCCTTCCATGTAGGGAGCCTCCACACTGGCACCACCACCCATCTTGGCACTGATGTCAGAGGGGGTCAGCGGCAGCGTCTTCAACTGATCGAACGTGAAGCCCACGCCCGGAGTCACCAGTGAGGCCAGCACGCAGACATCGGTACACTCGTCGAGTCCGAACTTTGCCTGATAGGTCTCTGCCTCTTCCAGCACGGCCTGAGCCTCGTCGCTGTAGTCCAGGTCGCGCATCGGCCTGACGGCGCGCGGAGCCAACTGCATCTGCACGTCGGCCCAGTCCTGAAGATAATAATAATCCTTGTCCAGTTCACTCTCGATGAAATGAACGAGCCCGATTTCCTTATGGAGTACAGCCTTGAACAAGTGAGCCGGATAGATGGCGTCACTGCAATACTCCTCAGCAAAGGAATTGGCAATCGTTTTTAGTTTAGCGTTCATATTTTCAAATTTACATTATGTACATAATGGGTACAAAGTTAATAAAAAAGGGTAACATTTAGTACGCTCTGCCGTGGCAAACCACAATTTTTTACTTTTTTTAACAACCAGTCCTAATAAGTATGCACAAATTTCGCATGAAAAAACACTCTCATCTTTCGGAAGTTCTTTATCAGTCTGCTGTAGGGCATTTAGTTTGTCTAATGCCGCTCCAGGGGTGATGTGGCAGGCGGCGTTTGACAAGCAAAACGCCCTACAGTTAGGGGTGGAGAAGAAAAAAACTGTAGCAACCTATCCCCCCTTATAAAAACGAAGAGTTGCAAGAAAACTTGTCGATGCAAAATGCTCCGCTACCCTTTCTAACTATCTGACAGGCAGGAAAATGATGGCGGAGCATTTTTCATTTCCTTCTGCTGAAGTCGGCATTGAAATCTGCCCTAATAGTCACCCACCACCGTCGTTACAGTAGGCCTGACAGATGGCAATGCCATCCAAACCACCTCTGTAGGGCGTTTTGCTTGTCAAACGCCGCCTGCCAAATCTGCGACTTATGTCACAGAATCCTGGCACTTTAGTCGCAGTATCTTGCGACTTTAGTCCCAGCATCATGCCACATTAGTCGCAGATTCGGAAAGAGCCCCCCTTTCTTACGCTTTTCTCCACCATCGGCACAGCAGTCCCCCCGGCCTCTCTCCTACTACAGTGCCGATGAAAAATGCTCCGCCATCA
>CAMVJQ010000088.1 GCA_947167845.1 uncultured Prevotella sp. | reverse complement strand
GTTCATCCCGAGCATAGCCAGACTGAAAATCAACAATAACTTTTTCATTGCCTTTGTTTTTCTTTACCTTTTTATTTTTTTTAATTCTCGTAGTCTATCTCGTGGTCGAGTTTCGAGAGGAAGTCCTCATAGACCTCGTCCTCCACGTCGCCCATGGCATACTCCTTTTCAGCATCCTTGCGGATTTCGGCTATCCAGGCGCGGCGGGCCTTCACGTAGTCTTCGCGGATGCGCTCCACGTCGGCTGGCGTGAGTTCCTCCAGACCGTAGTAGTCGAGAATCAACTGATACGACCAGGCCCAGCGGTAGTCGCTGTAGTGCTCGTTGATGTCTGCGAAGCGGTCGAGCAACTGCTGGATGTTCTCGATGGTGCCGTCCTTGATGTCTGTGATGATGCGCTGCTCCTCGCTCTCGGGCAGCAGCAGACCGCTCAGGTCGTTCCATTTGCCTTTGCCCGTCTCGCTCTTTGGCTCTCCGAAGAATCCCTCCTTCTGGGCGCGCTTCAGCACGGCTCCCATGTAGATGCGCAGAGCGATGTCGTAGTATTTCAGGCCCTTTCGCAGCGATGAGGCGTTGATGACGTATTCGTGGAAGTTGTAGGTCGATACATTGTCTCCGCTTGCCTCGCGCAGGGCCTTGAGTATCTTGATGCCCTCCATGATCTCACCCACGGTGAAGGGCGAGAGCCAGTCGAAGTTGATGATTGACTTGCGCGACTGCCGTGAGCGCTTGTCGCGCTTGGGCCATTTCTTGATGTCTCGGTAGAGTCCCACCGTCGTGATGTTGCGTCCTGGCACCAGATAGCAGTCGTCGCCGTAGGCCACCAGATAGGAGAAGGGCAGGTTGCGCGTGTCGGGATGGTGCATCAGTTTGCCGAAACAGACGCTGAAGGCGCCTATGGTGGCGGGCATCAGGATGTAGGCTCCCGAGGCTGTCTTCGTGCCGCGCTCCAGGGTGCCGTAGTGCAGGGGTCCCATCTTGTAGGCGTGGTTGGAGAAGTTGGTGTTCGAGCCTGCGTTGTAGAATGAGAACTCGCCGCCTATGAGCAGCGAACTCTTGTGGTGTGAGGCCGAGAAGGGGCCGCAGAAGGCGGCGCAGGCCTCGCCGTTGGCCATGAACGAGTTGGCGAAGAAGAGGCTGGCCTCTGCTGTGAAGCCGTTGGTGATCTGGCAGGCCTCGCCCACGAAGCAGTCCTGCATCTTCACGGAGTTGTTGATTGAGCAGCCGTCGCAGATGATGGAGTTCTCGCAGATGACGCCCGTGCCGATGAACACGGGGGCATCCATCGACGACATCACCGTGCACTCCGAGAGGCGGGCCGCACCGCTGATCTCGCAGTCGCCCTTGATGATGGTGTTGGTGATGTCCTTCGAGTTGATGATCTTCACGTTGTTGCCGATGATGCCGCGCTCCGGGCGCGTCACGCGCAGTTCGTCCTGTATCAGTTGCTGAAGCGTGTTGCGCAGTTGCTTGTCGCGATAGTGCTTCACCATCAGGGCAGCCACCTGGCTGTTGAGTTCCCTGAAGAGCGTCACGTTGCCGTCGCCCATCTCGTTGAGCACGCTGATCACGGAGCCTTCGCCGTAGGTGGCGTCATCCGTCGTCTCCAGCGTACAGATGTTAGAGATGTAGCAGTCGTTGCCGATGGTGTAGTTGTTGATATAGTTGCCTACCTTCTCGATCAGGCAGTCGTTGCCCACCGTCACGTTGCGCAGGGTGGTGTCGTTGATGCCTGAGTGCTTGAAGAAGCCTTTTGTCACTTCTACTTGCTTGTTGAACTTGCCCAGTCGGATGTCGCCGTAGAACATTACGCGGTGGAAGTTGTAGGGCTTGAAGTCTTCGTCCACCAGCACGCGCTGCCAGTCCTCAGCCCAGCACACGTTGTTCTCCAGAACTTCGATCTCTGTTTGTGTCAGTTGTCTGTACTTACTCATAATCTTGATATAAAAAATCGTTATAGGGATATTTCTGTACGTGCAGTTCGCGCACGCGCTTGTAGAGCACGTCGCGCAACTCATCTATATTCTCCTTCTCACGGGCTGAGATGAAGAGGCATTCCAGGTAATGTCCTGAACGCCCTGTCTCCCCGTCTCCATGATCTCCCATCTTCGCCATCCACGTCTTCTTCAGGTCTTCCAGGCTGATGTTCTCCTTAGTGGCGGGTGTCAGGTCGTCGGCCTCCTTCTCCACCCATCTGTAGGCGTCGATCTTGTTGAACACGATGATTGAGGGCGTTTCGGCGCACCCCAGTTCCTGTAGCGTCGATTCCACCACGTGTATCTGCTCCTCGAAGTCGGGGTGCGAGATGTCCACCACGTGCACCAGCATGTCGGCCTCGCGCACCTCGTCGAGTGTCGACTTGAACGACTCCACCAGGTCGGAGGGCAGTTTGCGGATGAAGCCGACGGTGTCGGCCAACAGGAAGGGCAGGTTGTCGATGGTCATCTTGCGCACCGTGGTGTCGAGGGTGGCGAAGAGTTTGTTCTCCGCGAACACCTCGCTCTTGGCCAGCAGGTTCATCATCGTCGACTTGCCCACGTTGGTATATCCCACCAGTGCCACGCGGATCAGCCGTCCGCGGTTCTTGCGCTGCGTGGTCTTCTGCTTGTCTATCTCCTGCAGGCGCTGCTTCAGCAGGGTGATGCGCTGCAGGATGATGCGGCGGTCCATCTCCAACTGTGTCTCTCCGGGGCCGCGCAGACCCACGCTTCCTTTTCCGCCGCCTGAGCCCGAGCCGCCGCCCTGGCGCTCCAGGTGGGTCCAGAGCCGCTGCAGTCGGGGCAGCATATAGCGGTGCTGCGCCAGTTCCACCTGAGCCTTCGCCTCTGCCGTCTGTGCGCGCATGGCGAAGATGTCGAGGATGAGGCTGGTGCGGTCGAGGATCTTCACCTGCAGTTCTTTCTCTATGTTGCGGATCTGCTTGGCGCTCAGTTCGTCGTCGAAAATGACCATGCCCACGGGCTGCGGGGGGACGTTCTTTTTCGGGGGTGCGGGGGTGCGGGGGCACGGGGGTACGAGATTTGATTCTGCGGCAGAGGTCTTCTCGCGCCCCCGCGCCTCCGCGCCTTCGCTCCCCCGTAAAAAGTCGCTCTCCCCGTTCTCAATCCACTCGTCGTAGGCGTCCTGCTGCTGCTTGATGTACTGCTTGATCTCCTGCAGTTTACCGCTGCCGACGTAGGTCGTCTGGCTCGGACCGCCCACCTTCTGGGTGAACCGCTTCAGGGTGACGGCTCCCGCCGTGTCGGCCAGGAACTCCAGTTCGTCGAGATATTCCTTCGTCTTGGCTTCGTCCTGTTCCTTCGTGATGAGTCCCACGAGCACGGCCGTCTCAGCCTTCGCTTCAGATATTACAAATTCTTTCATATTGTGTGCAAAGATAGCGATTATAATCTGTGCTGAAAAAAAATCAATGTTAATCCGTGTTAATATGTACACAAAAAAAATAATTTGTCGTATATTTGCCCCAAATTTTTCATTAACCAAAAACAAAAACATTATGAGAGTAATTATTCAGTCTGACTATCAGAAATTGTCCCAGTGGGCTGCCAATCACGTGATTAGCCGTATCAACGCTTTCAATCCGACTCCCGACCACAAGTTCGTGCTGGGTCTGCCCACAGGCTCCTCGCCTGTAGGCATGTACAACGCACTCGTCGAGGCCTACCGCGCCGGCAAGGTGTCGTTCAAGAACGTCCTCACCTTCAATATGGATGAGTACGTAGGCCTGCCTGAGACCCACCCCGAGAGTTATCACGCCTTCATGGCCCGCAACCTGTTCGACCATATCGACTGCCCCAAGGAGAACATCCACATCCTCAACGGCAACGCCCCCGACCTCGTGGCCGAGTGCGCCAACTATGAGCGGATGATCGAGGAGGCCGGCGGCATCGACCTCTTCATCGGCGGCATCGGCCCCGATGGTCACATCGCCTTCAACGAGCCCGGCTCCTCGCTCGCCAGCCGCACCCGTATGAAGACCCTCACCACCGACACCCGCATCGCCAACAGCCGCTTCTTCGGAGGCAAGCCCGAGAACGTGCCGGCCCATGCACTCACCGTCGGTGTAGGCACCGTGATGGATGCCCGCGAGGTAATGATCCTCGCCAACGGCCACCTGAAGGCACGCGCCCTGCAGGCTGCCATCGAGGGCAGCATCAACCACATGTGGACCATCTCCGCCCTCCAGATGCACGCCCACGGCATCATCGTCTGCGATGAGGATGCGGCTGACGAACTGAAGGTCAGCACCTATAAGTACTTTAAGGATATCGAACAGGATCAACTGCTGTAAACAGAATGAGACGACTCGTTTTATCAATACTGATGACGTCATCAGCCCTCTGCTGGGCTGGTGACGTTATTGTACAGTCACCCGACGGACAGTTGCAGGTGACCGTCAGTGATGCCGGAGGCCGCCTGTACTATTCAGCCACTCTCGGCGGCCAGCAAGCCCTCCAGCCCTCCGCTCTCGGCCTGAAGACCAGCATCGGCGACTTCACGCGCGACCTCAGTATCCTGGACACCAAGGAGCAGACCGTCGCCACGCGTTATCAGATGCGCGGCACCAAGGCCTCTCAGGCCGACTATCAGGCGCGCCAGGTGGTGCTCAACTGCCAGACGAAGGATCAGATGCGCTTCAGCGTCACACTGCAGGTCAGCAATCACGCCGTTGCCTTCCGCTACGACATCCCCCGACAGAAGTTCCAGCGGCGCGACATGAAGCGCGTGCGCATCCTGGCAGAGGCCAGCAGTTTCTGCCTCCCCGAGGGCACCACCACCTTCATCTCGCCCCAGATAGGGCCTGAGACGGGCTGGGAGCAGACCAAGCCCAGTTACGAGGAGGTCTACTCCGCCGACGCCCCGATGACAGCGCCTTCGCAGTACGGTCACGGCTACATCTTCCCCGCACTCTTCCATCTCGGGGGCCAGGACGGCAGCCTCTGGGCCCTGGTCAGCGAGACAGGCGTGGGCTCCAACTACTGCGGGAGCCACCTCTCCGACTATCAGGCGGGTGTCGGCTACACCGTCGCCTATCCCGACCGTGGCGAGAACAACGGCTTCGGATCCGACTTCGCCGCCATCCCCCTGCCCGGCTCCACGCCCTGGCGCACCGTCACCATCGGCTCCCTCGCCGACATCGTCGAGACCACTGTCAGTTACGACCTCGTGGAGCCCCGCTTCCAGCCTTCCGTCGACTACAAGCCGGGGCGCTACACCTGGAGTTGGCTCATCTGGCAGGACCAGTCGATCAACTACGACGACCAGGTGCGCTTCATCGACCTTGCCGCAGCCATGGGCTTCGAATACTGTCTCGTCGACAACTGGTGGGACACGCAGATAGGCCGCGACCGCATCGCCACGCTCTCCGAGTATGCCCAGTCGAAGGGCGTACATCTCTTATTATGGTATAACAGCAACGGCATCGCCAACGATGCGCCCCAGGGGCCGCGCGACTGCATGAACACCGCCATCGCCCGCGAGCGCGAGATGAAGTGGATGCAGTCCATCGGCGTCAAGGGCATCAAGGTCGACTTCTTCGGCGGCGACAAGCAGGAGACGATGCGCCTCTATGAGGACATCCTCTCCGACGCCAACCGCTACGGCCTCCAGGTGGTCTTCCACGGATGCACCGTCCCGCGCGGGTGGGAGCGCATGTACCCCAACTTCGTCGCCTCCGAGGCCGTCCTCGCCTCCGAGAACGTCTTCTTCGGCGAGGAGGCCGCCATCCGGCAGCCCTTCGACCTCACCCTCCATCCCTTCTGCCGCAACGCCACGGCCTCGATGGACTGGGGAGGCATCATCATGAACAAGTATCTGTCGAAGGACAACAAGAGCCGCCATACGCGCAAGACCACCGACATCTTCGAACTCGCCTCAGGCATCACGATGCAGACATCCGTGCAGTGCGTCGCCATGCAGCCCAACAACCTCGGCGAACTGCCGCAGTTCGAGATCGACTTCCTGCGCAGTCTGCCCACCACGTGGGACGAGACGCGCTTCATCGACGGCTATCCCGGCCGCTACGTCGTGCTGGCCCGCCGTCACGGGCAGGACTGGTACTTGGCAGGCCTCTCGGCCGAGAAGCAGCCCCTCGCGCTCACGCTGTCGCTCCCGATGTTCACCCCCGGCGAGACCCTCCGGTGCTACGTCGACTCCAAGAAGGGCGAGCCCATGCTCACCTCGCTCAAGGTCGACAAGCGGGGACAGGCCAAGGTCGCCCTCCAGCCCAATGGCGGACTGATCCTCGTGCGCTGATTTCTTGCGGAAAAACCGACATAAGTCAAGGTTTCTGCCTTAAAAATGCATTTTTTTTCATAAAAAGTTTCAAGAAGACGAAAATAATGTCTATCTTTGCACCGTCAAAACCGCAAGAGGCTCCCCGCGTGAAGCCCTTGCTCAGGCAAAAGCCTTGTAAATAAATAATAGGTATAATTAAAACAGTAGAAGAAAATGAAAAAGTTGATTATGATGGCCGTAGCCGCCATGATGGCTACCACGAGCGTTCACGCTCAGAGTGCAGGTGAGATGTACATTAAGCCTATGGTAGGTGCTACCATGTCGAAGATTGTCGGCAAGGATGTAGAAGGTGCCAAGTTCAGATTCGGCTTCACCGGAGGCGCAGAGTTCGGCTATCAGATTGCCGATCCGTTCGCACTGACGGCAGGCGTGATGGTGGCCATGCAGGGCTCCAACTACAAGGACGATCAGTTTGTTAAGGACAAGAAGGCAAAGACCACTTATCTGAACGTGCCCATCCTGGCCAACTTCTATGTCGTTCGCGGTCTGGCCATCAAGGCCGGTATCCAGCCGGGCTTCCTGCTCTCAGTCAAGGATTCTGGCTCAGAATATTACGAGAACGCATGGCATTCCTATGAGGACACAAGCAAGGACGGCCTGAACAAGTTCGACCTCTCCATCCCCGTGGGTCTGTCCTACGAGTTCTCCGACTTCGTGATCGATGCCCGTTACAACATCGGCCTGACCAAAGTCATGAAGGATACCGACCTCATCAAGGCTCCTAGTGCCCGCAACAGCGTGTTCATGCTGACCCTCGGCTACAAGATCCACCTCTAAGCGTCCCTGTCCGGACATTTTGTGGACACACATACATTGAAGCCGCCGACTCTGCTGGAGTCGGCGGCTTTTTCTTGGCTTAGAGTCGTCTATATATGCAGCGGGCCGAAGCCCATGCACGATGTCGTCGTGATTGCCGTCAGGAATGCTGTGAGAGCGGCTACTATCACCTTCACCGCCACCTCGATGATCTTCTTCTTCATTTACGTTTTTTTTTCTGTGTTAAATTCTTAAATGCGGAAGTTCCGAAGTCCCTGTATAGGGGGCCCTTGCTTGTTGTAGGGCGTTTGCGAGATATTGTATGGGTGTTTGGACTCCGCAGGTATTTGCGAGATATTGTATGGGTGTTTGGACTCCGCAGGTATTCCCCGCCCCTATAAGGGGAGGGGTTAGGGGTGGGGTGAATCAATAAGGTTCGAC
>CAMVJQ010000087.1 GCA_947167845.1 uncultured Prevotella sp. | reverse complement strand
TGATCCGCGACAATGGTGCTGCCAATAACGGCTATTATCTGAATCAAGAAGCCCTGCGACTGTTGAACTATACGGGCGAGGAAAAGGTGCTGGACTGGGGCGATGGCGACAAAGACCTGATAGCCGGAGTGCTGAAAGATTTCCGCATCGTCAACGTATTGGAAGACATAAGGCCGATGGCTGTCAGAAAGGCGGGAAAGATAGACGATCCCAATTATCTGGTCAAGACCAACGGTGACCGGCAGGCCAAGGATGCTTTCAGGGCTATGCTCCGGGAACAGGGTGTCTCAGAGAATGACTTGCAGTATTATGTTCTCTGCATGGAAGACTGTATCGCCGAAACCTTCGAGGACCAGCAGAATACGCTGCGCATCGTCTCGCTCTTCACCCTCATCGCCATCGTCATCTCGGTGCTGGGCTACGTGGGCCTGTCGCTCTTCTTCATCCGTCAGCGCAAGAAGGAGATAGCCATCCGCAAGGTGATGGGCTCCACGTCGGGCGAGGTGCTGCTGCTGATGCTCCGCACCTTCTCCGTGCCCATGCTGGTGTCGTTCGTCATCGCCGTGCCCGTCTCATATTATATCATGAGCGACTGGCTCACGAACTTCTCCTATCGCATCGCGCTCAGCCCCTGGATATTCGCTGCTGCCGGGTTTACCTGCTTCATCATTTCCCTGCTCACCGTTGTCATCCAGAGCTGGCGCGCTGCTTCTGAGAATCCCGTGAACAATATCAAAACAGAATAATAGCAAATAAAACCGAACATTATGATCAAACTTGAAAACATTCAGAAGGTGTTCCGCACGGAAGAGGTGGAGACCGTGGCCCTGGGGGGCGTATCATTAGAAGTGAAGAAAGGTGAGTTCGTGGCCATCATGGGGCCGTCGGGCTGTGGCAAGTCTACCTTATTGAATATATTGGGCCTGCTCGACAATCCCACCGGCGGCAAGTACTGGCTCGACGGCCAGGAGGTGGGCACGCTGCGCGAGAGCCAGCGTACGGCGGTGCGCAAGGGGCAGATAGGCTTCGTGTTCCAGAGTTTCAACCTGATTGATGAACTCAACGTCGAGGAGAATGTGGAACTGCCGCTGACCTATCTCGGTGTGCCCAAGAAGGAGCGCCGCCAGCGCGTGGAAGAAGTGCTGCGCCGCATGGCCATCTCGCACCGCGCCCACCACTTCCCCCAGCAACTCAGCGGCGGTCAGCAGCAGCGCGTGGCCATCGCCCGTGCCGTGGTGATGAACCCGAAACTGATCCTCGCCGACGAGCCTACGGGTAACCTCGACTCGAAGAACGGCCTGGAGGTGATGCAGATGCTCACCCAACTGAATCAGGAGGGCACCACTGTACTCATGGTGACCCACTCGGAGCGCGATGCGGGCTATGCCCAGCGCGTGGTCAACATGCTCGACGGCATGCTGGTGGAGGGGAATACCGTACTATGATGCCCCTGACAGAATACCATCCTTTAATGTATCTCTGACAGGCGTCATTTCTTCCCCGCCCAGTGGGCGATGCGGCTGAGGGCTTCCTCCGTCTGCTCATGACTGCCGAAGGCGGTGAAGCGGACGTAGCCCTCGCCCGAGGGGCCGAAGCCGACGCCGGGGGTGCAGATGACGTTGGCACCGTAGAGCAGTTCCTCGAAGAACTGCCACGAGGTGGTGCCGTCGGGGGTGCGCATCCAAATATAAGGAGCATTCTCGCCGCCGTAGCACTCGAAGCCGAGGCTGCGCAGGACGGTGAGCATACGGGCGGCGTTCTCCATATAATAGTCGATGGTCGCCTGCACCTGCTGCTTGCCCTCGGGCGAGTAGATGGCCTCGGCGGCACGCTGGGAGATGTAACTGGTGCCGTTGAACTTGGTACACTGGCGGCGCAGCCAGAGTTGGTTGAGCGGGATGCGCTCGCCCTCGAAGGTGGCCACGCTGACCTCCTTGGGCACGATGGTGTAGCCGCAGCGGACGCCCGTGAAGCCGGCGGTCTTGGAGAACGAGCGGAACTCGACGGCACACTTGCGGGCACCTCGGATCTCGTAGATGCTGTGGGGTATCTCCGGGTCGCGGATGTAGGCCTGGTAGGCGGCATCGAAGAGGATGAGGGCATCGTTCTTCAGGGCATATTTCACCCACTTCTGCAGTTCCTGCTTCGAGATGACCGTACCCGTTGGGTTGTTGGGGAAGCAGAGGTAGATGACATCCACAGGGCGACCCTTGGGCAGGTCGGGCACGAAGCCGTTCTCGGCCGTGGTGGGCATATAGCGCACGTTGGTCCAGCGGCCGTCGCGATAGGTGCCGCAGCGGCCTATCATCACGTTGGAGTCGATGTAGACGGGATAGATGGGGTCGGTGACGCCGATGAAGTTGTCCCAGTGGAGCAGTTCCTGGAAGTTGCCGGTGTCCGACTTTGCGCCGTCATTGATAAAGACCTCATCGAGACTGAGGCGCACGCCGCGCGGCTGGAAGTCGTTCTTCAGGATGGCCTCGCGGAGGAAGTCGTAGCCCTGTTCGGGGCCGTAGCCCCGGAAGCCGTCGGCGGTGGCCATCTCGTCGACCGCCTTGTGCATGGCCTCGACGACGGCGGGACAGAGCGGTTGGGTGACATCTCCGATGCCGAGCGAGATGACGTCGGCCTTGGGGTGCATCACCTTGAAGGCATTCACCTTCTTGGCAATGTCGGCGAACAGGTAGTTGTTCTGCAGGTTCAGGAAGTGGATGTTTACTAATGCCATATTTTCAAAGCCCCCTAAGTTAGGGGGATGGGGGTCTGAACAAGCGTTATCAGACCATTAATGTTTTTACTCGGGGACTGCGCCTGTTCAGACCCCTGTCGCCCCCTAACTTAGGGGGCATATACCTCGCCGTCGAAGACAAACTCGGCGGGGCCGGTCATGTAGACGTGGTTATCGCTTTCGCGCCACTCGATATGCAGCGTACCGCCGTCCATCACGATGTCACTCTCGCGGTCGGCACGCTCCGTTAGACATGCAGCCACAGCAGTGGCACAGGCGCCAGTCCCGCAGGCCATCGTAATGCCGCTGCCGCGCTCCCACACACGGGTGCGGATGCTGCCGCCGGGCTCAACGCGGGCAAACTCAATGTTGCAACGCTGCGGGAAGGCCGGATGATGCTCGAGGATGCGCCCAGCCTCCCCCACCTGTTCGATATCGCCGGTGAAGATGACATAGTGGGGATTTCCCATCGAAACGAATGTCCCTCTGTCGACATTACGCGAGGCCACAAAGAGCGACTGGTCTTCAAGCACGGGTTCACCCATGTCAACAGTGACAGTCTCCACCCTGCTGGCAGTCAGATGCAGTTGGAGCGTCCTGACGCCCGAAAGCGTCAGCAGCCGTATCTCTGTCTTGCCTGTTATGGCCTTCTCATAGAGATATTTCCCAATACAGCGCGAGGCATTGCCACACATCATGGCTTCGGAGCCGTCGGCGTTGAAGATGCGCATAGCGAAGTCAGCCTCTGGCACGGGCGAGCGGTCGATGAGCACCAGGCCGTCGGAACCGATTCCTTTGTGGCGGTCGCTCCAGGCCATCGCTGCGGTCTGCGGGTCGGCGATGGGATGCTGCATGGCATTGACGTAGATGTAGTCGTTACCGCAGCCGTGCATTTTGGTGAAGGGTATCTTTGACATAATCGTTATGACTTTTTACGTTATTTCGAAAGAAAAGCATCAACCCTTCGTGCGGTCTCGATACCACTGGCCATGGCGCGGACAACGAGCGAGGCGCCATTCTGGGCATCGCCGCAGACAAATACATTCTCAGGATACTGTGGATGCTCAGGTTTCAGGAATCCCATAGCCAGCAGACAGAGTTCGGCCTTGATGACTTCCGGCTTTCCCTTCTCCACCATCAGCGGACGACCACCGTCAGGATTCGGTTTCCAGTCTATCTCCTGCACTTTTACACCCGTGAGACGACCGTTCTCGCCAATGAACTCAAGCGTGTTGATGTTCCACCGGCGGATGCAGCCCTCCTCATGGCTTGAGGTGGTCTTGAGCGTGCGCGGCCAGTTGGGCCAGGGGTTCTGCGGGTCATCTGGACCTTCTACAGGCTTCGGCATGATTTCAATCTGCGTCACACTCTTGCATCCCTGGCGATGAGCCGTTCCGATGCAGTCCGACCCCGTGTCGCCACCACCGATGACGAGCACGTCCTTGCCCTTGGCGGTGATGCGCTCGTCCTTGCTAAACTCCATGCCAGCGAGAACCCGGTTCTGCTGCGAGAGCAGTTCGAGGGCGAAGTGAACGCCCTTCAGTTCTCGGCCCGGGGCTCGCAAGTCACGGGCGGTAGGCGTGCCGGTGGCGATGACGACGGCGTCAGCCTCCCACGTAGACTGCGGCAGCGCCGCAGTACACTCAACGGCCTCCCCGTATCGGAACTCAACCCCTTCCTGCTCCATCAGCGCGATACGGCGGTCAATGATGGCCTTATTGAGTTTGAAGTTGGGGATGCCATAGCGGAGCAACCCGCCTGCGGCCTCATTCTTCTCGAAGACTGTCACCGTATAGCCCATCTGGTTGAGGGCATTGGCGGCAGCCAGTCCGGCGGGACCGGCACCGATCACAGCGACCTTCTTCCCATTGCGGAGGATGTCGGTGTGCGGCTGGATATATCCCTCGCGGAAGGCGGCCTCGATGATGGCGCACTCGTCCTCGCGGTTGGTGGTCGGTTCGTGATTGAAACGGTTCAGCACACACGCCTTCTCGCAGAGGGCCGGACAGATGCGGCCCGTGAACTCGGGGAAGGGATTAGTGCTCGTCAGCAGGCGGAAGGCCAATTCCCAGTCGCCCCGATACAGTGCGTCGTTCCATTCCGGGGCCTTATTGCCCAGCGGACAGGCCCAGTGGCAGAAGGGCACGCCGCAGTCCATGCAGCGCGATGCCTGCCGCTTGCGTTCGCGGGTGTTGAGCGTCTGCTCCACTTCACCGAAGTCGTGGATTCTATCGTGAATCGGACGATAGCCCGCCTCCTGGCGGTGTATCTCTAAAAATGCTTTCGGATTTCCCATCTTTATCTTTTGAACATTGATCATTGAACATTAATAGTCACGCTGTATGTCGGCAATCTTCTCATGCAGCCGCGCCATCTTCTCTTCTTCGAGCACCCGCTTATACTCGATGGGTACCACCTGGATGAAGTCGTCGATGTAGCGGTGCCAGTCGTCGAGCAACCGTCCGGCCAGTGCCGATCCTGTGTGCAAATAGTGCTGACGGATGAGTTCGAGCAGTTCCTTGCGCGACACAGAGTCTTCCACAAGATTGATCTCCACCATGTCCATATTGCAGAAGTAGTCAAAGGTGTGGCGGGGATTGTAGACATAGGCCACACCGCCTGACATGCCGGCGGCGAAATTCCTGCCTGTCTCGCCGAGGACAACAACCCGGCCCCCCGTCATGTATTCGCAGCAGTGGTCGCCAGCGCCCTCGATGACGGCGATGGCACCGGAGTTGCGCACGCCGAAGCGTTCGCCCACCTTGCCGTTGATATAAATCTCGCCACTGGTGGCACCGTAGAGTCCGGTGTTGCCGGCAATGATGTTCTCTTCCGCCTTGAAGTCGTCACTGCACCGGGCTGGAGGCAGAATCGAGATACGCCCACCACTGAGTCCCTTGCCGAAATAGTCGTTGGCCTCACCTTCCAAGCGCAAATCTAAGCCCTTCACGGCGAAGGCGCCAAAACTCTGACCGGCCGAGCCTTTGAACTTGATTCTGATCGTACCCGCAGGCAGACCGTCCTCACCATACTTTCTGGCGATGGCACCACTGAGCATCGTCGTGACGGCACGGTCGGTATTCTTGATGGCATAGTCGAGCGTCACCTCCTCGCCACCGTCGATGGCCTTCCGGGCAGCACGGATCATCTCCTCATCCTTCACGTCCGTCACCTTGGTGTAGGCACCCCGGTCCCAGTAGAGAGCCTTGTCAGTGTCGGGCTTGTGCAACAGGCGCCCGAAGTCGATGGTAGCCCATTTCTCCGCCGCTGTCCCGCATGTTGCGGCATTGTCGCAACCCTTCACCTCTATCAACTCCGTATGCCCGATTATCTCCTTCAGACTATGCACACCTATCTCGCTGAGATATTCCCTCACCTGCTGAGCCAGAAACGTGAAGTAGTTCACCACATATTCGGCACGCCCCTCGAAGTGCTTACGCAACTCCGGATTCTGCGTCGCCACACCCATCGGACAGGTATTCGTGTTACATTTTCTCATCATCACACAGCCCAGTACGATGAGCGGCAGCGTGCCGAACGAGAACTCATCGGCGCCGAGCATCGCCATGATGACGACATCCTTGGCGGTCTTCAACTGACCGTCGGTCTGCAGGCGCACCTGATTGCGGAGGCCGTTCATCACCAGCGTCTGCTGCGTCTCGGCCAGACCAATCTCCGGCGAGATGCCCGCAAAGCGCATACTGCTGGCGGGCGAAGCCCCCGTACCGCCCTCGGCACCCGAAATCACGATCAGGTCGGCCTTGGCCTTCGCCACACCGGCGGCAATGGTACCTACCCCGCTCTCAGCCACCAGTTTCACACTGACGGCAGCCGTCGGATTGATGTTCTTCAGGTCGAAGATGAGTTGAGCCAGGTCTTCTATACTATATATGTCGTGATGGGGCGGCGGACTGATCAGGCTGATGCCGGGGATGGCATTGCGCGTCTTGGCAATGATGTCGTTCACCTTGAAACCGGGCAGTTGGCCGCCCTCGCCGGGCTTAGCCCCCTGCGCCACCTTGATCTGTATCTCCTCGGCATTCACCAGATATTCTGCCGTCACGCCGAAGCGACCACTGGCAATCTGCTTTGTCTTGCTGTTCAGGCTTACACCATCCACGTCTGAATGGTAGCGGGCATTGTCCTCGCCACCCTCGCCGGTATTGCTTCGAGTGCCCAGTTTGTTCATCGCCAGAGCCAAAGCCTCGTGGGCCTCGATGCTCAGTGCACCGAACGACATGGCACCCGTCACGAAGTGCTTGACGATCGACTCCACAGGCTCCACCTCGTCGATGGGTGTAGGCTTGGATGCCTTCTTCCATTTGAAAAAGTCGCGGATGAAGATTGGCGACTCCTTCTCGTCCACAATTTTCTCCCACTCCTTGAACTTTTCATAACTGCCCTGACGCGTAGCCAGTTGCAGGCGGGCTATCGTCTCCGGGTTCCACGCATGCTTGATGCCGTCCTTGCGCCATGAGAATTGCCCCTGGTTCGTCAGGTGTGTCGCTGTATCACAGCGACCTGCCGCCTCCTTCATCCGGATCTGATCCCTCGCAATCTCCCTCAGCCCGATACCGCCGATCGTGCTCACATCTGTACCGAAGTACCGGCGCAACAAGTCCTCACTCAACCCGATGCTCTCGAAAATCTTCGCACCGCGATATGAACGGATGGTCGAGATACCCATCTTCGACATGATCTTCTTCAGCCCTTTGTCCACTGCCTTGATATAGTGGCTTTCCGCCGTCGCATATTCTTCCTGGATCTTTCCTCGCTTCACCAGGTCATCGAGGATGGCGAATGTCATATACGGGCACAGTGCCGAGGCACCATAGCCCAGCAGCAGTGCCGCATGCATCGTCTCACGGATCTCGCCGCTCTCCACAATCAGGGCGGTCTGCACACGCTTGCCTACAGAAATCAGGTAATGATGCACGGCAGAGACAGCCAACAGTGACGGAATAGCCGCATGATGCTCATCAATGTCGCGGTCACTAAGGATGATATAGTTCACGCCCTCGTCCACGCTCGCCTCGGCCTCTTTGCAGAGGTCATCGAGTGCCATCCTTAGGTATTCCCCGCCCCTGTCAGGGGAGGCACCTCTCACGTATTCCCCGCCCCTGTCAGGGGAGGCACC
>CAMVJQ010000086.1 GCA_947167845.1 uncultured Prevotella sp. | reverse complement strand
CTCAAGTTTCGGAAGTGCTTTCTCCACCTGCTGTAGGGCGTTTTGCTTGTCAAACGCCGCTCACGTCATTATCCCTTGTGCAGCGTTAGACAAGCTAAACGCCCTACAGCAGGCAGGTGGACTCCTTTATATAAAGGGACTTCGGAACTTCAGAAACTTAAGTTATATATTTAAAAACACCCATGATGGACTTGGGTCAAACGCCATAGAGCCTCTGAACTGAAGTGTAGGCTGTGGCTTCGACGATAAATATTCGGGGTTGCATACACTGCATACACTATACATACACTGTGCAACTGCCTGAAACATAGTAAATTAAGTCTTTGTGTATGCAGTGTATGCAAAAGCAAACCTTATTTTTGTTGTGCGTGTTTGTAAAAGAATTGGTAGATTTTTCCAATAAATTGACACATGTTTCGGAATAAATTCGTATATTTGCACCTTGAAAGGATATGCCAAGATAGAGAAGAAATAGATAAATTAACCAAAAACCATTAAATAAGTATAGCGTATGGCATACACAGAAACAAAGACGGTGGGCTACGGCTCACGAGTGGGAAACTCCTTTAAAGGTATTGGAGCGGGTATTATGCTTTTCCTGGCAGGAACAGCCCTGCTGTGGTGGAATGAAGGGCGTGCTGTAAAGACAGAGAAGATGCTCGAAGAGGCGGCAAGCAACTATGTTGAGATGAAAAATCCCAACAAGAAGGATGCCTCACTCGACGGCGAACTGGTATGTGGCACTGCAATGGCTACTACTGAGGACTCGCTGACGGACGCACAGTTCGGCATCGGCGCCAAGGCCATCGCCATCAGGCGCAAGGTGGAGTACTACCAGTGGGTGGAGCATGAGCATGTGACTCAGGAGGACAAACTCGGCGGCAAGCAAGTGACCACCACGACCTACACCTACAGCAAGGAGTGGGTGGGGGCTCCGATCCAGTCGTCGCAGTTCAAGGATCCTGCCTATCAGAACAAGAACATGGTGCTGACCACGGTGGAGGATGCCGAGCAGTATGCCGAGAACGTGAAGTTCGGCGCCTACACGCTCAACGAGAGCCTGATCCACTCTATTTCCTCAAGGGAGCCGATGGAACTGGCACTGGCAGAGGACTTGCTGAAACAGTTTGACAAGTCCACGCAGACGGCCTACGAACGTTTCTACGGTGTGGTGAAGAAACAGCCGGCACAGCAGCAGCCCGTGCAGCAGACGGTGGCCATCCCTGACTCCATCAGGGCACTGCTCTCCGACTCGGCCAAGGCCATCGTCGACTCTATCCAGGCCGTGACCGACTCCATCCAGGCGGCCAACGAAAGCCTGATAGCCAATGCCGAGAACAAGAAGGAACTGGAGTTTGTGCATCAGGGCGGCAATCTGCTCTATTTCGGACGTGTGCCCGGGGCTCCGGAGGTGGGCGACGTGCGTGTGACGTTCGAGAAGGTGGTGCCTGCCAAGGTGACCGTGATGGCCGTGGTGGACGGCGACTCCTTCAAGCCCTACAAAGCCAAGAACGGCAAGCGCTTCCAGACGCTCGTGATGGGTAAGAAGTCGGGCGATGAGATCATCGACGCCGAGAAGGAGGCCAACAACATGTGGCTCTGGGTATTCCGCATCATCGGTGTCGTGATGGTCATCAGCGGTCTGAAGGGTATCTTCGCATTCATCGAGACGATTCTCAAGGTCGTGCCGTTTGTGGCAAACATCGTCGGATGGGGTGTCGGCGTGGTCTGCACCGTCATCGGTGTCGCCTGGAGTCTCATTATCATAGCCATTGCCTGGCTGTTCTATCGCCCAGTGCTGGCTATTTGTCTGCTTGCCATCGCAGGCTTCCTGGTGTGGGTGTTCGCCTTCAAGGGCAAGGACAAACTGAAGGGGTTGGCCAGTAGGAGAGGGCAGCAGACTGTTCCTGCGGCAGATTAGTTGTGTGACGCAATAAACATATTAAAAGCGCTATTAATAATGAATAAGGTATATGCTTTTATTATACTGAGCCTGTGTGCCCTCTGCGGCATGCAGGCACAGTCCGTCCGCAGTGGTCAGAAGTTCTGGGACGGATCGGTGCTCTATACGGCCACTATCGATGAATATGGTACAGTCATGATGAGTGGCATAGGTCCGCATGAGGGCGGCTTCAAGTTCCAACTCTCGAAGGACCTGTCGAAAGAGGGGCGCTACTGTCTCTCTGCGGATGCGCCTGATGCCATCCTGCCTGTCCGCGGGCAACTGGGGTGGACGGTAGACTATATCCGCCAGGACGGTATGAACTTCCTCGCCGTGCGCAAACCCAACGGCGACGTATGCCATACGCTGGTGCTGACACCTGACAATCTGGAAAACTGCTTGGCTCAGGAGAAATGGGCTGAGGGGCAGCCCGTCAGCGACATCATCACTGGGATGCTGCTCAACACCACTTATCTGAGCAAGTTCGACAAGACCAGGCTGCGCCTGATGCGCAATGAGATTCTGGCTCGCCATGGCTGGCGGTTTCAGTCGCAGGACCTGCGCGACCGTTTCGAGTCGCAGTCGTGGTACAAGCCTGTGGCCGACAACAGCACCGTCCGACTGAGCGTCATCGAGCAGACCAACATCCAACTCCTCAAGAGCGAGGAGGCCGTGCCCGATGATGAGCGGGGCTATATGCCCAAGGCCGAGGACTTCCCCGGCGGACTGGCTGACGACGGCCGCGGCCCTGAGGAGATCGACGGTGAGGAGGTGTATGTGGTGGAGAACGAAGAGCAGTTCCTCGACAACCTGCGCCCGGGCCGTACGGTCTATATCGCCGACAATGTGCATCTGAACCTGTCGCGAGTGCTGGAGAATGAGAAGTATTTCAAGAACCGTCCGGGTCGCCGCTGGACGTCGGATGCCTCGGCCATCGTGAGCAAGGAGGCGCAGGTGGTCAGCGAGGCAGAGACGGACGGACGCCAGTTGGCACTGGTGAACATGAGCGGACTGACTATCAAGGGCGGCAAGAACGCCAGCATTGAGGTGGATCCGCGCTACAGTTACTGTCTCTACTTCATCAACTGCGACCACTGCGAGGTGCAGAATCTGACCATCGGCCACACCGAACTGGGCACTTGCTCGGGTGGTGTCATTGGTGTCAAAGGCGGGCGGCAGAATGTGGTGAAAGACTGCGACCTCTATGGTTGCGGCACATACGGCATCGACCTGGTTGAGACGACCGACTTCGGCCTGAGGAACTCTAACGTACACGACTGTACATACGGTATCATCCAGATGCGCAGTAGCGTGGCTGTCAAGTTCGACAGGTGCGACTTCTTCAACAACCGTGAGTTCGATCTGGTGGAGTCATGGGGTTGCGAGGGCGTGTCGTTCCAGGACTGCCGCTTCTTCGCCAACTGGGGCGACGCCAAACTGTTCAACCTCGACAACACGTTCTATCTGTCGGGCTGCATAATCTATCATCCCACTGAGAACCTCGGTACCATCGACGTGGCCGACCAGTCGGGTGCCAAGAACTGGTTCTCGGAGAATCCGCTTGACAAGAACATCAAGTCACGAGAACTAGGACCGAAAAAATAAAAACTGAAAAAGCGTGCAGAGACACAATTTTTATATTCTGTGAAATCTGTGGCTAAAAATTAATCTGTGAAATCTGTGGCTAAAATGAAGGATATGAAGAAACTAATAGTCATCGGGCTTCTGGCCCTTGTCGGACAGACCGCAAATGCCCAGTTCGGCAACATACTGAACAGGGTGAAAAGTTCTGCACAGAGCAGTCTGGAGAACGCTGTGGTGAACGGGGTGAACGATGCCGGACGGAGTGCCGTAAAGGCTACCAAGAACAAAATGAAGAAAGCCAAGAAGGCTAAGGCCGAGGAGGCGACCTGGACTTACGGTGAGCACACCTATACAATGAAGGGCAATCTGACAGCCAACAAATACAAGAAGGACGGCTTCGGCGAGGTTACATTCACCAATATCCCTGCCGACTATGACGAGTTTGAGGCTCTCTATACTGAGTTTCTGGGCAACACCCCCCACGGTGTGGCAGCGATGATGCCGATGGCGATGGAGATGTATGCCCGCGACCGTGAGGTGGGGAAGAAGTGCATCGAACTGATCTGCTATAAGAGCAATGTGAGTTCGGTGATTCCCCGCCTGAAAGACAAGTTCGGGGCTGCTCTGGATGACAGTTACGGCCAGCGCTACCTGCCTGCTGCCGTGCTGAAGGGAGCGACGGCCCAGAACGGCTATACGCCCCAGCGCCCCTATACTGTGGAGATGGAGGCCAGCGTGAACAAGCATCAGGAACTGCAGATCGTGGGTAGTGGCACCGTGATGTATATATATATAATAGGTGGCGGCTGGGACACGCATCAGCGCAGTGTCGAACTGATCCGTGAGCCGGGGCACCTGCAGTATCAGGTGTTCAATTGTCCGTCGCTCTATACTGGCTGTCGTCAGATACAAGGCACTTGGGGAGGACTGGAGTGAATTGAGAATTGAGAATTGAAAATTGAGAATTATGATTGCCTGGAGGATGAATATGAAAAGAGTTATGATGGTGGCGATACTGTTCGCCATACACTGCACAGTATTCACTGCCTCAGCGCAGGATGCGCAGGTGGCGAAGATCCGCAAGTTGTATGCGGAGGCCAAGGCGGGTATCGAACAAAAGAAGAAAGCGGAACTGCCGCCCAACGAGACGGTGGTGTCGAGCAACTATATGGCACCTGGTGCAGGCCCCATCAAGGATGTCACCCACTATTTCTATGATAGCGACTTCGATGAGGAAGCGGGTGCCTATATCTATACGCCCTATTTCATCACCCGCAAGTACAATGTGGGGCCTGTCGATTTCTATGAGGAGTTCCTGTTCGACAAAGGCAGTCTCGTATTCTATTTCTGTAAGACTGAAAGCGCTGAGACACGCTACTACTGGGGACCCAACGGATTCCTTCGCGAGATGCTAAAGGGTGACCCTATCTTGGATGATGCGTTCGCTGCCCGGCTGGCAGGAGACCTGAAGGCTGCGTTTGACAAAATGATGAACCGTGACTATTAAGCGCATATATGAGACGAATTCTGTTCTTCGCAGTCCTCATTCTGATGATGACAGCCTGCGGCAATAAGACCAAAGGGGGAAGTGATACAGACTCTCTGGCAGTCGACAGCACCACATCCGACGCTATCGACAGGCATTCTGAGGCCTATATCCGTGAGCGTCTCGACACTATCTATACTACTATCAGACGGCAAATAACCAGTAAACTTAAAGGCATTGATTCATACATCCAGTCTGGATTCAATCTCGATAGTGCCTACTGTTCTTCACGCTATTACAGTCTGATGGAGCAAGCACTTGAAATCAGTGAAGAAACGGGTGAGGTCGTTTTTGATTACGATCACTGGGTGTGTGGACAGGACTATTCGGAAGACTGGAACTATCAAATCCAAAAGATTCATCATATCACCGATTCGACTGCCACAGCAGAAATCAATGTCATCAACTTCGGTCAAAATAACGATGTGACTCTCTCACTCTTCTTTGAACGTGGCGACTGGTATATCGACGAGTTTGGCCCGGAAGACGGCGAAGGGACAGATCAGGCCTATTTCAGAACTATTATCAGCGATGGCCTTAAGATCAGGGAGAAGGCTAAGACGCTTGTCGGCGAATGGTGCTGGGTGGGCGACAACTGTCCTGAACTGATAGTAAGCCTGAAGATGACGGATCACGGGTTGAAGACAGAGCAATGTGATGTCTATCGTATGTATGGTTTCGATAACCCAAAAGTCACATTCAATGGCGAGCAACTGTCTTTATGCGAACATGAATATGATGAAGAGAAGATGGAGACAGTCAGGCAATTGGATCTCTTCCTCCGTCTTGATGCCAATGGCGACCTGACGGGTGATTGCAGTATGCAGCATCCACTGGGCAAGGCGTATAGCGGACCTATCACCTTGCGCAAAGGCTACTTTAAGTATCGTGATGAAGCAAAACCAAATCTCGCAGACTAGATAAAAAGATATATCGACGATGTGGAATAACAGACAGAAAACGGTCATCTTGTCCCTGTTCATTGGCATTGCTGCGGTGGCACAACCTTCGAAGGATGCGCAGATCAAGCAGATCCGCATGGCGTATGCTGATGCAAAGGCGCAGATTGCCCAAAACGGAAAGAACGGTAGGGCACCACTCGACCTGACGATTACCTGGAATGACGGCACGCAGGTGGATGAAGACTTCATCATCAACGAAGAGCGGGAACTGACCTTCTATTTCAACAAGCATCGTATCAACTCAGAACCCGGCTATCCTGATGTTTCCATCTGCTATTTCATCGTGTCGAAATGGTCTGCCAACGGGCATTCCAGTTACCGTGAGATTCTCTTCGACCCTAACGAGGGCACCTTGCTCTTCAGTTTTACGAAGTCAGAGACCCATGCGGGCTATGTCACAGAGTCACGCTTCTATTACGATAGTCATGGGAATGTGATAGAACAAAAACAGAAGGCTGGTGGTCGGGAGTTGAAAGCCGGCGATGTCCAGTGGGATGAAAGCAATGGCGACAAGGAGTATGTTTACGATCTCCTGGATCTTTTCGACTGGGTGATGAATCCTGGCCATGAGACTGTAGAACCCTCCTGGCCTGTCGAAAAGACAGCCCCCAAGGCCGAGCGTCTGAAGACAATCCGCAGTGCCTATGCGGCTGCCAAGGACAAGGTTGCCAAAAACGCTAAGGCCGATATCCAGAAGGATGTGCAGATCGTGGTACATGACCAGTCGTGGGGACCACCATCGACGCGCACGGTGAACTACTATTACGAGACGTTTACGGATCAGGTGGAGCCGGATGCGACTTCTACAGACCACTTCTGTTTCTTCATTTCCGAGCGCCTTCACCATCATAATATGGGTTCTGATATCTACAATGAGTACCTCTTTGCTCCCAATAGCCATAACCTCATTTTCTCCTACACCAATGCCAAAGAGGAGGGTGAACAAACTGAGTGGCGCTACTATTTTGACGAGAACGGCAAGTGCATCGAGACAAAGACCAACAGCGACACGCAGGATGACGGCAATGCTGACAAAGAGCGTGTACGTAAGTTAGTGATGATATTCCAGAAGATTACAAATTGATGTATAGAAGTATGATGAAAAAACTCCTTTTTTTCGCTGCTGCCCTTGTGATGGCAGCCTGCGGTAACCTGACTCAGATGGAGAAATATATACAGAAATAAAAGAATATGCAGAATATGCCAATCAGACTATGCTTGATGCTCATCTTTGTCCTGAGCGGGGTGGGACTGAAAGCCCAGACAGTCAAGAACGGCTCCCGCTGGTGGGACGGGAAGCGGCTCTATACGGCCTCAGTCGATGACGGGGGCAACGTCACCATGAACGGCGAGAGCAAGAACATGGGGGGCGACACCTTCCTCCTGAATAAGGTAAGGGACGGACGCTACACCCTTGCATCCGCCAACCAGTACGGCTGGCTCTCCATCCGCGGACAGGTGGGATGGACAGTGGACTACATCCAGGAGGGTGGCCTCAACTTCCTCGTGGTCAGAAACCAGAACGGCGACTGTGCCTACACCTTCACACTGACACCCGACGACCTGAAGATCTGCCTGACAAAGCAGAAGGAGGATGAAGAGCGCGACGTCAGTTGGATGCTGCAGAACCGCGTGCTCGACATACACTATCTGGGACACTTCTCCAAGCCCCAACTGCGGTTGCTGCGCAACGAGATACTGGCTCGCCACGGCTGGCGCTTCCAGTCGAAGGACCTTCAGGAGCACTTCGGCAAGCAGGCATGGTACAAGCCTGTGGCCGACAACAAGACCATCACGCTGGGACTGATAGAGACTACCAACCTGCAACTGCTGAAGACGGAGGAAGCCGTCGACGACGACAACCGCGTGCGCTATGAGCGCGTGGAGACGGCACCCGCAATGGCCAAGGCCGTCGACGGTGTGATCACCGTCACCACCGAGGAGCAGTTGCTCAACGCCCTGGGTAACAACCGCACCATAGAGATTGGTGAGGACGTACACTTGAACCTCTCACGCGTACTCGAACAGGAGGACAAGTTCTCCGGCATCCCCGGACGCGGTTGGGTGACCGTCGTCGAGCGCGGAGGCCAGGACCCCACCATCGTGAGCGACTACTGCGGCGACGGCCAGCAACTGACGCTGAAGAACTTTGAGCATCTCACCATCCGAGGCAAGAAGAACTCCAGCATCGAGGTGGATCCCCGCTATGCTTTCTGCCTGAACTTCATCGACTGTTCTGACTGCCATGTGGAGAACCTCACCATCGGGCATACGGAGGGCGGCTACTGCGACGGCGGCGTGATAGGCTTCACCGGAGGCAGCAACAACGCCATCGCCGACTGCGACCTCTACGGCTGCGGCACCTACG
>CAMVJQ010000085.1 GCA_947167845.1 uncultured Prevotella sp. | reverse complement strand
TACTACTAACCTAAAACAATCTATTAACCTTTTGACGATGCAAAGGTACGGCGAATTTTCGGTTTTTGCAAGAGATATGGCATAATTAGTGTATAAATACCCATCATTCTTGACGTAAATCAAGGCATTGTGTGCGAAAACATCAAATATTTACCCATTTTTCTTTGTTTTTTGCAGAACTATATGTAACTTTGCCGACCGAAAGAAAAAAGCAATTGCAGATATGAAGAAACTATTGGTAATTATCATCCTGCTGCTTGTGGCTGTACTGATGACTCTCACCGTACCTGACAAGCAGAAACACAAGGATGCCATGATGGAGGCCATCAACGAGTATGTAGAGGAAGAAGCCGTCGACAAACTCGGCGACAATGTGTTGGCGAAACTGGGCAAAAGCGTCGTCGTGAAAACGGTGGAAACGGCACTTAACTCAAAACTGAAGGTAGACAATTACTACCTCTTTAATAAAACGTACGTGCGACTGGAAGGAGAAGACCAGATGCTGTCGGTGGGACTGTTCGGCCATGTCTTCACTTTCGATAAGGAGATGATCCGTGAGAAACTGCAGGAGGCGATGACCGCCAAGGAGGAGGCTGCCAGCGAGAAGGAGGCCGCCAAGCAGAGTGCCAAGGAACTGAAGCGCCTCCAGAAGGAACAGAAGAAGCGCGAGAAGCAGTTGGCCAAGGAGGCCAAGCGTAAGGCCAAGGAAGCCGCCAAGGAGGCTAAGCGCAAGGCCAAGGAGGCTGAGAAGGAAGCCAAGCGCAAGGCCAAGGAGGCCGATAAGGAAGCCAAGCGTAGGGCCAAGGAGGCCAATCAGTGAGTCACCATAAACTTCAACCTTCAAATTTCAACCTTCAGACTTGAAAGTATTAATTGTCAATACGAGTGAACGGACGGGTGGGGCAGCAGTGGCAGCCAACCGCCTGATGATGGCTCTCAACAACAATGGGGTGAAGGCCAAGATGCTGGTGCGCGACAGAGAAGTGCTGCCCGCAAGCGGGTTGGCAGGCAGAAACGACACGCTGACTGTGGTCGGACTGCCTCAGTCGCCGCTCTTGCGCTGGCATTTCCTTTGGGAGCGGCTGGTCATCTTTGTGCGCCTCCACTTCCAGCGCAAGCATCTTTTCGAATTGGACATCGCCAATACAGGCACGGACATCACCCGCTTGCGCGAATTCCGGGAGGCTGACATTATCCATCTGCATTGGATCAATCAGGGGATGCTCTCGCTCAGCGATATTCGTAAGATTCTCCGTTCTGGTAAGCCTGTGGTCTGGACGATGCACGACATCTGGCCAGCAACAGCCATCTGCCATCTGACACTGGGCTGCCGCAACTTTACCACCCAGTGCCGCCGCTGTAAGTATCTGCCCGGAGGCGGCAGCAATAATGACCTTTCTGCCAGCATCTGGAAGAAGAAGCAGCAGATGGTGGCCGACGAGAACGTCTACTACGTGGCCTGCAGCCGCTGGCTGGAGTCGGAGGCCAAGGCCAGTGCCCTGCTGCGCGGGCAGAAGATTACGAGTATCCCCAATCCCATAGACACGCATATATATAAGAAAGGTGACAAGCAGGAGGCCCGAAAGCGTCTCGGCCTGCCGCCCGACAGGCAGTTGATACTCTTTGCCTCTCAGCGTGTCACCAATCGTAATAAAGGCATGGACTATCTCATTGAGGCTTGCCGACAACTCCACGCAAAGGGAGTTGCCCCAAGTGTCGTGATCCTGGGTGGGCATGCCGAGGAGGTGGTTGACCAGTTGCCGCTTGAGGCCTATCCTTTAGGCTACATTAATGACGAGCAGCGCATCGTTGACATCTATCATGCCGTCGATGTGTTCGTCTTGCCTTCGCTCTCCGAGAATCTGCCGAACACCATCATGGAGGCCATGGCCTGCGGCGTGCCCTGCATCGGTTTCAGGGTGGGTGGCATTCCGGAGGAGATCGACCACAAGAGAAACGGCTATGTGGCAGAATACCGCAATGCCGGAGACCTGGCAGAGGGAATACGGTGGATTCTGACCGAGGCCGACTATGAGGAACTGAGTCGCAATGCCATTCAGAAGGTGGCACGCAACTACTCGCAGCAGAGCGTGGCTATAAAGTATCTGGATATCTATCAGCAGGCGATGGCCTTCAAGCACTATAAGTTATAATGAGAATCACTTACGTTACTATCACATACAATGCTGCTGCCGTACTGCAGCGCACGCTCGACAGTGTGCTGAACCAGGATTATCCCAAGATTTCCCATCTGATAGTCGACGGGGCCTCTACGGACGGGACACTTGACATGGTGAACGCTTATGTCGAGAAGTCGAATGCGGCAGGGAACGGTCATCGCATTCAGGTGACATCAGAGCCTGACAAAGGCATCTATGATGCGATGAACAAGGGCCTCCGCTCTATCGATGGCGACTATGTCTGTTTCCTGAATGCCGGTGACTTCCTGCCATCCTCAGATACTGTCAGCAGGATAGTGGCAGCGATAGGGGATGGAAGTCCTTCAGTGGTCTATGGTGACACGGACATCGTCGACAACGAGGGGCGTTTCTTGCATCATCGTCGCCTGGCTCCGCCAGAGCATCTCACCTGGAAGTCGTTCCGCCACGGGATGCTCGTCTGTCATCAGGCTTTCTATGCCCGCACCGACTTTGCCATTGCCACACCCTTCAATCAGAAGTATCGCTATTCAGCCGATGTCGACTGGTGCATCCGCATCATGAAAGAGGCTGACAAGGAAAATGTGCCGATGCTCAACCTGCGCATGGTGGTGGCTAACTATACGCAGGAGGGACAGACGACACTCCATCACCGTGAGTCGCTCTGGGAGCGCTACAAGGTGATGGAGAGTCATTACGGACGCATCAGCACGTTCCTGATGCACTGCTGGTTTGTCGTCCGTGCCGTCATCAAGCCTGGGGCTATCTGACAATCACTTTTTGTCCGTTCTTAATGTATAGGCCCTTAGGCAGGCTTTCAAGTGTGCCGTCATTGCGCATCAGGCGGCCGTCTATGGTATATACTTTTTGCACATCGTTCCTGACCCCTTGTGTAATGCTTTGGATAGCAGTCGGGGTGACAGTGCCGATCAGACCGTCCATTTTAAAGTAATAGCCACCATTGGTGAAGGGCAGGTCGGCCGTCTGGTTGCTGCCGTCGTTGAAGATAATGCCTTCGTTGGGACTACTTTGCTTGACTTTGTTCGCTTCGTTGAGTGTCCATTTCCACACGCTGTTACCTCTTGATGACTCGCCGATTTTCTCGCAGTTCACACCAGGCCATTTGTTGCCGGTATAGTTGTACTGGTTGTCCCAGCGCCAGCATTTGATTTGTGAGCCCCAGTTGTCGGGAGCCTCGAAGAATGCGCAGGTCTCGCCTTCGTTCACGACGCAGAAGTCGGGGATCGTGATTGCCTGTCCGTCCTCAGGGCTGTCATCCTCCTCAGTGATGGCCTGCATGGCGGTGAGGTCGACATCCAAACTGGCATAGGCGGCAAAGTTCTTTCCTTGTAGGGCGGGTTGCCATTCCCCAGTAAGCATTTCACCTTGGCCCAACACCAGTGCCAGTGCACCCTTGGTGCCTTTCACGCTCAGGACAAAGCCGTTGCCCGACTTACTGGCTGATAGGATCTCGCTCTGGTTGGTGATGCCGGCGGCCTTGCGCAGGGCGATGAGTCGTTTCAGCGTGCCTTTGTTCGACTGCCAGTGCTTCAGGAAGAGGCAGGGTGTGCCGGGCATCGTCAGTATATAGGCATTGGCGGCGCAGATGTTGTTGGCCAGGTTGTTCTTGTTGCCTTGGTCTGTGCGGTAAGTGTCGTGATTGTCTACGAAAGTCACGGCATAGCGGGCGTACGTCTTGTCATTGGCCAGGGCAGCCCCGCCGAGGGCGCTCCATGAGCCGTTGCCGAAGGCGGAGTTGATGTTCCACTTCGTCGTGAAGTCGAAGGCGGCGCTCTGGATGGCACCATCCACTGTCGTGCCTTTGATCCAGTTGACAATGGCCGTCTTGCCGCCGTCCATCCAGTATTCTCCCACAGAGTAGGTCGGCTTTGTCGTCGCGTTATAGATGCCTGTGTACTTGGCATCGTAGCCGCCGGTCATGTCGTAGCGGAATCCGGCATAGCCGAGATCGTTGAGCAGGAAGTTCAGATAGGTCTTCACGTTCTCCTGCACCTTGGCGTTGGTATGGTCCAGGTCGCGGTATCCGCCGAAGTCCATTCCCGTGTCGCTGGCACCCGTTGTCTTCTTTCCGTCTTTGCTCCACTGCCTCAGATTGGAGGCCTGGTTGCACTCGTCGGTCACGCAGATGGCAGAATAATTGGTATTATCCCATGTGATGCTGTAGTTGCCGTATGTCTCATCAGGGAAGTCCACCCAGGTGTTGAGGCCGTCCTTGTGGTTGATGACCACATCCTCGATGATGCCCGTTCCCTTGTCCTTGAAAGTCTTGATAAGGCTCCGCAGTTCTGCCTCCGTGCCGAAGCAGGAGTTGTGGTCGAGCCAGAAGCAGGGGTCGTAGCCCATCGTGTTGCGCTTGGAGTGGTAGTAGTCCGAAGTCTTGCTGGAGTTGGGGATCCAGATCAGGTCGAAGTACTGTGAGAGTTCGTCGGCCTGCTGTTCTATTGCCGTCCATTTACTGTCGGCATACGAGTCCCAGTAGAAGCCCTGCAGCATCACGCCGCCATAGTTCTCAGGCCATCCCTGTGCCATTGCCAGCAGGGCGGTCATCATTGTTACTAATAAGGTGGAAATACGTTTCATAAAGTGAATAGTGAATAATTGTGCATTATGAATTGTGCATTGTGCATTAAAAATCCAGAATGAGACTTTGCCGGGCCTTCAACTCCAGGTCTTTGGAGAGGTCGACGTAGCGGTTTGTCAGGATGTCGCGCACTTTGCCCTTCTGCCCGATGACTTCCTGATAGCGTGCCACTTCCATCTTGGCTGGCTTGCTGGTGCCGTTGAGGATGGTGAGCACGGTGCGGCCCTCAAACTGACGGGCGATGACGTAGATGCCGTTGTAGGGGATGAACTGCGTCTGCGTGCCTTCGATGACGGCTTTGTTGCCCTGCCGCCAGTGGAGCAGTCTTGATAGCCAGTTGAACATCGCCCCTTCGGCCTTCGAGCGTCCTTCCTTAGTGAAACAATTGTGCTTGTCGCCAGGGAAACCGCCGGGGAAGTCCTTGCGCACATTACCGTCGGTAACCTCCTTCGTGCCGTTCATCAGCACCTCTGTGCCGTAGTAGAGTTGCGGGATGCGCTTCACGGTCAGCAGCAGGGCGAGGGCCTGCTTCAGGGCCAGTGTGTCGCGGCCGTTGCCCAGAAAACGATCCGTGTCGTGGTTCTCGATAAAGGCCATCACACTGGAGGGGTTCGGATAGAGATAGTCGTAGACGAAGGAGTTGTAGAGGCGGTTGAGCCCGTTCCACCAGGCGTCGGTCTCCTCGTTTTTCGCCTGATTGAGTTTGTCGAAGAACGAGAAGTCCATCACAGTTTTCAGGTAGGTATTTTTCTCTGATAGTTTCGAGTCCTTCTGCCAGGCAGCGGTATAGGCTGGCTCCGTCACCCAGGTCTCGCCCACAGTGTTGAAGTTGGGGTATTCGTCATCCAGATCCTTCATCCACAGTGCCATCGCGTCGGCATAGGCGTATGGATAGGTGTCCATGCGGATGCCGTCGATGCCGACGGTCTCTATCCACCAGATGCTGTTTTGGATGAGATAGCGCATCAGGTGGGGGTTGTGCTGGTTGAGGTCGGGCATTGAGGGCACGAACCAGCCCTCGACGGTCTCCTTGAGGTCTATTTTCGAGGCGTATGGGTCGACGACGGGCGTCAGTTTGTAACTCGTCTGGAGGTATTTGCTCTTCTGAGGTTCCGAGCCGTCGGCATTAGCGGTGAAGCCGGTCATCGGGTCACGGCCTGACTGCTGCTCATTGAGCCAGTCGGGAGTGTTGAGCCAGTCCTTCGAGGGCATGTCCTGTGTCCAGGGGTGCTCAAAGCCGCTGTGGTTGAAGATCATGTCCATCACCACCTTCAGACCTTTCTGATGGGCTTCGTCACAGAGTCGGCGATAGTCGTTGTTGGTGCCGAAGCGGGGGTCCACCCTGTAGTAGTTGGTGGTGGCATAGCCGTGATAGGTGGAATAGCCGTTCTCGGAGTCGGGCGAGTCGTTCTCGAGGACGGGTGTCAGCCAGAGGGCCGTCACGCCGAGTTCCTTGAAGTAGTCGAGGTGCTCGCGGATGCCGTTGAGGTCGCCGCCGTGCCGGAGTGAGGGCTTCGTGCGGTCTTCCACGTAAGGGCGCATCCCCTTGATCTGCGGATGATGGTTGGCGCCTTGCGCAAAGCGGTCGGGCATCAGCATGTAGAGCACGTCGGCATTGGTGAAGCCCATGCGCTTGTCGCCGCTCATCTCGCGCTGCTTCAACTGATACTGCATCTTGGTCTTGCCGAAGTTGAGCGTCATCGTTCCAGGCTGAGCTCCCTTCAGATTCAGATAGACCAGGAGATAGTTGGGAGAGTCAAGTCGTACAAGGCTGTCGATGGTGACGCCAGGATAGTCGGTTGTCACGTTGGCAACATCGCGGATGCCTTGTCCGTAGACCATCAACTGCACTGTCGGATTCTTCATCCCCACGTACCAGTCGGTAGGCTCTATACGGTCTATTACGGTCTTTTTTGCTGCCATCGCTGTCATGTTTAGTGCCACAAGGGCGGTTACCAATAAAAATCTTCGCATACTGTTTTTAGTTTATTCAACGGTGCAAAGATACGTATTTTCAATCATAGATGAAACGGATTAACACTGATTAAGACAATTCTGCAAGAAAAACGATTGCACACATTCTGGGTAAGACCTTTCCCCCAACCCGTCCTGTAGGAGGGGAATTAGTTACTGACGAAGGAGGGGACATTCGACTCTTTATATTCAATCCCCCTCCTGCAGGAAAGGCTAAGGGTAGGCGTGTCAGCGGGAATGAGACGATTCGTCTTACTTGAATATCTTCTGTGCAAACTGTGTCAGATAGATGCGCCAGTTGCGCCAGATGTGGCCGCCGTCAGTCTCCACGTATTCGTAGGGATAGCCTTTCTCGTCGAGGTAGCGGCGCAGGTCGGCATTCTGCTGATACAAGAAGTCGGTCTTGCCGATGGCAATCCAGTAGAGGGCGGGCTTGGCGGCGAAGAGCCGTGAGAGTTGGCCTTGCACCTCCTTGTTCTCCTGCAGCAGTTCATAGAACGACTTGTTCCTGTCGCCACTGATGTGCAGGCCGGCCGAGAAGAGGCCGATATAATCAAACGTGTCAGGATAGCGCTTTGTGGTAGCGAAGGTGTGGCCGCCGCCCATCGACAGGCCGCAGATGGCCCGGTTCTTCTTGCCCTTGGCCACCTTATAGTGACTCTCCACGTACTTCACGATGTCCATGAAACTCTCGTCCATTGTGGCAATGGGCTTCTGGTTCACACTACCCATGAAACTCGGCTGGTACATGCCACGCGACCATTCGCCAGGAGCAGCCTGACAGTCAGTATTGCCATTGGGCATCACCACTATCATCGGCTTGGCCTTGCCCGTAGCAATCAGGTTGTCCAGAATCTGGGCGGCACGGCCCAGTTCGCTCCAGGCGTTCTCGTCGCCGCCGGCACCGTGCATCAGGTACATCACGGGATAGTTTCTGCCCTTGTCATACCCAGCGGGCGTATAGACGGTCATGCGGCGCTGCATCTTCAGCGTCGGACTGTTGTACCACACCTTGGCAAGATTGCCGTGAGCCACCTCGTTGACACGATACAGGTCGCCCTTGTCGCCCTTCGCCTTGCTGACGATGAATATGCTGGAGAAGGAGACGATGTCGCGATTGACGTAGACATTGGCAGGGTCCTTCACGCCCTGCATCCCGTCGATGTTGAAGGTATAACTGTAGAGTTCGGGTGCCAACGGACTGGTGGTGTAACTCCACACGCCGTCCTTGCCCTCCTTCAGAGGGACCACACCAGGCGTCTCCACCACGCCGAAGCCTGCCACCTCCTGCTTCTGGGCGGGCAGGAAGTCGCCTGTCACCTCCACCTTCACAGCCTTTGGGGCATACAGATTGAATGTCACCGTGCCGTCGGCATTGACTACGGGCGACTGTACATTAGCACTGTTGAATAGTTTCTCCTGAGCCCCTGCTGTCATACTGGCCAGGCAGAGAGCCATCATCATCGTCTTGATCGTTTTCATTTTTCCATTGATTGCTAGTTTGATTGATGGCACAAAGATAGGAACTATTTTTGAAACCGCCAAAACTTTGCGGCACTTTTCCCAATCAGGAGGACAGGTCCATGATTCTGGAAAGAATCAAGCGACCTGTCGGGAAGGGGAGCGAGAGAAAAGCCGGGAAGCCTGCGGCTCTGGCAGACTCCCCGGCGAGTAATCTATACTATCACTTTTGTCATGTCACAATGTGTCATGACCTCAGTGTGACACTTCTGTGTTTCACCCAAAAAGATCAATGACCTGTCCCCGTGATCTGTTCACAAAGACCCCGTGATCCCCATGACCCTCTCCATGACCCTCATGACATATTATTGACACACC
>CAMVJQ010000084.1 GCA_947167845.1 uncultured Prevotella sp. | reverse complement strand
CTGCCAACGCAGTTACACAGTTACACAGTTACGCAGTTGCATAAGGTTTTATAGATTTAGAGTCCCTTGATAAGGGACGGCTATAATGCAGGGATTAATAATATGGAAGTAACAATCAACAAGCAAGCACGCCTGAGTGAACACTTCACTCTTGGCGAAATGTGCAAAACCAGTGCGAAGACTGCCGATGGAAATATCCCTTCGCACGTACATATTGAGAACTTGAAGCGCCTCTGTGGCTGGTTGGAAATGCTGCGCGACGAGTGGAACAAGCGCTATGGCGAGGGCAACGACCCCATCTTCATCAACAGCGGCTACCGCTCTGAGGCAGTGAACAAGGCCGTAGGCGGTGTGAAAGGCTCGAACCATCTGACTGGTTGTGCTGCCGACATCCGTGTCGCTGGCATGGAACAACTGGTGCGCTACGCCACCATTCTGCTTGACATCAGCGATGAGTCGCAGGAGGACTTCGACGAACTCCTGTTAGAGCGTTCGCCCAAGGGCGGCTACTGGCTCCACTTCGCCGTAAGGCCGTCAGACAATCGCAGGAAAGTGCGTCTGATACAATCTCTTCGCTGAGGTCGGCAAAGTGCTCGACGCAGTCTGGTAATTGTTCCTCTTTTGCATCTGCCGCTGATAATCCATCGTGACTATCGGCGGCTTTTTCATTACTTGCCCACGCAGAAGTGCTTGAAGATATTTTCTAATACTTCATTGGGTGTAATCTGAGTGCCGGTAATCTCGGCAAGGATGTCGAGAACGAGGCGGAGATCTTCACTGAGGAGGTCTCCGCTCACTTGCATCTCAAGGCCGTTGATGACGCGCAGGATAGCTTCGTGAGCACGGACGAGGGCGTCGTAGTGGCGGGCGTTGGTGATGATGATGTCGGAATCGGAGGTCTTGGGGGCGGCAGCGATGAGTTGCTGTTTAAGGGCTTCGATGCCTATGCCATATTTGGCTTGGAAGGCCTGGGTCTTGTTCTCGATACGGATGACGGTCTGGTCGTCGTTGGTGGGGATGTCGGGGTAGGGCACGCCCGGCTCTGTCATCATCAGGATGATACGGGCACGCCGGGCAGCGGCTATGGAGCGCTCGATGCCGAGGTTCTCTATCTGGTCGTCGGTATGACGGATGCCTGCGGTGTCGATAAATCGGAAGGTTATGCCGCCGAGCAGGATGGTGTCTTCGATGGCATCGCGGGTGGTGCCTTGTATGTCGGAGACGATGGCGCGTTCTTCACCGAGAAGCGCGTTGAGCAGGGTGCTCTTGCCTACGTTTGGTGCTCCGACGATGGCTACGGGGATGCCGTTCTTAAGGGCATTGCCTGTCTGGAAGGTGTTGGCGAGATGGGTGATGTGATTGTCAATAGTTTTGGCAAGTTCCAGCAACTCGCTGCGGTCGGCAAATTCGAGGTCTTCGTGGTCGGAGAAATCGAGTTCGAGTTCGAGCAGCGAGGTGAGTTTGAGCAGTTGTTCGCGCATGGTGGCCAACTCTGAGGAGATGCCACCGCGCAACTGGCTTATGGCGAGGTGGTGAGTGGCCTTGTTCGTGGAAGCGATGAGGTCGGCAACGGCCTCTGCCTGGGATAGATCCATCTTGCCATTGAGGTAGGCGCGCTGGGTGTACTCGCCTGGATTAGCCATCCGACAACCATACTGCACCAACAATTCCAGCACCTTGTTTAATATATAGCGTGAGCCGTGACAGGAGATTTCCACGCTATCCTCCCCGGTGTAACTGTGTGGGGCTCGGAATATGGAGACCATGACTTCGTCAATGATGTCCGAGCTGTCGGTGATATGGGTGTAATGGATGGTATTGGCTGCGACGGTGTCGCAGCATACAGAACAGATGGAACTGACGGCAGAGAGGGCACAGGGGCCGCTGACTCTGATGATGCCGAGGGCTCCGCCTGGAGCGGTTGCAAGGGCGCAGATTGTATCGTTCATATTATGGGACTGCGGTATACCGCAGTATACATGGCAGATTAAATGCGGTCGAGGACTTTTTGTATGAGGGTGTCGATGGAGTTCTTGTACTCCGTGTCCATTTTCTTGGCGTAACGGTTGGCGATGACCATGCAGCAGGTCATGGCGCGATGGCCAAGCAACGAGGCAAGGCCAGAGAGAGCCGACGACTCCATCTCGAAGTTACAGATGCGTAGACCGTCGTATTCGAACGATTCTATTTTTTCATTCTGCTGAGGGTCGGCGATGTCGGCGCGAAGCACACGGCCCTGAGGACCATAGAATCCACCACAACTGATTGTATAGCCACGTACCATATCATCGCCAGCAATCTTGCTGATGAGGGCTTGGTCGGCCACAGATATATAGGGTGCACCCTTGATGGAATCCCACTGCATGTGCTGCTTGAACGCCTCTTCCATCTGGAGGTCGCACACCTTGTTACGATCAGCATAGTAGTTCAGCAGGCCATCGAATCCGATGCTCTTCACGCTGGCGATGAACGAGCCCGTAGGCGTGAAAGGCTGTAGTCCGCCGCAGGTGCCGATGCGCACCATCGTCAGCGTGCGATGTTCGTCTTTCTCCTCCCTCGTGTTGTAGTCGATGTTTGCGAGTGTGTCGAGTTCGTTGGCCACGATATCGATGTTGTCGCAGCCGATGCCGTGCGACTGGCAGGTGATGCGCTTGCCCTTATAGGTGCCAGTAATGGTGTGGAACTCACGGCTTTGAACCTCGCACTCCTTTGTGTCGAAATGGGCTGCAACGGTATTCACGCGGGCAGGGTCGCCTACGAGTATCACCTTATCGGCAAGTTGTTCTGGCTTCAGGTGCAGGTGGAAGCAAGAGCCGTCGGTATTGATAATCAGTTCCGATTCAGGAAAGGTTTTTTTTGTAGTCATAAATGTATGTTATAGATTATTTGTTCATAAGAAACTCATTCTCTGTATTACGAATTCTCTTTTCCAGTTTTTTCATCTCCCTTATGGACGTCTCATACCGCTTTTCATTGTCGAGAATTTCCTTGCCGATAATCTGGCGGTCATCAGCCTTGGCTTTGCTATAGAAATTGCGTGATTTGTCGAGGTTGTCCTTCAACTCTTTTTGCTGTTTTTGCATCGACAGGTATTCTGCGAAAAGAATGTCGTTGTCAGGTGCCCGGAACTGGCTGGCAGAGGTGTAGGTGACGCGGTCGTTGATGACAAACCGGATTGCTTTAGAGCCTGTAGCCGCTGACGCTCGTTTGCCTATTGACCTTAAGTTCTGAAGTCGAGTGAGGGCGGCCTTACGATCCTTGCCGTTTCCCCATGTATCAGAGATGCGGCGTATCTCGGCGCGCGAGCGTATCTGTTCCTTAGTATACGTTTCTGGGTAGGTCCGATGTGTCTTTGGAGGTATGAAGGTATAGACGCACACCTTCCCATCAGGTTGTCTGCGGTCAGTAACGAAATAGCCGATGTTGGCCATCTCGTCAATCGCAAACATATAGTCGTTGGCTTCTGAATTAAAAGGCATTCCGAGGTTCTCTGGCTTGAAGAATCTGCCGTTTTCAGAGTCGCTGCGAGTGAAGAAGATGTCATATCCACCGATACTCTCACTGCCTCGTGCTGCGAAATACAGTGTGATGCCATCAGCCATCATGAAAGGGAAATTGGCTTCTCTAATACCTTCGCTGATGCCTGAAAGAGGAACGGGTGCTCCCCATTCACGACCGAGTTTGTCAGCGGTATAAAGCCAGATATTGCCTTCTTCCGTCTCATTGGAGAAATAGCATTTGTTACCCATTTCATTAAGATATACATAGCAGTTGGGATGCCCTTCACTCTCGATGAATTCGTCGTAGGAGAACAGTTGTCCCGACTCGGGATTAAGGCGGATGGCAGAAATGAAATCATCCTTGGAGATCACTACGCTGTCGATGAAGACAATCTGTTGCGTCAGTTCACGCATCTCTGAGATTCGTGGATCTTCTGCAGGTTCTGGGGCGGCGACTACTACAGGTCTCTTGACTACTGCTTTCCTCTTCTTCTGTGCCTGAGCAGAGAAGGACAGAAGCAAAGCTGCGATAATGACAAATAATTTGCTTATTCTCATATTGTTACGTTTTATTCCTCAATTAGTTTGTTGGATGAGTTCAGAGCGTTCCAGATGCTGTAGCGGGCCTCATGGTTTATGCGCTCAATATCATCATATAGACGCTTGATGTCTGTACGGTGCGAATCTGTCTCATAGGGACAGAGTTTTATTTGTTTCTGATAACCTTGCGTCTCTGCGTAGGCTCTGATATCTGCTTCCGGAATCATACAGAGTGGGCGGATGATTGAAAGCGGCATCTTGCGCATCCTCAGACGGGCGGGCATTGTATCGAATCGTCCCTGGAACATGAGATTCATCAGTGCCGTATGGATGAGGTCATCTTGATGGTGGCCAAGGGCAATCTTGTTGAAGCCGAGAGCCTGTGCGAGGTTGAAGAGTTGCTTGCGGCGGTTCCAGGAACAGAGGAAGCACGGCTGCTTCTGGCGGCGTAGGGCTGCGGAGACGAGGGCTACGGACTGGGGCGATAGCGCAGTATTCGGGTCGGAAGAGAGGGGCGCTGTGGGCTTGGGGCCAGAATCTGTGGCTGTATCGAAGCGAGTGGTGACGATGTGTAGCCTGATGCCCAGGTCATCGCAAAATTGCTGCAGATAACTGTAATCGCTCTCGTAGTGGATGTTCTCCATACGAACGTGGACGGCCTCGACCTCGTATCGGGGGTGCTGGATCTTGGCACGACTGGCCAGTAGTTTTGTCAGCAGGAGGGAGTCCTTGCCGCCTGAGAGCCCCACGAGAATCTTGTCCCCATCTTCGATGAGACGATATGTGGCCACCGCCTTGATGAAGCGCTCCTTCAAGCGCTTCTCCAGGCGACGGCTATCCATATCAGTCTGCATCTCCAATTCTCAAATCCCTCGTAGGTGCTTATCCATGTTCAAAGCAGCACGACGTCCATCACCCATGGCTAGAATGACAGTTGCGCCTCCGCGGACGATGTCACCACCCGCAAAGATTTCGCTGCGCGATGACTGCATTTCCTCACTGACGGCGATGGTGTTCTTTCGCCCCAGTTCCAATCCTTGGATCGACTTTGGTACGAGTGGGTTTGGTGATACGCCCACGGCCACTATGACCTGGTCGACATCAAGAGTCACTGTCTTGCCTTCAACGGGTACTGGCGAACGTCGGCCTGAAGCATCCGGCTCACCCAGTTCCATTACCTGAAGCACAGCCTGTCTTACGGCACCTGTCTCGTCAGCGATGTACTCGATGGGGTTGTGGAGCGTCAGGAAGTTGATACCCTCCTCCTTGGCGTGCTTCACCTCCTCCAGACGGGCAGGCATCTCCACCTCTGAGCGGCGATAAACCAGTGTTACTTCCGCACCAAGGCGCTTGGCGGTACGGCAAGAGTCCATTGCCGTGTTACCACCACCTACCACGAGTACGCTCTTGGCAGGATTCAGTGGGGTGTCAGTCTTGGGATTGGCAGCATCCATCAGGTTCACGCGAGTCAGATACTCGTTCGACGACATGATGTTGATGGAGTTCTCGCCAGGGATATTCATGAAATTGGGCAGTCCGGCTCCTGATCCGACGAATATGCCCTTGAAGCCCTGCTCCTCGAGTTGCTCTACGGTGATGGTCTTGCCCACGATGACATCGGTCTGGAAGTGAACACCCATTTTGGCTAGGTTATCGATTTCGACATCTACTATCTTGTTGGGCAGACGGAATTCAGGGATACCGTATTTCAGCACACCGCCTATTTCGTGCAAGGCCTCGAAGACGTAAACGTCGTAACCTTTCTTTACCATGTCGCCGGCAAAGGAGAGACCGGCAGGGCCTGAACCTACGACGGCTATCTTGATGCCGTTGGCGGGTGCGATTTCTGGTAGACTGATGTTGCCACTTTCGCGCTCGAAGTCGGCTGCGAAGCGCTCCAAATAGCCGATGGCCACAGGTTTCGACCCCATCTTCAGATGGATACACTTGCTCTCGCACTGCTTCTCCTGCGGGCATACGCGACCGCAGACAGCGGGTAGGGCAGAGGTGTCCTTGAGCACCTTGGCGGCAGCGAGGAACTGTCCGCGCTCAATATTCTTCACGAACGAGGGTATATTGATGTTCACAGGGCATCCCTCGATACAACTGGGCTTGCCGCAGTCGAGGCAGCGCTTGGCTTCCGTCATCGCCTGCTCCTTGGTGAGGCCGATGTTGACCTCCTCGGTGCGGGTGGTGGCGCGATATACGGGGTCGAGTTCAGGCATGATGACACGTTCTATCTGAGTGCGCTCCTTTGGTTTCATGGATTGCTGCAGTTCCTTGCGCCACTGTGCGTTACGGTCGGTGAGGATTTCGATGGTGTCGTTGGTGGGGTCGGAGTCCATGACAATGTCGGTGGAGGGAACGGCGGAGGTACTGCCGTTTACTGGACCAGAGGCATCGAGGTGCTCCTCGTAGTGGGCCAGTTCCTCTTGCTCTTCGCGCTTGAATGTGCCCATGCGCTTGAACATCTCGTCCCAGTCGACGAGGGCTCCGTCGAACTCCGGACCGTCGATACAGACGAATTTGGTCTTGCCGCCAATTGTCAGACGACAGGCACCGCACATACCTGTTCCGTCGACCATGATGGTGTTTAGGCTGACTTCGCAGGGGATGCCATGCTTTTGCGCCGTGAGGTTTGAGAACTTCATCATGATGGGAGGGCCGATGGCAAAGACCTTGTCGACGTGCTCCTGCTCGAAGAACTTCTCCATGCCGACGGTCACCACGCCTTTCTCGCCGTACGAACCATCATCGGTCATAATGATTACCTCATCAGACGACTCGCGAACTTTATCCTCCAGGATGATGAGGTCTTTAGAACGACCAGCCATCACGGAGAGCACACGGTTGCCGGCTGCCTTCAGAGCCTGAATAATCGGCAGCATAGGTGCGACACCCAGTCCGCCGCCGGCGCAGACCACGGTGCCATATTTCTCAATCTTCGTGGGATTGCCAAGCGGACCTACCACGTCAGTCACATAGTCACCCTCGTTGAGGGCACAGAGTTTCTTGGATGACAGGCCCACCATCTGGACAACCAGTGTGATGGTGCCTCGTCCGATGTCAGCACCGGCGATGGTCAGCGGCATGCGCTCACCTTTCTTGCCGACACGGACGATCACGAAATTGCCGGCCTTGCGACTCTTGGCAATCAGTGGCGCCTCAATCTCAAAGAGAAAAACCTTCTCGGAAAACTGTTCCTTTCTAACTATTCTATTCATAACGTCCTTGTTTAGTTCTTAGTCTGTCAATCTATTATGTCACATCCCATATAGGGTACGAGAGCGGCCGGTACTTTGATGCCCTGCTCCGTCTGGTTGTTCTCCAGCAGTGCGGCCACGATGCGAGGCAGAGCCAGGGCCGAGCCGTTGAGCGTGTGGCAGAGTTCAGGCTTCTTGCTGCCCTCAGGACGATAACGGCATTTCAGGCGGTTGGCCTGGTAGGTGTCGAAATTGGATACTGACGATACCTCGAGCCAGCGACCTTGTGCTTCTGAGTAAACCTCAAAGTCGTAGCAGATGGCACTCGTAAACGACTGATCTCCACCGCAAAGCAGCAGAATCCTATAGGGGAGTTCCAACTTCTTCAGCAGTCCCTCCACGTGCTCCAGCATCTCGCGATGGCTCTCCTTCGAGTGCTCAGGCTTGTCGATGCGCACTATCTCAATCTTCGAGAACTCATGCAGACGGTTTAGGCCGCGCACATCCTTGCCGTACGAGCCTGCCTCGCGACGGAAGCACTCTGTGTAGGCGCAGTTCTTGATGGGCAGATCCTTCTCGTCGAGTATCACGTCGCGGTAGATGTTCGTTACAGGCACCTCCGCTGTCGGAATCAGATAAAAATCGTCCACCTCGCAGTGGTACATCTGTCCTTCCTTGTCGGGCAACTGCCCCGTGCCATAGCCTGAAGCCTGATTCACTACAGTCGGCGGCATAATCTCCGTATAGCCAGCCTTGCGGGCCTCGTCGAGGAAGAAGTTGATGAGTGCGCGCTGCAAGCGGGCACCCTTTCCGATATAGACGGGGAAACCGGCACCTGTGATTTTCACGCCGAGATCGAAGTCGATGAGATTGTATTTCTTGGCGAGTTCCCAGTGGGGCAGGGGATTCGCAATGCCAAGTGAAGGATTCACGTTCCAGTTGCCCACTGTGTCTGTTCCGTCGCACTCTTTCAGATTTGATTTCACCACATGATTGTCTTCAGCGGCCTTGCCTTCAGGAACCTCGTCATACGGGATGTTTGGAATCTGGCAGAGCAGTGCGACCTGCTCTTCTTGCGCGTTGGCCATCGCTTCATCGAGTTGCTTTGACTTCTCTTTGAGCGCAGCCACCTGTTGCTTCACTTGTTCGGCCTCGTCTTTCTTGCCATCTTTCATTAGTTTTCCAATCTGGCCAGACAATTGCTTCTGTTCATTCAGGCACTTGTCCAGTTCCTGTTGTGACTCACGGCGCTTCTTGTCGATAGCCAAAACATTCTGGATTGCTTCCTTAGCATTGGGGAAATGCTTTTTCTCCAAACCACGAACGACACGTTCGGTCTGCTCATTAATCAGTTTGAGTGTTAACATATAAAATACGTATTTTTTTGTTTGTAATTTCTATTTAGGTGCAAAAGTACAAAATATCGGGCGAATGACAAAAAAAACGAGCGATTTTTATACTTTAATCTAGAGAAAAGCAGAAATCCCGCACTCCGATTTGGAATGCAGGACTCTTTTCTTGTTTGGAATAAGTTTCTTTTTTTGGATGTTTTTAGGCTTCAGCGGCTGGAACTACTGAAACAACGCTCTTGTTGTATTTGCCCTTATGGAAATTGACAGTACCATCTACGAGAGCGTAGAGCGTATCGTCCTTACCGATGGCAACGTTATTACCTGGATTGTGCTTTGTGCCGCGCTGGCGCACAATGATGTTGCCTGCCAAGCACTGCTGACCGCCAAAAATCTTAATGCCCAGTCGCTGGGCAGCGCTCTCGCGACCATTCTTAGAACTACCTACACCTTTTTTATGAGCCATATGAAAGTCCTCCTTGTTTTAAGCGATTACTGATTTGATTTCTACCTCTGTGAACTGCTCACGATGGCCGTTGCGCTTACGAGAGTCCTTACGGCGCTTCATTTTGAAGACAATCACTTTGTCGCCCTTTACGAGCGGGTTCACAACTTCACACACTACTTTTGCTCCCTCTACGGTCGGAGCACCAACCTTCACTGCACCGTCAGCATCTACGAGCAGCACTTTGTCAAATTCAACAGTCTTGCCTGC
>CAMVJQ010000083.1 GCA_947167845.1 uncultured Prevotella sp. | reverse complement strand
ATGCCCTTTAAACTTTATTAACGGGTATTCTCTTGGATTTATCTTAGAAATCAAAGAAATCCTGCGAATTCTTCCAAAGTTACGAAAAAAAACGTGAAAATCTGTGTAGTCTGTGGCTTTTTTTGTAATTTTGTGCCCAAAACTTAAAACGGAATAATGATATGAAACTGATTTCCTGGAATGTGAACGGTCTGCGTGCTTGCGAGGGCAAGGGGTTTAGTGATGTCTTCAGGCAGCAGGATGCCGACTTCTTCTGCCTGCAGGAGACGAAGATGCAGGAGGGTCAACTTGACCTCAAGTTCGAGGGCTATACGTCGTACTGGAACTATGCCGACAGGAAGGGCTACTCTGGCACGGCCATCTTTACGCGCCTGGAGCCGCTCTCAGTCAGTTATGGTATTGGCATCGATGCCCACGATCATGAAGGGCGCATCATCACGCTGGAGACGGACGATTTCTTCCTGGTGACCTGCTATACGCCGAATTCGCAGGACGGGCTGAAACGGCTCGACTACCGGATGACCTGGGAAGACGACCTAAGGGCCTATCTGATGATGCTGGATCAGAAGAAACCTGTCATCCTCTGTGGCGACCTGAACGTGGCTCACAAGGAGATAGACATCAAGAACCCCAAGGCCAACCGCCGCAATGCGGGCTTCACTGACGAGGAGCGCCAGAAGTTCACCACCTTATTAAACAGTGGCTTCACTGATACGTTCCGCTGGAAGTATCCGGAGCAGGTCGCTTACTCGTGGTGGTCATATCGCTTCCAGGCGCGACGGAAAAATGCTGGTTGGCGCATCGACTACTTTGTGGTGTCCGACCGTCTGCGTGAGCGGGTAGGGGATGCCAAGATACATACAGACATCTTAGGCTCCGACCATTGCCCCGTGGAGTTGGACATTCGCTGAAAAATAAATGCGGTTGGTTGAAATAAATTGGAGTCAGGACGGGATAATACCTATCTTTGCAGTGAAATTCAGTATGAACTAATAAAAAGAATTGTTTATGAAGAAGGTATTGTTATTCCTAATGACTATGATGGGGGCGACGGCACAAGCCGACGATGGCACCTATTCCTATCTGACTTTCGAAACCGCTGACGGGGCAAAGACCTCTGTCGCCCTGTCATCCTCTCAGACAGTGCTGGCGCTCAGCGACGGCACTCTGACCGTCGGCAATCTGTCTTTCTCGCTTGCCGACTTAAGCAGGATGTACTTCTCAACCTCCGACGAGACGGCAACAGGCATTCAGCAACTGCGAGTGGCCGACCTCGATGACGCCGCTGACATCTACGACCTGCAGGGGCGCAAGGTGGCTAAGGCGCAGATGCGTAAAGGCATCTATGTGGTGAAAACGAGTAATGGAACCTATAAAGTGAATGTGAAATGAAAAAGACCATTGCCATCATCGCCACTTTGCTGCTCGCATTCGCAGCGGTGGCTCAGACGCTGACCGTCACTTCAGGCGGCTCCACCTACGCCTATTCTGCCTCACAACTGACTTCGTCGTCGCCTGTCACCTTCACCAACGGCACGCTGATGAATGTGGGCAGTGAGTCTTTCTCCATATCAGATGTCACCAGTGCCGTCATCACGATGACCAGCACCCCGTCGGAGGATGTGGAGAACAATACGGTTAACATCGTCTACAGCGGCTCCACGGCCACGGTGACGGCAGCCTCTAACGTGTCGGACTACGTGTCGGCCACCGTCAGCGGGGCACACGTCGTCATCACACAGAGCAACACCGACGCTGTGGACGGCGAGGAGATCACTTACGTGCTGAGCGGCTCGACCACCGACGGCTCGCTCACGCTGGGCGGCTCCTATAAATGCACGGTATCCCTGGCCGGTCTGACGATGACCAATCCCAGCGGCGCGGCCATCAATATCACCAACTCAAAGCGCATCCAACTGAGTGCCAGGAAGGGCACGACGAACACGCTGACCGACGGCACCGGCGGCTCGCAGAAAGCCTGCGTCTACAGCAAGGGGCAATTGCAGTTGCAGGGCAACGGCACGCTCAACGTGACGGGCAGCACCAAGCACGGCATCAAGAGCGGCGACTACATCTCCGTCAAGAACCTGACGCTTAACATCACATCCGCCGTCGGCGACGGCATCAACTGCGAGGAGTACTTCCTGATGAAGAGCGGCACGGTGACCATAGCAGGCGTCGGTGACGACGGCATCCAGTGTGACCTCGGCGGCGACTCATCCACCGGCGAGACCGCCGACCACGAGGACGAGGACTCCGGCAACGTCTATCTGGAGGGTGGAACGCTCAGTGTCGACGCGACGGAAGCGGCCTCGAAAGGCATCAAGGCTGAGGGCGATGTGCGCATCTCTGACGGCACCATCACCGTCAAGTCGACAGGCACCGCCGCCTGGGACAGCGACGACTCGGAGGTGAAAGGCAGCACCTGCATCAGCGCCGACGGCAATATGACCATAGCAGGCGGCACACTGACACTCACCAATTCCGGCGCAGGCGGCAAGGGCATCAAGAGCGACGGCACGCTGACCATAGCAGACAACGCCAACCTGACGGTGGCCACTACGGGGCAGATAGCCTACTGCAGCAGTAGCAGCAACACGACTGTCAGAAGCACGACATCCTCATCGACGGTGGAGCGGCTCAGCGACAACCTGAAGGCATCGCCCAAGGGCATCAAGAGCGACGGCGCCCTGACGATAACAGGCGGCGCGGTCAATGTCAGTGCCAGTTATCACGAAGGCATCGAGAGCAAGAGCACGCTCGACATCTCAGGAGGCTACGTCTATTCTGCCTCCAGCGATGATGCCGTCAACTCCAGCGGCAACATGACCATCAGTGGCGGCTATGTCATGGCCAACTCCAGCGGCAACGACGGTATCGATGCCAACGGCAATCTCTACATCCAGGGTGGCACGGTGGTCGCTATAAGCACCTCAAGTCCAGAGGTGGCCCTCGACGCCAATACGGAGGGCGGCTACAAACTCTACATCACGGGCGGCAACGTCATCGCCATCGGAGGGCTGGAGAGTGGAGCCAGTGTGACGGGTACGGCCTATCAGGTCTCTTCTTACAGCAAGGGCACATGGTATGGCCTCAATGACGCCAGCGGCTCACCGGTCACAGCCTTCAAGATACCCTCCAATAATAGAATGGGCTCAGGGATGGTGGTCTATAGTTCCACAGGCACACCGACGCTCAGTGCGGGCGTGACAGGCAGCGGCACCAGTTACTGGAACGGCTATGGCTACAGCAGTTTCAGCGGCGGCTCCTCTGTATCTCTTTCCACCTATACAGGCGGCAACGGCGGTATGGGCGGCGGAGGCAATCAGCCTGGTGGTCCCGGCCATGGAGGCAGGTGAAGAGTTTAGAGGAGAGAGGAGAGAGGAGAGAGGAGAGAGTTGAGAGTTTAGAGTTTAGAGTTTAGAGTTTAGAATTGAGAATTGAGAATTATGATTACCAAGATAAAGAAAAGAATAAGAAATAAAGTTGTCAAGAGTTGTCAAAGTTGTCGTTAATAAAACAGAAATGAGAATTGAGAATTATGATTACCAAGATAGGAAATTGTGCATTGATAAATGAACTGCTGGCGGAACTGGCGCCTATTACGCTCGACGAAATGAAATGCGTGAAGTTGATGAATCGCACCGACACCAAGTTTGTGACCAATCTCCAGAAGTTGGAAACGCTTCTGGGGATGGCCCGACAGGACTACTACGTGCAGGACATCGGCGGCGGGCGCAATCTGGAGTACGACACAACCTACTTCGACACCACGGCCTACGATATGTACACCATGCATCAGCATGGCCACGCCAACCGCCAGAAGATACGATTCCGTACCTACTGCGTGTCCGGGCTCAAGTTTATGGAGGTGAAGACGAAGAACAATCACGGGCGGACGAAGAAAAAGCGCATCGAGGTGGCCGACATGGATCTCAGCGACCCGTCGAAGCGAGCGTTCCTCGGGCAGCACCTGCGGTACGGCGTCGACACGCTCATCCCTGCGCTGAACAACCACTTCTCGCGCATCACCCTCGTCAACAAGGGCAGGACGGAGCGCCTCACCATCGACAGCAGCCTGAGATTCAACAATCTGCAAAACGGAGAGCAACTCGACATGGGGCCCCTGGTGATCATCGAACTCAAGCGCGACGGACAGGTGTTCTCGCCGGTGCTGGAGATGCTGCGCCAACTGCGCATCCAGCCCCACGGGTTCTCGAAATACTGCATGGGCTCGGCGCTCACCGGGCACGATCATCTGCCGGTGAACCGGTTCAAGCGCAAACTGATAGAAGTCAGCAAACTCATTGAAAGGTAAAAGCGTAAAAAGGTAAATAAGTAAAAAGGTAAATAAGTAAATAAATATGTTGTTTCAAGAATTCTTTTCAGCCGATTTCGGCGACACCATCCTGAGGCTTCTCCTCTGTGTGCTGGTCAACTGGTTCATCGTCCACTTCCTCTATTTCAAGAAGGCCAAGCGGCGCGACTTCTATTTCACCTTTATGGTCATCTCCGTAGTCCTGTTCTTCCTGGTCTATCTGATGATGGGCATGGATCGCGGCAAGGCCACGATGGGTGTCGGCCTCGGCCTGTTCGGCATCTTCTCCATCATGCGCTACCGCACCGACACGATGCCTGTTCGCGAGATGACCTATCTCTTCGTGGTCATCTGTCTCTCTGTGGTCCACGCGATGGCCGACTCCATCGGCGTCGATTCGAAAGGCAAAATCATCGGCACGCCCCTGGTTGAACTCTTGATGATCGACCTGATTGTCATTGCGGCTATTATCATTTTCGAGCATTCCCTCAAAATCCAGGCTTCCAGACTGGTGCAGTACGACCGCATAGAACTGATCAAGCCAGAGTGCAGGGAGGAACTGATAGCCGATTTGGAGCAGCGCCTCGGACAGAAGGTGCTCGCCGTGAGGGTAGGTGCTATTGACTTCCTGCGCGACATGGCGGTGCTGCGCGTCTACTATGAGGGTAACGACAGCGGCGATGTGAAGAACATGCTGAAAATCAAAAATTCAGATTATGCGAATATTTAGGCGACTGACAGCGGCAGCCCTCATGCTCAGCATGACTCTGCCATTGCTTGCCCAGAGTGAGGGCGGGCTGATTGTGGAGACTGAGGTGGAAAAGAAACTCAGCAAGAAGTGGAGTATCGCACTGGAGGCGGATATGCGCACCCGTAACAACTTCAAGACGATGGACCGCTGGGGAATAGGACTGGGTGCCTCGTATAAGTTCAACAAGTATCTCAAGGCGGATGCCGGCTACAAACTGCTCGACTATAACTTCCGAGAGGAGACGGAGAACTATACGTCGTCCAAAGGCAATGCCAAGATCAAGTGGCGTCCCAGTTATTGGGGCATCAAGCACCGTGTGTATGCCGGACTGACGGGCAGTTACAAGTTCAGCAACGGACTGAAACTCTCGCTGCGCGAACGCTGGCAGTACAATTATCGGCCTGAGACCTCGACAGAGCGCTACAAACTAAAGACTGCAGACAAGACGATGACGCTCGACAGCGACTATGCGCGCGACGGAAAGGCCAAGAGCCAGTTGCGCAGCCGCCTGCAGTTGGAGTACGATAGGAAAGGCGCTCTGCTGACACCTTACGTTAGTGCCGAACTATACAATAGTTGGGCTATAGAGAAGGTTCGCTACACGGTAGGAACGGATATCAACCTCACCAGGCAGCATACGCTGAACGTGTTCTACCGCTTCCAGAACATGAAGAATGTGGATGAGGACGAGTATGATCCTGATATGCACTACCTGGGAGTAGGCTACAAGTTTAAGTTTTGAGAATTGAGAATTGAGAGTTTAGAGGAGAGAGGAGAGAGGAGAGAGAATTGAGAATTGAGAATTGAAAATTGAGAATTGAGAATTGAGAATTGAAAATTGAGAATTATGATTACCAAGATGAAAAATAGTGCATTCTTGCGTCCCTTCGGTAGCAAGCGAGCATGGCCCGGGCGGTGCATCGTGTATTGTGCATTGAGCATTGTGCATTGTGCATTGCTGTCAGCCTGCCAGAATGACGATACAGACTTTAGTGCCTACACCCTGAACGGCACTTCAACGACCGACGACGATGATGACGGCGATAACACTGGCGGCGGTTCTTCGACAGTGAGTAGCGACACCATCTATATTGCCTACAACGGTACCAATGTGACGGTGACAAACGACCAGAATGGCTACGTCAGCGTCGCCGGTGCCGACGTGACGGTGACTGATACCGACTCAGAGGATGCTATGGTGCTGGTGCTCAGTGGAACGGCTACAGACGGTTCGCTGCTTGTCAGTCGTGCCAGGAAATACACCATCGTGCTCAATGGTGTCAACATCTACAATTCTGACGGGCCGGCCATCAACAACCAGTGCTCGAAGTCGCTCTACATCGTATGTGCCGACGGCTCGGAGAATACGCTCACCGATGGCACCAGTTACGCCGACCGCACCTGGCAGCAGAAGGGAGCCCTCTTCAGCGAGGGGCAGATCTACTTCTCGGGCAGCGGCACGCTCAATGTCTACGGCAACTGCAAGAATGCCATCGCCTGTGACGACTATATCACCTTCGACGGCGACATCGTGCTCAATGCCACGGCCTCTGACACCGGCTCCAACGGCATCAAGGCCAACGACGGCGTGTTCGTCAATGGCGGCACGCTGACCGTCAGCGTCTCTGCCGACGGGGCAAGGGGCATCCGCAGTGAGGCACGCACAGTCATCACCGGCGGCACAACGACCATCACCACCTCTGGCGACTGCGAGATAGAAACGGTGGACGGCGTGGCCGACACCACATCGGCAGCCTGCATCAAGAGCGACTCGCTTTTCACCATGACGGGCGGCACGCTCATCATGACCAGCACCGGCGACGGCGGCAAGGGCATCAGTTGCGATGAGAACATCGAGGTGAGCGGCGGCACCTTCGTCGCCAGGACCACCGGCTCCAACGACGAAGCGAAGCCCAAGGCCGTCAAGAGCGACACCGGCATCATCGTCAGCGGCGGCTCGTTCACGGCAACGGTGAAGAAGAGTTGGGCCTGCGATAATGGCACTGACAGCGAGACGCCTGCCGATCATCTGACGGTGAAGGGAACGCCCGCCTCGCAGTCGATAACGAAGAAGTCTGTGATAATCACGTATTAAGAGGTAAAAGGGTAAAAGAGTAAAAAGGTAAAAAATGGGTAAATATGAAGAAGTTTCTAATGCTGTTTGTGGCACTGGCAATGATGACCACCGCTGGTGCTCAAAGTGTCGACAAACTCTATAGAGAGGCCAAGGCTCTCTATGAGGCGAAGAATTATGAGGGAGCGTTTCCAAAACTAAAGACTGCAGCCGAGAAGGGCAAGAAGGGAGCGCAGTATCGCCTGGGCCGTTGCTATGACAAAGGTCACGGGACGACTGAGAACAATGCAGAGGCTGTGAAGTGGTACACCAAGGCCGCTGCCCAGGGACATGCCAAGGCACAGTATCAGTTAGGCAAGGCTTATCTGAGAGGCAAGGGCGGGCTGACCGCCGATCCGAAGAAAGCCAAGTCGCTCCTCTCGAAAGCCATCAAGGATGACGAGGACGGTGCCAAGATACTGAAGAAGATCAGGAAGGAGGCTGCCGATGGCGATGAGGATGCCAAGGCAATCCTCCAACTCCTGTCACTTTAGCCCGTCTACAAATGCCTTGACGGCCTGGGTCGTCGCCTCGTTGTAGGTGTTCCTCTGCTCTTTGATGCACTCATCGTGAATGCCCACAGGATTGATGACCGTCTGAACGTTTGGATTGCCATTTGTCGGCATCATTTATCTTCCACAAATGCAGTCTGCCCCATACGCCGTTGTGACGAATCTTATACTTCGGCATCTTTCATTTTTGAGTTTTCTGGAAGGGAAATTGGATCGTAAAGCGAGTGAGATGGTCTTCTGGGTCTGTAAGCAGATTGAAGGTGCAGTGATGAGAAGTAAGAATGTCGCGAATGAGCAGAAGACCGAGACCCTGGCCCTGGGGCTTGGTAGAGAAAAACGGAGTGAAGAGATTCTTCGCTATAGCCGGCGGGATGCCATGACCATTGTCGGTGATGGTGAGCGTAGCTGGCGTGGTGACTTCAAGTGTGACAAGTCCTTGTGTCGTCCCGATACTCTCCACAGCATTCTTGACGATGTTGATGAGCACCTGCTGGAAAAGGACGGTATCGAGATGAACGGGTACGGCTTCGTCGGTCAAACGGAAGTCAATATGGACGTGCGCCTGCGTACACAGGTTTTCGAGGAAGGGACGGCAGGCTTCCACCTCCTCGCTGAGGTCGCAGAGTTGCAGTTGCGGTTGTGGAATCTTTACGACTTCGGCAAAGCGTGAAACAAAGGATGAGAGGGCGGTGAGCCGTTCGGCTTCGTCGCCGGTGAGACTGCCTATGATGCCCGCCACGCTGTTGTTCACCTCGTGGGCAATCATACGGATGACGCGCTCGTAGGCGGCTTTCTCGGCAAGGCGTATTTCTGATGTCAGTGACTCAATGAGGAAGAAAGGATGCTGGAAGCCACGGTCAGGAAAACTGAGGTGGCTGATGCGGAAGAGTTGCGGGCCGCCAGGAATGCGCACGGTGGTCGTCTCGCCAAGAGGCAGTGCGTGGATGGTTTCCTCGATACTTGGCGACAGCATCTCACGGGCTGCGGGATTCATGGACGTTGTGTTGCCGTCGAGGTCACACTGGATGACACCCATCGGCGAAGCATCGATAAGCAGGTTGAGGAAGGTGTATTGCTCTTCGAGCCTGAGGTGCTCGCTACGCAGACGACCCAGCAGGTCGTTGAACGTGCGGACGATGATGTCGGTCTCATGTTGTCCCGAAGGAGCGAGGCGCGTGGTCAGGTCGAGTTCCCGCACCAGTTCCATGCCGCCAATCAGTGTGTCGTACGGTCGGATGGTCTTGCGATAGAAGTACCAGAGGTAGAACAATATCAGGACTACAAAGCCCTCGGTGACGTAGAACAATGTGGGGTGACTGCGGAACGTAGCGAAGAGTGCTACGCCGGCCAACAGGACAATGCCTACTGCAAGGAGGAGGAAATAATGCTTCAGTTTCATAGTCCGTGCTTTTCTATTTTGCGGTACAGGGCACCACGGCTGATGCCCAATTCCTTAGCGACAAGAGAGAGGTTGCCGTTGTGCTTGGCAATGCAGGCTGCAATGGCGTTGCGCTCCATGGAAGAGAGAGACCCACCCCCGACCCCTCCCTGTTGAGGGAGGGGAGTAGATAGACTTGGAACAGACGAATAGCTACTTCGGAAATCTGCGGCAGTAAGTAACCACTCCCCTCCCTCGCAGGGAGGGGCTGGGGGTGGGTCTGTGCCTTTCATCAGCAGAGCCCTCTCAACCAGATTCTTCAATTCGCGTATGTTGCCTGGGAACGGAAGTGTCTGGAGATAGCCGATGGCCTCTGTCGAGACGGTGACAAGCG
>CAMVJQ010000082.1 GCA_947167845.1 uncultured Prevotella sp. | reverse complement strand
GCAGGCCATGTTCGTCATGTGGTTCTTCATCGTCTGCATCATGCTGCTCAGCGGACTCTTCACCCCGACACGCTCCATGCCCGACTGGGCCTACATGACCACCTACGTCAATCCCATGCACTACTTCATCGACGCCATCCGCACCGTCTTCATCCGTGGGGGCGCGTTCCGCGACGTGGCTCACCAGGTCTGGGCCCTCCTCGCCATCGGACTCTGCATGGCCGCCTGGGCTGTCCTGAGTTATAAGAAGAACAACTGATCCGAATGTCAAAAGAATGGCAACCTGCTAATTTTTTTCGTATTTTATAAGTTTAATAGAAAAAAAATGTGTAACTTTGCCCCCGATTTCTGGAAATAGCACGCCGCCATACGCGCCTGATGAGGGAAGTGGAGGCGCGATTTGACATCTGGCTCAGGCCAGAAAGGACAGGTTCTAAGGTGAGCCGAAGAAATGGACTTTGCAAGGCCATTTCGGAATTTCGGCAGGTAAAATCCTATTATGTCATCACGGAACCATCTGAAAATAAGCAAATTAACTTGCGCTGACACAAACAGCACAGGAAAACAAATTTTTACCCTCCCCCGAAATAAAATTACAATTTCCCTTGTCTGCCTCCGGCAATAATACATCTCAGATCCTCGCCGGCAAGCCGATATGGTTTGTCATGAAGCACCTGGACATGAAGCGCTTCAAGGCTTGGTTGGAGGTCAAGAACACAGAACGTCTTGACCACGACCGCGCTGTGATTGAGCCTTTCTATCCCTACGACTATCTCAACGGACGTGAAGAGTCCACTCAGGAGGTGCCGCTCACAGAGACCGAGAAGAGATTCATCAGGCGCCATGCCAGGGGGAAGAAGGCGGTCGTACCCAAGACAAAGACCGTCGTGGCCGAGACGCACAACGACTTTCAGGACATCGTGTTCCTCAAAGCCCTCGAGGACGACATCCGCGCCCTCGTCGACGACGAGTGGAACAAGGCCTTCCGCATACAACTCCGCTACCTGATCGACCCTGCCACCAAGCAGCCGGCAAAGGTGTCCAACGACGTGATGGACAAGTTCTATGCCAACTGCATCAAGTACCGTGGCCGTTTTGAACTCTGCCCGCCTGTCGACGGCATTGAGAAGAAAGACCGTGTGGAGATCAAGCGCGGCGTCTTCTCCGGCCATGAGGCTTTCGTCACCAATGTCCGCCACAGCAAGGGTGAGATCCACCTCGACCTGGCCGTACAGTTGGTCACAGGTGTCATCAGCATCAGGATGCCCGATGTCAAGCCGCAGGACGTGGTGCTGCTCAACAAAACCAGCGTCGATGCCATCAGGACTGACTTCATACACTATATCCAGGACAAACTGCTGGCCGTCTATGAGCACCGGGTGAAGACCATCAACGATGCCCAGACCCGCCTGAGGGACGCTGCCACACTGAGCCGCCTGTTCCTCTACAACACCTATAATGTCGAGGGGCGTGCAGCCCGGACCCATTTCAAGGCCCTGATGCTCATCTGCGCCCACCTCCGCAAGGATACCGACAGCGAACAGGCACTGAAGGAGGAAGCCTTGCGCCTGCTCGACGACATCAACCGTCAGAGCGAGAGCAAGGCTTCTACCGACATCCGCACCTGGCTGTGGATAGCCCTCTACATCAGCACGAATGACCCGCTCTATCGCGATGCCGCCAAGCAGTACGTCAAGGAGAAGCAGCCCAAGTCGAAGCGGCTCTGCCAGTTCGTCAGACTGATGCGGGTAGGAAAGAAGGCATGACAAGCGCCGACGGTTGCCCCGCGACGTTCTGTCGTCGCGGGGCCTGTGGAAACATTTCATAATCATTCGTTGTTTAGTGAGTTGAGAGCGTCATACTCCTTGCAGTCAAAACAGGGACAGTCCTTACGGACGTTGGGGAAGTCACGGTGGCCGACGATCTTGGCCTTCGGATACGACCGCTTCAGTTCCTTGAGCAGGAACCAGAGCGAGGCCTTCTGCTCGTCGGTACGCGTGTCGGCATTGCGTCCCCTGTCGTCCTTCCCGCCGATATAACAGACGCCGATGGCGTGCTCATTATAGTGCTTGACGTGGGCACCGGCATATCGCTCATCACGTCCCTTGTGGATGCTGCCGTCCTGGTAGACCACCCAGTGATAGCCTATCATGGCCCAGTTCTTCGCCCGGTGACAGCGGTCGATATCCTCCACGGTCCAGCGCTGTGAGCGGCGGGTGCCGCTGCAGTGTACCACGATGTACAGCACCTCTTTCATACGATTAATACTCTTCATAGGGCATTCACGGTTTAAAACAAGTGGGGCATGCAACTCTGCACGGCCATGGTACCCACAACACTGGTGATAACGGTTGCGATAAACTTAAGCACTTTCGCAATAGTGCTCCAATTAATTTTTATCATAACTTATAAGAATTTAGAATAACATCATCCATCTTCCATCTTCCATCATCCCTTGTCCAGGCCGTCGTCACCTTCACCGCCTCCTGTCGAGCCACCGCCAGAGGGGTTGGTCGGATCGGTCGTCTGAGAGCCGGAGGGGTTGGTCGGGTCGGTCGTCGAAGAGCCAGAGCCGCTATCGGCTGGTGTCTGACTGCCGGAACCGTCGCCCGAAGTCTGGTCGTCCCCGCCTGTCGGGTCAGTGGTCGACGAGGTCTTGACCTTCGTCTCCACCATGTCCTTGACATTGATGAATGAGGCCTTCTTCTTCAGCATCTTCGATGAGAGGTTGTTGACATCCGTGCGAGAGGGAGCGAAACAGAGGAAGAGCCCCTCGATGTTGATGCCCAGGTTGAAGTCCTTCTCGTTGTCAGTACCGGTCGACTTGACGCTCAGATAGAACACGCCGAGTTCACCGAACTGCACCTTCTTGCCCTCCAGCAGTTGTTCGAGCATACAGTTCTGCAGTTTGTTGGCCACGCCGAGGCAGACGTCCTCCCCATAGATGGAGTTGTGTTCCGACATGTGCTTGCAGAGTTCCTGATAGGTCATCGTCTTGGTGGTGGCCACGCGGCCGTACCACTTGCCGTAGGACTTAGAGTCCTTGATCTTGTTTTGAGTTACTTTAATGAATACTGGCATAATAGTTAAAAATTTAAAGAGTTATACATTTCAGCGGATGGGCTCTTTAGCGATGCGCGCCTTGCTCAGTGCTTCCCGATCACAGTGCAAAGTTACGACATTCTGCGGAGCCGTTGGCAGACATTGGCAGACATCGGAGAAAAAAATCTCGCCCCCCGCTCCCCCGCACCCCCACTCCCCCGCACCCCCGCTCCCCCGCAAATCAATACAGTAATCCTCACAGATATACCTGACCACCTGCGGCGGCAACTTCTTCGCCTTGGGACTGACCCCGAACTTCTCGAGGATTTGCCGCTTGGTCGCCAGGTAGCGGGCGAAGGTTCGTGGACTCACGTCGGCCAGACGGGCCAACGTACGCTTGCTGATAAAACGGTTCTTGTCGTAGTGATTGATCATATCGATAGCGATTAAAGACATATTCTGAAAAGAGGCACTATTCGCCCCGGAAAGAGGCACTATCCGCCCCGAAAAGTGGCACTTTACGGCCCGTTTAGAGCCACTATTCCTGCCCTGGGAGAGCACAGCCCGACAGAGGTGTCAGCCCCCGTGACTCAAGCAGGAAGTCGAGCAGGTCGATGTCCCGCGCCTTCTGCTCCTCACTGGCCTGGTCCTCGAGGAGCCTCGACACCGAGAGGCCGATGTCATAGACCCGACGGATCCTGTCCGCCTGTTCCAGAAAGAAGACATACGTATTCCCGACCTCGTCCGTCTGGGGATAGATGGTGACCCGCCGCCCCTGTAGAGGCTGGAGCAGGTCGGTGGTGAAATTCGCCGTATAGGCATAGGATAGCCAGATGCACTCCGGGAAGAGCATGCTGAGAATGACCGCCGCCGCCTCCGACTTGACGATGGCCACCGGCTGGTCCGACAGACTGGCCAGGTGGAGGCCGAAGAGACAGTGCCTCGCATGGATATAGCCGGCCATGTCAGGATAGCGGGCCTTGAGCATCTGCGACACCCAGCCCTGGCCGATATGGCCGTCCCTGACGATGCCCAGGTCGTCGATCATCCAGAAGATCGTCCTGCCGCTCTTGCTGCGGCCGAGCAGGTATCGCCTGGCGGCCTCGCTCATCTGTTCACTGGTGAGCCACCCCCACTCCACTGCCGTCCGGCAGAGGTCGGAGTGTTCCGAAAGGCACTCCACCATCGACTGACGCGATGGGCAGTGTCCGAGCCGTTCAGACAGCGACTTGAAGGTGTCGGTGAAAATGTCATTCCATGTCATCGTGCGCGCGTGTTAAAAATTAAATTAAATTTAAATTTAGCCCCCCTATAGGGGGGCATTAATTAATTAAATAATTAAAAGTCAAAAAGGCACGCCCTCCTGGCTGTCAAAGAGCGACCGGTCGCAGATCTCCACCCACGACTCCTTCGTGTCCGGGTGCGCTGTGACGCGGATGATGCCCTGAGCCTCCGCCTCCCTGACGGCCTCATAGTAGGCCCTGTTGTCCGCGAATCCCATCTTCTTGATGGCCACGGCCATAGCCTCCTTGAAGGGCCTCTGCCGCCTGCCCTCCATGATGGCAGTGAAGATGTCGCGCAACTTTTCCGGCTCCGTCCTGTCCGATGTCCGGCGGCCCCGTCCGCAGCACGCCGTGGGCAGCCCGTCGTCACCGATCTGATAGCAGAGACTCTGCCTCACCTTCTGCTTTCGCTGGAGACTTTGTGACACCTTGAAAATATTTGACTCCTCGATGCGCTCGCACTGGAACACCTCAAAGGCCTTGTTGGTCAGTTCGGTGCCGATGCTGCCCCGCATGTTACGGTCCTGTTCACTCTTGTTCAGGTGCAGCACGCAGACGATGCAGCAGTTGGTCTCCTTGGCCAGGCGCATCAGGTTCTCCATCAGAGCCGTGGCCTGCACGGCATCGTTGATGTCAGTCATCAGGTCCTTGATGCCGTCGATGATGGCGATGTCCGGACGGATGCTGAGGAGGGCCGCCTCCACCAGTCGCTTGCGTTTCTCAGAGCCCAGGCCCCGCAGGTTGAAGGCATAGAACTGGTCGTCGTCGAGCCGCTCCACCCCCGCCAGGGGCATGATGCGGTCCTTCATGATCTCCTGGGTCGACTGCTGACTCTGTTCCGTGTCTATCCAGAGCACCTTCAGCGCCTCTGCCTCCTGCCGCTTCAGGTCCAGCACCTCACCCTTCAAACAGGCAGCCATTAAAATTGACAGAAAGAGCGTCTTCCCCGCCTTCGCCTTACCGCAGTCGGCCACCAGTTCACCGCGATAGAAGCAGGGCACGTCAAACATACTGAAGAGCGGCATCATCGGCGGCAGGTCCGTCTCTGGCGTGATACGTTCCCGGTAGAGGTCTTCGACATCCTCCTTCAGCGGCCCGACCATTGTGGCCTTCCGCCATTTCGTGGGCAGACTGCTCCTGACCAGGTCAAAGGCGTCGCCCGTTGTCATTTCATTCTTTTGCATAGATATAGCATTTTTAAGTTTACCCTGGGCAAAAATAGCACTTCCTGCCCACACGACCGAAATTCCGTCCTACAGTAGGACACAATATATAAATATTAACAAAATTATCCGTTTTTTGATGAAGAACGATGTCTTCGACCCGCTGTCAGCCGCATGCCGGTTGACAGCCCTCACGCTCGGGAAGGCCGCTTTTGCCTTCCATCGTATGCACCGTGTCAAGGAGCAGCAGTACAAGTTGGCTCATGGCACTATCAGTGGAGTCTAAAACGGCAGAATGCCGGGTGGCTTCGAGTTGAGTCTGTCCAAACTGATTGAAATCTGGCGCGACGTCCTGGCCCACTACGACGGCCAGCCCGAAGTCCAGCAGCGTCTCAAGCACGAACTCCTCCGCGCCATCGAGTCATCCCTCGAAGCGGGCCCTTAGCAGAAAAACGGCATAATCCTTGCAAATCTCGAAGAAAATGCTTGAAGCCCTACCGAAGGTTAAGGCCATCCCCGGCATCCGCGTCATGACAAGGAAAGGTGGTGAAGGCTGTGTCCGTGAGTTCATAGAATCGCTCTTATAAAGCAAAAATACACCACAAAATTTGGTAAATTGCAATTTTAATTGTACATTTGCACCGAATTTAGAAGGAATTGACTATGGCATACTATATTAAACCCATTCCCACGCTTACGGGTGATGTTGCCCAGCGTTTTAATGAGCGCGCAGCGGAGGCGGAAGCCAATCGAGGCTCAATCGACTTCACTGAGCAAGTTGAGGCTATGCGTGAAATGTTGGCAGAAGCAAAGCTCAGAAATACCTGTGGCTGAAAGAACTGTGCTCAGAGGAAACCAAACCCAACAAGGTTATGAAGACGAGAGAAGAAGCATTGCGCCGCTTTAAGGCAGCCAAACAGAAAAAGATGAATGCCGTAGCAGCTCTTGAAGAGAAAATGAAGCAGGACTACGAGGAACGTACTGGTATGAAAGCCAACTACGTAGTTACGCTATGAACAGCCTTTCCCTTCACGCAGTTAATGCATCATCCTCTTATGAGGTGAGCGCAGTCAATGATGGCTGCTATCAGTTCTTTACCGACTACGGTGTACACTGTACGGTGGAGTTCGTTCTCGATGACTCCCTATTGAGTCACGAGACCTATCATCTTGTGATAGTAAACGTCAATCACCAGAAGTCACCCAGTGATGTAAAGGTACGAGACACCATCATCGCCATTATAGACGAGTTCTTCGTTGAGAACAATACAACCCTGCTCTATATCTGTGAGACAGGCGACAAGAAGCAGGCATTACGCAACCGCCTTTTTGAACGCTGGTTCTCCACGTATGAGCGCAAGGCACAATATACTTTCGTAGCATCTTCCCTGAAAGACGATGAAGGAATTGAAAACTATACGGCTATCATTGTCAGGAATGACAATCCCGAACTAAGTGCCATAATCGCGGAGTTCACAGAAACAATCTCCTTGCTCAGTTCGAAGCCCTAAAGAATCTTGGTTATGTCTGATACAACAAAACATTTATGGCCTATCACCGTAACAACCGATAGATACGGAGGGTGTTATTCTAGAGGGAAATTCTTGGCTTTTAACCTCCTTCCTTGGCAGCTACCAAAAGAAATCGATGGTGATGACATAACCTGTATGGACTTTTGGACTGGTGAAGGTTGTAAAGCATATGCCATTGGTAAAGGAACCACGGCTTCTGAAGCCATTGAAGACCTTGAGAGTAAGTTAAGAGACCTAGATAGTAGGGGTTGAATCCTCACCCCTCATCCATCAACCCTCATCCATCAAACATCATCCATCTTATATCATGTCTGAAATCTCTGATGCCATGGCGGTAGCCGAAAAAAAATCCAAGCCGTGTCCCGGCTTACCAAAACCTAAAAATAATCGGCGGTTTCTGCGATTATTTTTTTAAGCCTCGTCTCTTTGAAAAGAGAAGAGGTTTGGAGAAGAGATTGAAGCCCTCCTTACGATAAGGAGGGTTGGGTGGTTGGGAAAAGATAATATACAAAGATACATATAGTGAATCTGAGTCTCATGGATAATATTTTGCTAGTTAGAAGGTGTGTATCATATCTAATAAAATGTTAAAAAAAAGGCTACAGGCACTTTTGATTGCGAAAAAAGTCGTATTTTTGCAAAATAAAATAAGTAATGATATGTGTAAGTTGGATGATATACTGGATACTGAAGTGCGGAACTACGATGGAGCGCCGAGTGGTAAACAGGGTATGAGCGTGGAGCGCATTCGTTTCAATACTGACGTGATGTTTGCCTTGGCTAAGCGCCTTGAGTTGCCGCTTGACAGGACGACGGAGCTGATGCGGCGTTGCGGTGGATTCCGTCGCCTTCATCGGTCGTACACCCGTCGTGGGGAGGTGTCTGCCAACGAGATTGCCAAGGAACTCAGTTTTTCACTTCGATAAGCCAGTAAGCACTCAATTGCTTTTTGGGGGGTGTAAAATATAATGAGTACCTTTGCCGACGCAAACCAAAAGTTTACGTTATGGCAAAGACATCCCAACCAAGATTCCATGTGGATCCGTTCATTCACCATCCAGTTCAGAAACGGCCTTGAGATTCGTCATCAGAACTATCGTAATGATGGCCGCTATACTATTGACAACCTCGAAGCCGAACGGACTGTGAGGCCCATTACCAGAGCTCGCAAGTCTTCATTGCATCACAGCAGTGAGGAGGGCCTACAGATGGCATTGGCATATATGACCATCATTGAGTCAGCCAAAAGGCTGGGGCACGAATGTAAGGACTTCCTTGTCCGTGCTTGGAGAGAGGCAATTTATGGTAACAATGACCTTGAAGCAATGCTTCAGCCGGTTGTAGTTGCCAAATAATAGTTAAAACTTAGTTAAAATCAAGAAATCTCGAAACCGGGAATCCTTTGTATAAAGGATCTCCGAAGCAATTGAGTGCTTACTCTGCGTAAGAGTTTTGCAGATAAAAAAGTGTTAAAGCACTGTTTAGAAATCGTCAGTTTGAAATAAAAGTTGTATTTTTGCAGCACAAAAGGAGAAAACAGAAGAAAGGGAATAGCGTATGTGTACTTGTATAGCAGAAATAAAAGCCAGTTACACTCAGGTGCGGAAACAGGCTGAATATGCGGTGGAGAAGTCGTACGACATTGACGATTTCCTTGATGCCGTCAACGTGGTTAAGAAACAAGTGGCTCTCGTCACCGACGAAACTAATGCCCTTGTTGAACTGGTTCGTAACCACTTTACCGAGATAACTGTCGCAGAGGCAGAGGACTTGCTTGCCCTTTCCGGCCCCATTCAGAAGAAGATGCAGCAGGTTTACCTCAATCTGCTCCGCTCACCTTTGCTTGTAGGCATGGAGCAGACTGTCGAACTCTATCGACAGTCTATGAGCGACTTCGATGAGTTGTGCCGCGACATGCGTACCTTCAATGTGAACCTCGCCCAGGACACTGAGTTCCAGCGTGTGTCGGCAATGCTAAACGACCTCCTGTAAGTATCTAAGAGATGGACTTTTTCACTGTCAGCACATTCCGCGAGACCCTTTCAAACCTGACTAAGAAGCCCCGCGACGGGTATATGACGGTTGTGAAAGACATCTGCAATAACCTACAGAAGATGAACGACGACATCCTGCGGAACACCAACGATCGTGTGAAGCAGTACCCTAAGTACCGTATTGTCAAACTTCGTTTGCCCAACACGGGTCAACACCTTTCTCGTCCTGACGGCTTCAGACTGATTTATATGGTATCTCTAGTGTCCGACGCTGTTGTATTGCTCAGAGTATATCCCAAGCGAGGCCCCCAGAAGGCTATCGACCTTGTCGACGAGGAATACACTAGACTGACTACAGAGGTCATTACCGAGAGTAAAGCCCAAATCCTCCACAAGGTAGATGTTGACAATCACCTTGCCGTCCTCTCTGTCACAGCCACGCTGCCTTCGAGTAGCAATAACGACACTAACGGGTCTGCCAAGGCAGAATAGTTATCCGTTAGCTCCGCCCCATCATAGAAGTATATTGCAAGCCTTCCGATGACCAGGATGTCAGGGGACTGTCACTGGGGACAGGTCAGTGACATCAGGTGAAAATCTTATGAGAATTTGAGACAGACATG
>CAMVJQ010000081.1 GCA_947167845.1 uncultured Prevotella sp. | reverse complement strand
CCCGCCCCTTTAGGGGAGGCTCTTCCCGCACTACTCCCCGCCCCTTTAGGGGAGGGGTTAGGGGTGGGGTGAATCAAAAACTGTCCCATCCTATATCTGTTGTGACCGTGTTTATCTCCTCCACCCCTGACCCCTCCTCCCAGGAGGAGGGGAGCTGTTGATGGCTCCCAGGAGGATGGGCACTTCCATTACGACTCCCCGCCCCTTTAGGGGAGGCTCTTCCCGCACTACTCCCCGCCCCTTTAGGGGAGGGGTTAGGGGTGGGGTGAATCAAAAACTGTCCCATCCTATATCTGTTGTGACCGTGTTTATCTCCTCCACCCCTGACCCCTCCTCCCAGGAGGAGGGGAATGCCTACGGAGTCCCGCAGTAGTCAGGAGGAGGACTTCGATTTTTTTACCCCACGCATATTCTTGCAGAATCTAACATATTCTTGCAGAATCTAACATATTCTTGCAGAGTCTAACATATCCTTGCAGAGTCTAATAAGTTAATCTTTTATAATTAAAAGACTCCGAATTCAACTTCCGCCCCTCTCCAGCGTCAGTTATAGTGATAACGATAATAATGCAATATGCAATAATGCAATATGAATAGGGTTTGCTTGATGCTGTTCGCCAGTTTTGTCTGCTGCCTGGGCCTGATGGCTCAGACCGACTCCGTGTGGACATTCAGCGGCAGGGTGGTGGACGCCAAGACCCGCAAGCCGATGGCCTCTGTCAGCGTCACCGACCGTCAGGTGGGCACCGTCACCAACGAGGAGGGCGAGTTCACCCTCAAACTCCGCCGGCAGCCCCCGTCCGTCGTGTTCTCATGTCTGGGCTACCGTTCGCTGCGCCTGTCGGCAGAGGCGTGCAAGGATCTCGAGCGGCAGCAGAAGCCCGTCCGGCTGGCTCCCAGCACCGTGATGCTCAGCGAGATATTCATCGAGGGCCGCGATGCCAAGGATGTCGTGCTGAAGGCAATAGCCCGGATTGCCGACAACTATCCCCGCCAGCCGAACCTGCTCCGGGGCTTCTATCGCGAGACGGTGCAGAAGCGGCAGCGATTCATCAGCATCTCCGAGGGCGTGGTCGACGTCTACAAGTCGGCTTACAACAAGTCTGACTGGCGCGACGGCGTGTCCATCCTCAAGGGCCGGCGCCTGCTCAGCCAGCGGCCCAGCGACACGCTCAGCGTCAAACTGCAGGGAGGCCCCGTGCTGCCCATCATCCTCGACATCGTCAAGGAGCGCGACCTGCTGCTCAATGAACAGGAACTCGACAACTACGCCTTCCGCTTCCTCGTGCCGGAGAAGGCCGACGAGCGCATGCTCTATGTCGTCGAGATGCGCCCCGTGGCACACCAGCCCTACGCCCTCTTCAAGGGGCGGCTCTACATCGACCGCGAGACGCTCGCCTTCACCAAGATTGACCTCGAACTCGACATGAGCGAGCCCGACAAGGTCACTGGGATGATACTCCGCAAGCGGCCACTGGGGCTGCGCTTCACCCCCAGGGAACTATCCGTCAGCATCGACTACAAGACCGACGGCGGCGTCACCCGCATCAACTACATCCGCAACGTCATCCGATTCCGCTGCGACTGGAAGCGACGGCTCTTCAAGTCAAACTTCACCGTCACATCCGAGATGGTGGTCACCGACCGCACCGAGGGCGACACCATCAAGCCCATACGTCGGCGTGACTCCTTCAACCGCCGCGACAACTTCTACGACAAGGTGATTTTCTTCAGCGACCCCAATTTCTGGGGCAGCGAGAACATCATCGAGCCGACCGAAGACCTGCTGAAGGGCATCGAGAAGATCAGGAGAAAGATAAAAAGGTAGAAAGGTAAAAAGGTAGAAAAGTAATTATGCGTTATGATTCTCCGGCTCTGTAAACTGATTTCCGACTATATGGGTGTGCTGGTGCTCCTGGCAGCACTGGCAGCCCTTGCGTGGCCTGATGCGTTCAGCGGCATCAAGCCTACCGTTATTAATCCGCTGCTGGGTGTCATCATGTTCGGCATGGGCATGGCCCTGCGGACCGACGACTTCCGCGTCGTGTTCAGCCGCCCGAAGGATGTCATCATCGGCTGTCTGGCGCAGTTCACCGTCATGCCCCTGCTGGCACTGGGGCTGTCGCGCCTCTTCTCGCTTGACGAGGCATTGACTGTGGGCATGGTGCTCGTGGGCTGCTGTCCCGGGGGCACGGCCTCCAATGTGATCACCTATCTGGCCAAGGGTGACCTGGCCCTGTCGGTGGGCATGACGGCCACCTCCACGCTCCTGGCCCCTGTGCTCACGCCGCTGCTCGTCTGGCTCTCAGTCGGCAAGTCGGTGGATGTCGATGTGGCGGCCATGCTGCTGAGCATCCTCTGGGTGGTCATCCTGCCCATTGCCGCCGGACTCGTCGTCAAGCGTCTGTGGCCGAGGTTTTCCGACAGGGCTACTGACTATCTGCCCGCCGTCTCGTCGCTGGCCATTGCGCTCATCGTGCTCATCGTCATTTCCGCCAGTGCGCATAGACTGCTCCTGGGCGGGGCGGTCATCATCGTGGCGGTAGCCCTCCACAACCTCTGCGGACTCGCCCTTGGCTGGCTCATCGGCCGGGTGATGCGACTCCCTGACGCCAAGCGGCGCGCCATCAGCATCGAGGTGGGCATGCAGAACAGCGGACTGGCCTCCAGCCTGGCCACGCTCCACTTTGCCGCCTATCCGATGGCCACCATCCCTGGAGCCGTGTTCAGCGTGTGGCACAACATCAGCGGTGCCGTCGTCGCCCGGCTATATGCGAGGAAAATGAAGAATGAAGAATGATGAATGGTGAATAAAGAATGATGAATGAAGGAATGATCAGAAACATCGCGTTCGACCTGGGAGGCGTGGTCATCACCCTCGATCTGGAACAGGCCGTCAGAGCCTTCGAGCGCATCGGGATGAAGGATGCCCGGCAGCAGTTGGACGCCTATACGCAGAGGGGGCTCTTCGCCGACCTGGAGTCGGGCAGGATAGGCGCCGAGGCGTTCCGCGAGGGCCTGAGCCGGCGGGTGGGCAGGACGCTCACCATCGACGACTGCCGCGAGGCCATACACGCCTATGTCGGCCACGTGCCCCGGCGCGGACTCGAGCGAATCCTGCAACTGCGCAGGGCGGGCTATCAGGTATGCCTGCTGTCGAACACCAACCCCATTATGATGCAGTGGGCCGACAGCAGCCGCTTCGACGGCATGGGCCATCCCGTGAGTTACTACTTCGACAGGCTCTACCTGAGTTATCAGTGCGGCGTGATGAAGCCTTCGCCGGAGATATTCAGGATGATGCTCCAGGGGCAGGGCGCACGCCCGGAAGAGACGCTCTTCATCGACGACGGCCGTCGCAACGTGGAGACCGCCGCCAGCCTCGGCATCCACACCCTCTGTCCGGAGAACGGGCAGGACTGGACGCTTCTGCCCGAGATAGCGCGTCTGTAGAGTGACAACATCCTGCTCATCAGTCAGAACCAGGGCGACGCGACGGACGGCGATATCAATATCTGGAAATAGCGACACTTATGGCACCGTCTTGCGCAGTTTGTCGCAAGCGTCCGCCTCTGTCGCAACAAGTGGGAGAGAAATGTGCGGCGGAATTTGGCTGGAGCCAATTTCCGCCGTAACTTTGCATCGTGAACAAGAAAAGAGAGATTCATACGATTCATACATAAGTTTTTTGGTTAATAATGTTTTTTGTTAGTTATTTGGTTAGTTAGTTTTAGTTAGTTAGTTTTCTTCATTTTTGGAAATCGGACAAGGCTCGCAGGGATGCGGGCCTTGTCCGGTGTCTGGGGGTGGGAAACCACCTCAAAAAACGGAAAATCTGCAAATAATCGGGAAAAAGTTTGGAAGATAACTGGAAAATTCCTATCTTTGCAACGTCAAAACACTAGTTTTGACTACGCCGCTGAGTGCGGGGAGCAAGGCTTGATCGATACTGCTCCATTTAAAGCCACTTTCGGGTGGCTTTTATTTTTCATATTTCTTTCTGAAAAAGCGGTTGAATCTGGGTGCTTTAACCTGCCATCTTGAAACGGATATAGATTTCCTGCCTTTAAAAATCAAAACTTCAACAGCTTGTTCATTGGCTTCAAAATACGCTTTTATTTCTGACAATCACATCAAATACGTAAAATCTGCAAATATTCGCCGAAGTGCTTGGAAGATAAACGAAAACGTCTATTTTTGCATAGTACAATTGTCCGCCTCTGTCGCAACAAGTGGGAGAGAAATGTGCGGCGGAATTTGGCTGGAGCCAATTTCCGCCGTAACTTTGCATCGTGAACAAGAAAAGAGAGATTCATACGATTCATACATAAGTTTTTTGGTTAATAATGTTTTTTGTTAGTTATTTGGTTAGTTAGTTTTAGTTAGTTAGTTTTCTTCATTTTTGGAAATCGGACAAGGCTCGCAGGGATGCGGGCCTTGTCCGGTGTCTGGGGGGGGACTTCTTTATTAGGCATATCGTTTAGCAGCCTCCAGCAGTTGTTGCTTATAATTGTAAATATCATCCAACTTCTCTATTTGCTCCATCTGTTCATTCCTGCTCTCATCAATAAATCCGATGCGCTTATTAGCCGTATTGTTGAAATGCAATCTGCAGATAGGTCTGCGGTTATTGTCGTCGGCAAATATGGCGAAATAAGATTGAGAGTCGCGATAGGTCACTCGTTCCGAGGCAATTACTTCACACACGATGCCCTTGACGATATAGTAGCCTTCCATCTCTTCCATCGTAGTGTTTATCTTCGATACCTTTTCGTCTTCATTTGCCGGCTCCTCTTCCTTGGGTTCTGCTGCAGGCGAGGTCTGGACAGGAGCACCTGCTTCCTCCGTGGCTTTTATGGCAATCCCGAGTTTTTCGCTCATGACATCATTGATATGACTCTTCAAAGCCCGCCCCACAATATCGGTGAACTGGTCTAATACCTTCTGAGTGACAATGCCTTCATATACGCGCTTTGTCAACAGCTTGACGAGTTCGGGCGAAGGCTTATCGAATTCCGACCGTATGACCTTCTTGACTTCCGACATGTATTTCAGTTCATTAGCACTGCTCAGAATATTGTCAAGGTCAAAGTTCTCTTTACAGAATTTCTTCACTTCCTCTATCTGCGTATCCCTTAATTTCTCAAGGTTAATCTCCAGGAAGGGGACATCGTCCATTATATTCTCCTTGATCAGGTCTGCATAGAATCTGTAGACTATTCCATTTGTCAAGACCCCGAATTTCGCTTTTGAGGCAACGTAATAACGCTTCAGTTGATTGTCGTGCAGGTTCAGATCCTGTTTCCAATGCTTACATTCAATCAGCATAATCGGAGAGCCGTCTTTCATGATGGCATAATCAATCTTCTCCCCCTTCTTCTTAACAATGTCACAGTCCATTTCAGGAACGACCTCTATTGGATTGAAGACATCATATCCAAGAGCCTGAATGAAAGGCATGATAAAGGCATTCTTTGTCGCCTCCTCCGTCAGGATGGATTCTTTCAAGGCAGATACCCTCTCTGCCAATTGCTTAATAGAATCTTTAAAGTCCATAATTCCCTTTGTTTTGCAAAATCCTGATCCTCCCAGCCCCTCAGAAGACATTTTCATTAATTCATGAAGCGTGGAACTGTATGTCCACATCTCTATCTAGGGGTCCTGAGAAAACCGTGTAAGAGAGACCGGATAACATTCCACGCTAACGCATGGAAGCCATCATGTCGTCTTGCCTTACTTCGAAATTTCTCAGGTTTCTAGATACAAGATGAGCATAACGCTTCGTTCTTTTTCCCTAAAGTCGCACCGCCGACCCCCACTGAGGCCTTCGTGGCAGTGTTCGAGGGCAAAGATAAGTATTTTTTCCGAAATAACAAAGAGTTTTCCCGAATTTATAGAAAAATACGGTTTTCTGCTGTGTCTAAAGTAATCAGGAGAATACTTCATAGCGCCCTCATTGTGTAGCGTGCTCACATGGCCAACACATGCCATCAGGGTTGTAGTGTAACCAGGCCCATCACTCCAAGCCCCCATTTGCAAACCGTAATGTCATCAAGGACGAGCCGTAATGTCATCAAGGACGAGCCGTAATGTCGTCGGGGACGAGCCGTAATGTCATCGCTGACGAGCCGTAATGTCGTCGGGAGCGAGGGCTGGCGACCCATCCGTTTTCGCCGGAGGGGGATATTGCAAAATTGCATTGCGTTTCGTTCTTGGGCCAGAGCAGGAAAATAGGAAATAGCGTATGGACTGTGGATAAATAATTATATATCAATATGTTATATCATATTTTGCCTATATTTTACCCATTCCTCACCTCCCTCAATTCCGCAAAAATGAAATGAAATGCAATTTTGCAATACATGATGGTAGGTAATTCGAAAAAAAGTTGTAACTTTGCGGAGCAAATTATAATCACATGGAAATATGGATAATAAAATTGTGAGCACTACCTATGTACCGCTTCCGCCCCCGTACCAAATTATAAAGTACACAGGCGATTTAGCTATGCAGATAGGGACGTTGATTGTGACTATCCAGAAGGAGGGCAACGTGAATGGTTTGGGCTACCAGATAGAAACCCATAGCCATCCGGTGGTTGCGTATGAAAACAAGTATAAGGCCGAGCCAAACCGACAACTGGCAGCCTATCATTTCTTGGAAGGGGCCGTGTGGAACTATGTGGAAGTGAAGGACGTGACCACCATCTGTCTGTCCAATGCACGTTTACCATGGCATGAGTTTGTTGATTTTCTGTGGCGGGACATCGATCTCAGGCTTTGTGTGGCTCAACCCCCGATAGCATCATATTGGTCTCTTGATAAACTGTGTGGAGGTGTCGAACCGCCAAGATTCGAGCATTATACCGTGCATTTTGACATTATCAATCATGATAAGGTTCAGAATGAGAATATCCCCGTTGTACGTTCGCATGCCGGTGATATCTTTGCGCTGAATGCTGATGCCACGGATGAAGATAAAATGATAAGTACCATCCGTCATGAAATTGCATCTTATATTATGGTTTTGCGCAATCGTCAGCGCCCTACAGAAGAACTGAAGATTACCTACGAAACAGATAATCCCGATTGTAAGTATCTTGTGGAAACGCTCAATCGTAGTAAAGTGTTTAGAGAACCCTTAAATCCTGTCGTAGATAAAACTATGGATTTGCTGAGGGCTATGCAAGGAAAATAGTGATCGCTACGTAACTGGGCAATGGGCAGGTATAAAACCGACAGAATATATTGGGGAAACAAGTATTACTCTCCAGAAGAGCTCATCTCCTGGGGTTTTGGCTGTGCTCCGAAACACTCAGACGTGACCATGGATATTGCTGCCCATATTTTTAGAGAAGCCTTTTTGTTACAAGATGATAATTTGTTTCAAGCAGGTGAAGATTTGATGGGCGCAGCCGGTTCTCCTCGCAACTTTGTTGCCTCTGAATCTTCAAAACAAGCCACCGCCAATAATAATCGTCCTTACGAATCACCAGCCCCCGAACTTCCTCCGGCCCTATGCGATATGGATAAAATGGAAGATGAGAATTGGGACGATAGTTTTGACGGTGTTTTCACGGCAGGAATCAACCCCCAAAAAGTATTCAGCGAGTTGGAAAAAAAGGACGACCCTCGAGTTACTGATTTCTATCCACGGTTTTTTGTTTTCTTCAGGGTACTCCTTTTTCTTGGCTGGATAGAGAATCATCAGAAGCATTTTCTGGAATGGGCCAATCATCACTGGGAATGTGGTTGGAAGAAGCCCCATAATTTCAAATTCGGGAATAATATCCAAAAAGAACTTAGAGATGCAGATATGTCCACATGGAATGATAAAACCTGCAATGGTTCAGATATAGGCGTCGCCTATCGTAATTTGGCAAAAGGGGTATTAGAATTATTTTCAGAAAAAACCGATGATAATAAGATTAAAGACCGTGTCGACTTTTATAAGGATAGCGAAGCCTGCCTTATCAATAATGGAGATAATCTGGACTATCCTTTCTGATTAATTACATCCTTTTCGTTTTTCGTTAAGACATCTTGGAGCACGGGGTGTCTTACCTTGTCTTACCTAAAATGATGGTGAGAAAAAAACCTTGTCTTACCTTGTCTTACCTTGTCTTACCTTAGTGGAAATCAGTCGCTTATGATTTTTGTTGATTGAAAATAATGTCTTAATTTTGCAGCCGTAATCAGACAATTTTTTAGATTATGGTATGTGATAATTTTAAAAAGTCCGCCACTGGCGGCACCAAGCCAGAAGGTTCAGTAGGACTTGACTTAGAGGCTCTTTTCAAAAAAGATCCTTTCGAATTGAGTGTAAAGGTTTATGAGTTTATCTGGGAGCATGACAGATTCGTCAACGACGAGACGCTGCGCTTCGTGAGGGATGCATTCAAGGGGTTCACCTCTGAAGTGCAAGGCATGATGGTCGACTGCCTTCGAGAATATTTTGCGGGAGTGGGCTACGAGGGGGATCAATACTTGCCCCTGCTGGGTGTGGAACACATAGACCTGCTGATGAATCAGATAGCATATAAAATAGATCACGGACAAAATAAATACCGATAAGTTATGAGCACTAACACACAAACAACACCGAAAGCCAAGTCGCTGCCAGGCGGGGACTCGGCTACCTACATCCGCCGCCCGAAAGGGAAGCCGGACGTGACGACGAAGGGGAAACTGAACGAATGGGCGAACGGCTACAAGGAATTCATCCCCGTGGGCTCGAAACCCAGTAACCGCACGATGCTTAGGCAACTCGGCGACTCCTCCTTCTATCGGAGCGAGGGCGAGAAGCAGTCGAGTTACAGCGTACACCTGAACTGCGACGGGCGGAGCGAAGACCCCGTGGCCGAACTGCTCGACCAGTTTCTCCACCTGACCGAAAGCCAGCGCAAGCAGAAACCCGCTCTGCCCGAGGGCTCGGAGGGACGCATGCTGCTCGACAACGGGCAGGGCCTGAAGATATGGCTCGACCGCGACCGCGCCAAGGTGAGCATACTCGCCGAACTGGACTGCGGCGCCAGCATCGAGCGCATGCTGCTGCAGGCGCAGAGCCAGATGAACGTGTGCATCGCCCGCAACCGGCAGGACATCATCAACAACGCCATTAATAATGAATAAGGTATGGAGAAGGATTGGAGATTCGTATGGCAGCAGAACCTCTACTGGGCATCGTGCGAGCCCTGCACGGCGGCTCAGTTCGCCACGCTGGTGCGCAGTGCGCAGGTAAACTGGAAAAACAGCACGCGACGTGCCATCATCAAGGCTGTTCGTGAAGGCCAACCCCTCGACAAGTGGACGCTGAGGAGCGACTATCAGCAGTGGTGCCTGAAGCAGTTGGCTAAGCCTCGCGCCGGTGAGAAATTCGCTCAGAAAGTCACTCCGCTGCGCCTGCTGCAGTGGGGCGAGGAACTGAAGACGTCGCTGCCCGGATTTATCTTCGCCGTGGCTGAGTTCGGGCTGGTGCCCCGGCTGGACAAGAATGAACAACCCCGACTCGACGCAGAGGGCAACCCTATGATGTATCGCCGCCGCAGTCAGGAGAACGTGCGCCATCTGAGCGGACTCTTCATGAGCGACTACGACCATCTGCCCTTCCCACCGCAGGAACTCTTTGAGAAGACCCGCCAGAAGGGTTATCCCTGGCTGACGCGCCTGGCTCACCTGACCTCGTCGGGCGAGGGCCTGAGGCTGGTGAGCGAGTGGAATGCGGAAATCGGCGGCAACATCGCCGACCAGCAGTACCTGCAGTCGAAGGCGCTCGGCATGCTCAATGTCATCGGGACGACGGGGAAGCACGTGACGGACAACTCGTGTGTCAACTGCGACAAGTTCTCTTTCTGTCCCCGCGAGGAGGATATTCTCTTTATCGACGAGGATCATTTATTTCATTTTTAGCAATCATGGCAGCATATTTTTGCATAGGTATTCCCCTCATCCTGGGAGGAGGGGGCCTCCACCAATCGATTCCCCTCCTCCTGGGAGGAGGGGTCAGGGGTGGAGGAGATAAACACGGTCACA
>CAMVJQ010000080.1 GCA_947167845.1 uncultured Prevotella sp. | reverse complement strand
TCAGTTGCGAGAATTTCGTGATGCCCGTGATGAAGCAGAACTTCACGTATCGCTCGCTGGCCTTCAGGGGCACGTAGAACTCCTGCATCACATTGCGCCTCTCCGCGAGGTCGTCAGCATGGAGCACCTCCAGCAGCGGAGCGTCATACTCGTCGATGATGACGACGACCTGCCTGCCTGTCTTCTCGTATGCCCGCCTGATAAGACCTTCCAGCAATCCGCCGGGGGTCACCTCATCGTCATCGCGGCCATACATGTCAGCATAGACTTTCAGCGTCAGCATCAGCCGGTCTCGCAGCGCATCCGCCGACCTCTGGCCTTTCGCCGTACTGATGTCCAGCCGTATGACCGGATATTGCACCCACTCCTGCTCCAAGTCCATAATCTTCAGCCCTTCGAACAGTTCGCGCTCGCCTTGGAAGTACGACTCCAGTGTTGACGTGAGCAGCGACTTGCCGAAGCGGCGCGGGCGGCTCAGGAAAACATACGTCGCATAGTGGGCCATCTGCCACACCAGATCAGTCTTGTCAACATAAACGTAGCCCTCGCGCCTTATGCGCGAGAACGTCTGTATGCCTATAGGATATCGTCGTGTCGTCATCATTGCTGTACCTTTTTGCCCGCAAATATACTGTTTTTACGTGAAACCGCCAAATAAATGACGAATTATTTCTGCTGAATTAGCGTCTGAGAAACCGTGAGTTAACTCAAAAGTACTTGCGAGTTAACTCAAAAGTACTTTTGAGTTAACTCACGGTTTTTGGAGCCTATACTATCTTCAGGCTTTTAAACTTTAAACCCTGTAGTTGACAGGCAGCCTGGAAATTCTCTATTTCGAGGTCCTGGGGCGTAGTTGTGATACGCTCCGGGGCTTTTTTGTCTGTTTAAAGGTGCAGAGTGCCATGTCCAATCGTCTCAGAGATTCTTGATGGTAACCTTGCTGCTCCTGGCCAGTTTGGGGGCATCCCGTTTGCGGATGAGGGTGACAAACTGGTGAAGAAGACGGTTCTGGGGCTGATGCTCCGCCATATACTGTTTGGCAAGGTTGCGATATTCGACATTGTCGGTGACGAGATAAAGTGCGACATGGATAAAGGCGCGTGTGGAAGTAGCAGCCTTACTCTTGCCTTGTGAAGAGATGGCTTTCAGTTCCTGCATCACCCGGGGGAGGTGTACCGCCTTTAATTGCTTCTTCTCGCCAAGCATATAGGCGCAGAGCATCATCGTAGCCAGGAAATGCCGCTTCATAGTGCCGTCGGGTATGACCTGCGTGCGCATTTCGTAGATGCTTTGCAGCGTCTTTTTGTCTTCGAGTTTGCTCACAGGACTCTGTTTCTTAGTGATGCGCCGTTTGAGGATGTCCAGCAGTTTCTCCTGCATGGAACTGATCAAGGCAGAATAGCGCTTGGTGTCAAAGCCGCGTTCGTAGGTGACAAACATATTGGGGAATGTCATGCCGAACATCTTCAACTCAATCTGGAGTTCCACCTTGCCTTTCTTTTTCCTCGCCCCTATCACCTTGTATTTCGCTCCCTCATATTCGAAAGGGGTGTCAGAAAGCGGTATCTCATCGTTCTCTCTTATCTGGTCGAATGACGAAGGCAGTTCAATCTTTACCTGGTCGTCGCCGCACATTGCCTTGAGACGGTCTAAATCGTGCTGGGAGATAGCCGAGGGCTTGTCCTTGCTTTCCTTGTCGGAATAGAGGAACATAGTGTGGTGGTCGCCAGACCTGTTCCACTCCCACAGAAGGTCATCGAATTCTGGTTTTGTCAATCCGTACAGTTGGACAAACATATATCGCCGAAGGGCATACCGCAGTGACAGTTTGTCTTCGGCAAACTCCTTGTTGAGGGATGATTCTCCCACAAGGGGACTATAGACCTCGATGGATTTTTTGTTGCTCTCCAACCGCTTGTATTGGTGTCTGAGGTTCTCACGGTCGATGAAGTACAATACAGTCTCAGGATTGCGCGTGGTCATCACAAGCCAATCCTTTCGTTTTCCACCTGTTGCACCTTGCTCAGGTGTTGTTGATCCTGTATTGTTGGTTTCATCTGCCATTTTTCTGATTTTATTTGCCTAACTCTATAACTCGGTTTCCGAACTTGGTGGATGCCAAGTTCGTTATATTGTTCATTTTCAGGAGGTTGAAATGACATTCGACATAAAAGCTGATAACCGAAATTCCGAATGGCTCCTATACGTCCACCTTTTCGGTAGTCTTTCAACCTGTTCGTCTGGCCGGAGCCAGAAACATTTTGAATCAGCGTTGTTTACTCTTTAATGGAAACTTGGTCGGAGGTGACCTAAGGATACAATTAAAGCGTGAACTCTCACTCTGCTTGCCCGTGTTTAGGTCCTGAGAAAACCCTCGTAATAAACAAACAGAATTCATGCTCACGCCGTGGAATATTTTACACCCGAAAAGTGTGCGTGAGGCTACACGAGCCTCTGCACACTAACGGGAAGAATAATCCACCCGAAGCATCTTCTCTGCATCTTGTTTGATTACGAATGATTTAAATTTCTCAGGTTTAAACATCCAAACAATCTGCGCGATTAGACGCCAATTCCCAAAATGTCCACCCACACCTTCACTGCCTCCGAAGGGGCAAGTCCGGCGTGAGTGCTGCTTTCGCAGCTTTTTCAGGCAAAATCTCAGCAAAAACAAGTTCCCGCTTCAACAATGCACTGAATTGCCTATTAATAGGCGATTCCAGGCTTCGCCTCAGCATAGAGCAAGCTTTCTGCGTTCGGCTTGCACTGAATTGCCTATAAAATGGGCGATTCCAGGCTTCGCCTCAGCATAAAGCAAGCTTTCTGCGTTCGGCTTGCACTGGAATTTGGGTGCAAAGATACGAAAATTATTTGTTAATCCAACTATTTAATTAGAAAAATTGGGAATTAATGCGTAATTTTGCAGCCATGATTTTTTATTTTTCAGGCACAGGCAATACAAAATGGGTGGCGCAGCAGATCGCGGCGGCCATCGGAGAGGAGTTGGTGTACATCCCTGACGCCATCAGGGAGGGTCGTTATGAATATGCGCTGGCCGAGGGCGAGCGCATCGGTTTCTGTTTCCCCACGCACGGGTGGCAACCGCCGAGGATCGTGAGAAAGTTCATAAAAGGACTGAAGAACTTTAAGGGATTGAAAAACGGAAGTATTGAAGAATGGAAGACCGAGGGGCACTTCTGCTGGGCTCTGACGACGTGCGGGGACAATATGGGGGAGGCGATGACAATCCTGAACAGGGACCTGGCGCAGGTGGGACTGCAGGCGGAGACCGTGTTCTCGGTGATTATGCCGGAGAGTTACGTCTGTCTGCCGTTCATGTACACGGACACGCCGGAGCGGGAGCAGGAGAAGATAGAGGGCGCACGGCGGCAACTGCAGCGCGTCATCGGCATCGTCAAGGAGCGGCGGCGGGGCGTCGCTGAACTGGAGAAGGGGGCCACTCCCCTGCTCTACTCCTACGTGCTGGGAGCCTACTTCAACAGGCGGATGGTGACGGACAAGAAGTTCATGGTGGATGCGGATGTGTGTACGAAGTGCGGCCTGTGTGCGAAGGTGTGCCCTGTGGACAATATAAAAAATACACCGCCGACGTGGCTCCACGACGGGCGGTGTACGGCTTGTCTGGCGTGCTATCACCACTGTCCTGTGCACGCCATCAACTATGGTGAGCGCACAAGGAAACGGGGGCAGTACTTCTTCAAAGAGAAGCGCTGAGGGTGAAGACCCGATCCTAATACGTCAGTATCTCCACCCCGTGCTCAGTCATCAGCAGGGTGTGCTCCCACTGGGCACTGGGCTGCTCGTCGGCCGAGATGACCTCCCAGCCGTAGGGGTCGTCGGCATCGATGAAGACCTCATACGTCCCCATATTGATCATCGGCTCGATGGTGAACACCATGCCCGGCACGAGCAGCATGCCTGTGCCGCGATGGCCGAAATGGGCCACGTCGGGCTCCTCATGGAACTGCAGGCCTACGCCGTGACCACAGAGGTCGCGCACTACGCCATAGTGGTATTTCTTGCAGTGCTTCTCGATGGCATGGCCGATGTCGCCCACGAAACCGTAGGGCTTGGCGGCCTCCATGCCTATCTCCAGGCACTCCTTCGCCACACGCACCAGTTGCTCCTTCTCCGGCGATGTCTTACCGATGATGAACATACGGCTGGCATCAGCGTAGTAGCCGTCGAGGATGGTGGTAAAGTCAACGTTGATGATGTCGCCCTCTTCCAATACGTCCTCCTCCTTGGGGATACCGTGACAGACCACTTCGTTGATGCTGGTGCAGACCGACATCGGAAAGCCCTCGTAGTTGAGACAGGCGGGGATGGCATTATGCTCCTCGCAATACTGCCGGCAGATCTGGTCGATCTCAAGAGTAGACATGCCGGCATGTATCTGCCTGGCCACCTCGTCGAGCACACCTGTGTTAACGACACCCGAGCGGCGGATGCCCTCAATCTGCTCCGGGGTCTTAATCAGTTCACGGGTAGGCACTTCCTTACCCTTGTTCTCCCAGTACATGATGGTCTTGTCCATCTCTGTGGGCTCCTGGCCTGGCAGACAGTGCCAGCGTCTTCTCTTCTGTCTTGCTGTCATTATTTCTCTAACACAATCTTTACGTTGTCCTTCGTGATGTTCTTGCAGTTGGTGAAGGTCGCATCTTCCTTGGCGCGGATGGTGATATCCTTCAGGTGAATACCGTCCATCGGCATCTCGGGCAGACCGTTGAACTCCATGGCGCGACCAGCCCCATTGCAGACCACATTCTGGATGTTGATATTACGGAATATAGGTGTCGTCTCGTCCACCTTGACACGTGTCGTGTTGTCGGGCGTGACACCTGAAGCGCGCATCTCAGCCACGGAGACACCGCCATAGTACATATTGAAGGTGATGGCATCATTGACGATGTTCATCATCGAGATGCCATCGATGAAGATATTCTCCACGATACCGCCCCGGCCGCGGGTGGACTTGAAGCGCAGACCGACGTCAGTGCCGAGGAACTGGCAGTTCTGCACCTTGAAGTTCTTCACGCCGCCGCTCATCTCCGAGCCGACGACGAAACCGCCATGCCCGGCAAACACGGTACAACCGTCGACCACCACGTTCTCACAGGGGATGCCGCGCTTGCGCCCGTCGGCATCCTTGCCGCTCTTGATGCAGATGCCGTCGTCGCCGGCATCGAAGCGTGAGTTCAGGATCAGGCAGTTCTTGCACGACTCCAGGTCGAGGGCATCGCCATTCTGTGCGAACTCGGGATTACGCACCAGCACATTGTCGAGGATGACGTTCTCACACATCAGCGGATGGAGGTTCCATGCAGGGGAGTTCTGGAAGATGACACCCTGCAGCAGCACGTTCTTGCAGTTGACAAGGCTCACCATGACAGGACGCAGGAAACGCTTCACGGCATTCCACTCTTCTTCAGTCGAGGCATTGGGCACATTCATGTTGGCCCCCTTCTCCCCCTTGGCATAGCCCTCTGAGGGCACCCAGTAGCCTTTCTTCAGTTCCTGGCTCCCGGGGATGGCCAGCAGGCGCTTCCAGTGGCTGTCGGTCACCTTCGAACGCTTCACGGGACGCCAGTATTCACCATTGCCGTCGATGGCCCCCTGTCCGGTGATGGAGATATTCGTAGCACCGTTGGCGCTCAGTGGCGACTGACAACGACGGGTGTCCAAACCCTCAAAGGAGGTGTCGAGCAGGGGATAAAGACTCTCATCTGCGGCAAACTGGATGACGGCACCCACCTCCAGATGGAGGTCGATATGACTCTTCAGCACGACAGGTCCTGTCAGCCACACGCCTGCAGGCACGATCAGATGACCGCCTCCCATCTTGTAAAGGGTGTCGATGGCCTTGGCGAAAGCCTCTGTCGAGAGCGTCTGGCCTGTCGGGTCGGCACCGAAGTCCTTCAGGTTGACCTTCGCGTCGGGAATCACAGGCGCCTTCACCTCTGGCATCGGGAATGGCAGGTTCTCAGTGTACTTCTTGTAGGGGTTCTCTGCCTGTGCACTCAGCACAAAAGCGGTAGCCACCAGGGCCATACTTAGCAATCGTTTCATCATTGTCTTAATATATTAGTTATTTGTTCATTTGGTTCATTATCTCCCTGAGGGGTATCATCACGAAGTCGCGTTGCCGCATCAGCGGATGGGGTATCTTCAGTCCCGGCTCGTCGACCTGCAGGTCGTCGTAGAGCAGAATGTCGATGTCGACGGGGCGGTCTTTGTATGTTTGATGTTTGATGTCTGAGGTCTGAGGTGTACGGTCTGTGGCGTGGATGGGGCGTTTGCCCAAGGCACGCTCTATGGCCTGGGTGGTCGCCAGAAGTTGGCGGGGCGTGAGGGTGGTCTCGCAGCGGATGACACCATTGAGGAACCTGTGTTCCGACTGGAAGCCCCAGGGGTCAGTCTCGATGAGCGTCGAGCGGTGGGTCACCTCCCCTACCCGCTCCCCAATCAGCCGGACTGCCTCCGCGAGGATTGCCCGGCGATCGCCAAGGTTGCTCCCCAGTGCCAGAAACACCTGATGTGACTCATCCTGCATCGTCCTCACACCTTCCTCGTTCGCCCTTCCTCCTGAGACTCAATCATCCAGTATCAGCATCGCATCGCCGAAACAGCCAAATCTATAGCCATTCTTCACCGCCTGCTTATAGGCTTCATAGATGAGGTCGTAGCCGCCAAAAGAACACTCGGTCATCATCATGGTCGACTCCGGATGGTAGAAGTTGCCTATCAGGGCGTTGGCCATGCCAAACTCGTAGGGCGGGAAGATGAACTTGTTGGTCCATCCTTCATATTCCTTCAGCATGCCGTCGGTACCCACGGCCGACTCTGTGGCCCTGGCCGTACTGACTCCCACGACACAGACACGATGGCCTTCGGACTTCGACTTGTTCACGATGTCGCAAGCCTCCTTTGTCACAAACATCTGCTCCGAGTTCATCTTGTGCTTGGTCAAGTCCTCCACCTCGATGGGGTCGAAACTGCCGAGTCCGCAGTGCAGCGTGATAAAGGCGAAGTTGATGCCCTTGATCTCCATGCGCTTCATCAGTTCACGACTGAAGTGCAGGCCTGTCGAGGGCGCGGTGACAGCCCCTTCCTGCCTGGCATAGATGGTCTGGAATTTCTCCATGTCCTCCTCTGTAGCGGGACGCTTGTCGATGATATAGCGGGGCAGCGGGGCGGCACCGAGGGCATAGAGTTCGCGCTTGAACTCGTCGTGGGGACAGTCGTAGAGAAACCGCAGCGTGCGCCCGCGACTGGTGGTGTTGTCGATCACCTCAGCCACCATCGGCCCGTCGTCCTCGAAGAACAGTTTGTTGCCGATTCTGATCTTACGTGCAGGCTCCACCAGCACATCCCACAGGCGCAGTTCCTCATTGAGTTCGCGCAGCAGGAACACTTCTATCTTGGCATCCGTCTTCTCCTTGGTTCCATATAGACGGGCGGGGAACACCTGTGTATCATTGAAGATAAAGGTGTCGTCCTCGTCGAAATAGTCCAGGATATTACGGAAGTCCAGATAGAGGGGATTCCCCTCCTCGTCTTTCAGATCCTCCCCATTCTCGTCCTTCTTGACCATCTCGATGTTCCCGCTCTTACGGTGAATCACCATCAGTCGGCATTCGTCACGATGGAAGGTCGGCTCCAGAGCGACCTGTTCCTCAGGCAGTTTGAATTTAAATTGCGATAGTTTCATTATATATTTCTTAACTCTTAATTCTTGACTCTTAACTCTCTTTCCAGCCACGCCGGGAAGTCATCGAATGTCAGACAGTCTTCGATTCTCACCTCGCCTACCCTCGTCCTGCACAATGCCGTCAGGAAGGCGCCACTGCCCAGGGCAGTCCCTATATCGCGGGCCAGCGAGCGGATATAGGTGCCCTTGCCGCACACCACGCGAATGCTCATCTGCATCTTCTCCGCGTCGAAGTCCGTCAGTTCTATCTCGTCGATGTGCACCGGCTTGGCAGCCAGTTCCACCCCGACACCTTTCCTGGCCAACTCATAGGCCCTGTCGCCAGCCACCATACAGGCCGAATAGGCGGGTGGCACCTGCATGATGTCGCCCTCAAACTGTCGGAGCGTCTGGTTGATCAGGTCTCTCGTGACATGCTTCGTCGGATAGGTATAGTCCACCGTGTGCTCCTTGTCGTAACTGGCAGTGGTGGCTCCCAGTTGAAGGGTCGCCGTGTACTCCTTGGTGTGCAGTTGCAGTTGTTCTATCTGCTTCGTCGCCTTGCCCGTACAGAGTATCAGCACCCCGGTGGCCAGCGGGTCGAGCGTGCCAGCATGTCCCATTTTTACACGTTTGACGCGCAACTTCTTCGACACGAGGTATCGGATATGTGCCAGAGCCCCGAAACTCGACATCCGGTAGGGCTTGTTGATATAGATGAATGCGCCTTCTTTGAAATCCATTTAATCGACCATTGCCAGTGAGTGACCTGTGAGCAGCAGCACGAGGATGATGCCGCCCACGATGATGCGGTAGATGCCGAAGGCCTTGAAACCATATTTGGTGAGGAAGGCCACGAACCACTTCATGGCCAATAAGGCCACGAAGAAGGCCACCACGCATCCGAGCAGGAGCATGGCGATATTGTGGGATGTCGCCCAGGCGGCATCTTCCTTCAACAGGTCCAGCAGGTCGAGCAGCGTGGCACCGGCCATCGTTGGCACTGCCAGGAAGAACGAGAACTCAGCAGCACGCTGGCGGGTCAGTCCCTGGGTCATGCCGCCCACGATGGTAGCCATTGAGCGCGACACACCGGGAATCACCGAGATGCACTGGTAGAGACCAATCATGAAGGCCCGCTTCTCAGTCACCTTATTGCTGTCCGAACCCTTATTAAACAGGCGGTCGCAGTAGAGCATGAACACGCCGCCCACCACCAGCATGATAGCGACCACGAGCACACTGTCGAGCAACCAGTCGAGCAGTCCTGACTTCTTGGCCAGCAGCCCAATCACCACCGCAGGTACGACACCCACGATGAGCAACCAATAGAAATTGAAGCGGTGCTTCAGTCTCTGCCACAGCGTACTGCCTTCAGGGGCAGGTGTGTTGTCAAACTGGAAGAACCGTCGCCAGTAGAGGCACACCACTGAGAGGATGGCCCCAAACTGTATGATGAAGGTGAAGGCATGTACGAATGTATCCCCCTGAGGCACGCCCAACAGGTTCTGAGCGATGATCATGTGGCCCGTCGACGACACTGGCAGAAACTCCGTCAGTCCCTCGACGATGGCAATGATGACAGTCTGAATCCAATCCATATCCGCGATACTTTTTTACCTTTTTACCTTTATTTGGGTTTACGCATCACTGCATAGATCATCGACACAAACCCAAACAGGCAGATGACAGGCGCCACTTTCGTTCGACGCGCACTGAAGATGTCAGGTTCGAAATGCGTCTCTGTAGAGTTCGGCCCTGTCATCAGCAGAAAGCCGATAATCACGATGACCATCCCCACTGCCAGCAGGATGAAGTTCATCCTATCGAAAGCAAAATTTCTCTTTTCCATATTTTGTTAATTCTTAATACTCAATGCACAATTCTCAATTCCCTATTATCAAATCATAATTCTCAATTCTCAATTCTCAATTAAATCTTGTACAGTTCCCCCGCCGTCATTCTGAGGAACTTGTTGACCGACACCCAAGAGCAGAATGTCGTGATGACGATGCCGAACAGCAGGACAGCCACCCCAGTGATCGTCAGTTCGCGCCAAGTGATGATGCTCACGATATGCGGTTCGTAGTTGGAGAGTGCATACACACCCCCGCCCAGCACCACATTGGCCAGCAGGGCCGCAATGACGCCTACCGTCAGTGCCTGTCGCATGAAAGGTCTTCGTATGAATCCCCACGAAGCCCCCACCAGTTTCATCGTGTGGATGAGGAATCGTCGCGAGTAGACACTCAGCCTGACGGCATTGCTGATCAGGGCAAAGGATACGAATGTCAGGAGTGCCGCCAGTATCAGCAAAATGATGTTGACACGATTCAAGTTGGCATTCACATTGTCCATCAGATCCTCCTGATAGGCCACGTCCACCACCTTCGGGTTCTTCCTGATCTCCTTGGCTATCCATCT
>CAMVJQ010000079.1 GCA_947167845.1 uncultured Prevotella sp. | reverse complement strand
CCGACTCTTTGTATTCAGTCCCCCTCCTACAGGAGGGGTTAGGGGAGGTCACAACCCGCAACAGACTTTTGGGATTGATCCGAAGATATGCATTCAGTAAGTAAAAATCCCCAGCCAGGAGCGGCCGGGGATGGGGTGGGGGAGTCACGGGCGGTGACAGTCGTGACGTTCTACTTCCGGTCGTCGATGTTGTCGCCGTCGGTAGGTGCTACGTCTTCTTTGAAGTCGGTGATGCCGTTCTCTACGAGGATGTTATACCAGGAGATGAGTTTCTTGATGTCACTGGTATGAACGCGCTCGCGGTCCCACTCGGGCAGCGCCTTTGTGAAGTATTCGCGGAGTTCGTCGCCCGAGGCTTTCTTCTCGTTGACGGAGGCCTTCTTGCCTTCCTCCAGTTTCTTGAGGTTTTCCAGCACATCCATCAGAGGCACGTCGTCGGTCTCGGTGAACATGGCGATGTCGCCGAGCGACGTGATTCTGTCGTTGGCGAAGGCGGGCATGCGCCTGTGTGTGCTGTCGAGGATTTCGACGATGAGATTGTTCTTACCTCTGGATACCAGTTTGTAAAGGCCGGGCTTGCCGGCGATGGCTAAAATAGTCTGTTGCATTTTCTTAATATTTTGTTTAGTTGTTTATCAATATCCGCCATGCCGTCGTTGACGATCTCAAAGTCGGCTCTTGCCCTGACGATGTCCTGTGGCAGTTGGCGGTCCATCCATTCGAGCACCTTCTGGTGTGAGATGCCGTCGCGCCGCATGACGCGCTCGATGCGTGTCTCGTAGGGTGCGCTGACGACGATGACCTTGTCGACAAGGCGGTAGGCTCCCGACTCGAAGAGTATGGCACTCTCCATCCATTGCAGTCCGCTGTCCAGGAAGTCGCGGAACACGGCGGGATGCACGATGTCGTCGATGGCCCTGGCATTGGCTTCGGAGGTGAGCAGGAACTTGGCGACGACGGCCTTGCAGAGGTTATCGCCCTGATAGGTGTCAGGGCCGATGAGGGCCGTCAGGCGCTGCCGGATGTCAGGTGAGGTGCGTATGAGTCGCTTGGCAGCGGTATCACAGTCGTAGACCTCGATGCCTCTGGCCTGTAGTCTGCTGCACACGTAACTCTTGCCGCTCCCGATGCCGCCTGTAATACCTATCTTCATCGATTAGACGTCGTTTCTTCTTCAATGATGTAATCCACCTGGTTGACTTCAAGCCTAGCGCGTGTGATGTTGGAGGGTGCGTTCAGCAAGTAGATGCGGCACTTCTCGGAGTGGCTGTTCTTCAGTTCCTCGTAGTTGGCCACCACCTCGAAGTCTTCGGGCCTGAGGTGGCGGAAGACGCTGGCGCCAGCCACGAAGTGAACCGTTGTCCTGGCCGGGAAGGTGCGCAGTACCTTGCCTTGCGGCATGTTGATGCCCCGGATGGGTATGCCCGTAACGCTCTCCTCGGTGAGCACGTCGGTATAGAATCCGACCCTGATCTGTTCAGGCACATACTTGACCCCCTTGTGCTTCTGGAGATAGCATTCCACCATCAGCGTGTCGCGGAAGTTGACATAGTTGAGCGGCTCTGTATAGACCAGATTGATGCTGTCGAGCAGTTCTGCCGGTGCATACACGGTGACGCTGTCGGGCCAGTACTGTACGTGTGAGAGGTAGAACAACTGTTCGGGTATGACCCGTCCGCTCCACCTGACGGGGACGCGCTTCTTGTCGCCATAGTTGTAGTAGAAGTCCAGCCTCTCCGTCTTCACCACTATGATCTTTGAGCCGCTGGCCAGTTGCTGTCGTGCCATTTTCTGCATGTCGGCAGCGGGAATGGTGATGATGCCGTCCTTGTGGGCGTAGGTGGCGTAGTCGATCATCAGGTGCGGCATCGCGTTGCCATAGATGTATGTGGCCAGTGTGATGCCCTTGTCGCGTATGGTCATCTTCACCGTGTCCGTGTCGTCGGATGTGAGCATGACGTTCTTGGGTACATTGGTGACGGTGACCGGTATGCTGACGTCGCGCTCGTAGGTCTCGTTGAGTGTCAGGAAGAGCCAGAAGATGCCTGAGAGCATGAGGAAGAACATAAATATCAGGAACTCCTTATTGGCCTTGCCAAAAAGGAAATCCCTGAAGATCACCCAGAGGCTCCGTTCTTCCATCGCAGTCGGTCAGTCTTATTTCTGCAGGCCAGTGCTGGCCATATCCTTGTAGACAGACGTCTTCTCGACGGTGACGACGACGTCGCGGGCAATTTTCACGTCGACGGTGTTCTTTGCCAGGTCGATACTCTTGACGACGCCATGAATGCCGCCTCCGGTGACCACTTCCGTGCCTTCTGTGAGTTCGTTCTGGAATTTCTGGATTTCCTTCTGTCTCTTCTGCTGCGGTTTGATCATGAAGAAATACATGATGGCGAAGATGGCCACCATCATGAGTATCATGCTCATGCCGCCGCCTTGTGCTGCCTGTGCAGCCAATACGATGCTTGTCATATCTATATACCTTATTGTTTATTATTACGATTTCTGTTCTTCTTTCTGTTGCTGCTGAGGTGCCGTTGCCTGCTTTCCGATGCGTGCCCTGGGCGCAGTGCGCTGCTTGGGCTGTTTGGGCTCCTTGGGCTGTTTGGGCACTTTTGGCTCCTTCGTCTCCTTAGGCTCCATAAACTTGGCGAGCCGGTTGGTACTGATGAGGTGGCGGGCAATGGCGTCGAGCATGCCGTTGATGTAGCCGCCGCTCTTGCGTGTGGAGTATAGTTTGGCGAGTTCGACATACTCGTTGATGCTGACGCTGACAGGTATATTGGGGAATGTCATGATCTCAGCGATGGCAATCTGCATGATGACGATGTCCATAAATGCCAGTCGTGTGAAGTCCCAATTTCGTGATGCCTCGCTCATATAGTGCTGGTACTCGTCGGCATTGAGTATGGCCGATCGGAAGAGTTTGCGCGCGAACTCCTTCTCGTCCTCGCTGTCCCACTCGTGGAGCAGTTCCTGCTTGGGGCCTTCCTGCTCCTTGAAGCGGTTGAACGTCTTCAGCACGAAGGTGTCGACGATCTCCTTGTCATCGTTCCAGTAGAGGCTGATCTCCTCCAGCAGCAGGTCCAGTTCTTCATTCTTCTGTATGAAGGTGCGATAGATCTTGCGCCACAGTTCTCTGTCGGCGTCGTAATTGTCATCGGTACTCTCCATGTAGTCCTTGTAGAGGTCGCTGCTCTGTATCAGTTCGAGCAGTTTGCCCACGAACTCCGGATTGTCGTCCCAGGTGCGCTTCTGGCTTCCGATGAACTCGTTGAGCATCTTGTTCTCCTCCAACTGCAGTGCGAAGCGGTTGAGCGTGAACTTCTGCGACGGTGCCGTTGTGCCTTCGCGCTTGGCCCTGTTCTGGAGCACCTCCAGTCGGCGTCGCGCCTCCTTGGTGACGGCCACGACCAGCGCCAGCAGATTATTATAAAGGTCATACGCTTTTGACAGACTGAAGAAAAGTTCCTTCTCTGCCGTGTCGATGTTCTTGTTGCCGTTTTGATAGTAGGCGTAGGTTAACTGAACAATCTTTGAACGGATAATCTCTCTGTTAATCATCTCACTTGATGTTTTTGGGGTTTATTATCGATTTTTGTCATTTTACGAATGCAAAGTTACGTAAAAATCCGCGATGTTGCAAGAAAAAGCGGGAAAAAATGGTGTTTTTTTCAAATAATTGTGAATTATGTATTGTGAATTATGAATTATTTCGTACCTTTGCACCGCTTTTTCCGAAAGCACCCGAGTGACAATCGTGTGATGGTGAATTAAGCAAAAGGTATAAAAACTTAATTTTAGAGTAACACAATTATGAAAGAGATTAGTGTAAAAGGTCAGAAGCGCACCGCCACTGGAAAGAAGGCTTCAAAGGAACTCCGCAAGGAAGGTATGGTACCCTGCAACCTGTATGGTGAGAAGAAGGGAGAGAACGGTCTGCCCGAGGCATTTGCCTTCACGGCATCGTTTGCGGAACTCCGCAAGGCTGTGTACACGCCTGAGGTGTACGTGGTCAATCTGGAGATAGACGGCGCCGTTCACAAGGCCGTGATCAAGGAACTCCAGTTCCATCCGACGACAGAGGCCCTGATTCACGCCGACTTTTTCGAGGTGACGGAGTCGAAGCCCATCACTATCGGCATCCCCGTGAAACTGAACGGTCTGGCCCAGGGTGTTCGCGACGGTGGTAAACTGAACCTGGCCGTCCGCAAACTCAATGTGACCGCGCCTTACACCCAGATTCCTGAGGTACTGAATATCGACGTGACCAACCTGCAGTTGGGCAAGGCCATCAAGGTAGGTGCGCTGAGTTTCGAGGGTCTTGAGATTGCTACCTCTCCAGAGGTGGTGGTATGCTCAGTGAAGGCTACCCGTGCTTCGCGTTCTGCTGCTGCCGCTGCTGACGCCGAGGCATAATCATTTCTTCAAGAACTGATAAATGGACAAGTACCTCATTGTTGGCTTGGGTAACATCGGCCCGGAATATGAGAAGACCCGCCACAATACTGGATTCATGGTATTGGATGCTTTCGCAAAGGCATCCAATATTGTTTTTGCCGACAAGCGCTATGGCTTTGTGGCAGAGACATCGCTGAAGGGTCGGAAGGTCATTCTGCTGAAGCCCTCGACATTTATGAACCTGAGTGGCAATGCCGTGCGCTACTGGCTGAATCATGAGCATATCGAGCAGAGCCGCCTACTCGTGGTGAGCGATGAGGTGGCGCTGCCCCTCGGGGCCTTCCGCCTGAAGGCCAGCGGCTCAAACGGCGGTCACAACGGGCTGGGGCATATCCAGCAACTGATCGGTCAGGACTATGCCCGTCTGCGTATGGGCATCGGCAATGACTTCCCGCGCGGGATGCAGATCGACTGGGTGCTGGGCCGCTATAGCGAGGAGGAACTGCAGACGCTCCAGCCTGCCATCGACACGGCTGTGGAGATCATCCGCAGTTTCGTGCTTGCGGGCATTGATGTCACCATGAATCAGTTTAATAAGTTAGGTAAGGGAAAAGTGGACGGAGGAAAGAACAATGGGTGACGTAGCAAGGATAGACAAGTGGCTCTGGGCCGCCAGGATATTCAAGACGCGCTCGATAGCCGCCGATGCCTGCAAGAACGGGCGCGTGACGGTGAAGGGCGTCACCGTGAAGCCGTCGCACACCGTGAAGGCGGGTGAGGTGGTGAGCGTGCGCAAGCCTCCCATCACCTATTCCTTCAAGATCCTGAAGACGATCGAGCAGCGGGTGGGCGCCAAACTGCTGCCCGAGATCTATGAGAACGTGACCGCTCCAGACCAGTATGAACTGCTGGAGATGAGTCGTATCAGCGGTTTTGTGGACCGTGCCCGAGGCACGGGGCGCCCCACTAAGAAAGACCGCCGGGCAATGGACGCCTTTGTCGGGCCTTCTCTGGAAGGCGGATTCGACAGTTTCTTTGATGACTGGGATGACGACGAGGGCGATGAGTAACAGATAGCAAAAGGAAAACGGGAATGACATTCGTAAATATAATACTGATTATCGTCGGTGTGGCACTCGTCATCTGGGGTGCCGACCGTCTGACCGACGGTGCCGCCTCGCTGGCGCGAGGCATGAACGTGTCAGAGATCGTCATCGGCCTGACCATCGTGGCAGCGGGCACGTCGGCTCCTGAACTCTTCGTAAGTATGGTGTCGGCTCTGAAAGGCACCTCCGACCTGGCCGTGGGCAACGTGGTGGGCTCGAACATCTTCAATGCCATGCTGATCGTGGGCTGTTCGGCCATCGTGGCCCCTATGGTCATCAACAAGTCGACGGTCAAGAAGGACATCCCCTTTGCGCTCTGTGCCTCGCTGCTGTTGTTCCTGCTCTGTTTCGACGATATGAGTTCCCCCCACCTCTGGGGCAATGAGATCAGCCGTACTGACGGTCTGATCCTGCTGGCCGTATTCATCATCTTCATGTTTGTCACCTTCAATGAGACAGAGCGTAACGGCGGTTTCGACGAGGTGATAGGCAATAATGACCCGGAGGAGGAGAAGGCGGAGCCCCTGCCTACGCGCTCAAAGTGGAAGAACGTGATGTGGATCGTGGTGGGCCTGGCCTGCCTGATCATCGGCAGTAACCTGTTCGTGGATGCCGCCAGTTACATCGCCTACCGCTTCGGGGTCCGTCAGAGCGTGGTGGGCCTGACCATCGTGGCCGGCGGCACGTCGCTGCCCGAACTGGCCACCAGCGTGGTGGCAGCGAGGAAGGGACAGTCGGAACTGGCCATCGGCAATGCCATCGGCTCGAATGTGTTCAACATCCTGCTGATCCTGGGCCTGACGGCTGTGATCCACCCGATGCGCATCATGGGCATCAACATCATCGACCTCTCCATGATGATCATCAGCATGGGTCTGCTATGGATATTTGCCTATACCAAGTACACTGTGTCGCGCAGGGAGGGCTTCCTGCTTGTCGTCGGCTTCGCAGCCTACATGGGATGGCTTTTCTACCTGCTATAAACAAGAGAGATATGGAAGAAAGAGAGAAGGAAGGGCTGCAGGCCCTGGGCCGGAAGACTGACTACAAGACGGACTACGCACCAGAGGTGCTGGAGACCTTTGTGAACAAGCATCCCGACAATGACTACTGGGTGCAGTTCAACTGTCCGGAGTTCACGTCGTTGTGCCCTATCACGGGACAGCCCGATTTCGCTGAGATCAAAATTATGTATATCCCCGGCGAGCGAATGGTGGAGAGCAAGAGTCTGAAACTCTACCTCTTCAGTTTCCGCAATCACGGCGATTTCCATGAGGACTGTGTCAACAAGATCATGAAAGACCTTGTCCGCCTGATGGATCCTAAATATATAGAGGTGGTCGGACTGTTTACGCCCCGTGGCGGCATCTCCATCTATCCCTATGCCAACTACGGCCGTCCTGGAACGAAATATGCAGAACTGGCCGAGCGTCGGCTGATGGAACACGCCGTCATCTAGCACTCTTCTGACTGGAATCCCGCTTGCTGTAATACCCTTGTTCTCTGTCTGCGAAGCGGAGGACGAGGGTATCTCGTCTCAGCATCCTGATGTCTGCCGTATCGGTACTGAGTACTTGCTCGTTGCCTAATGTGTCGCGACGTGTCTCTGCCAAGATCAGGTGGCCGTTGAAGATATGCCACTGGCGATAGCGCTTCGCCTTGGGATATTCCACAGGGGCCTGCGCCTCTCTCTGACTGCGCCGCCACATACCCGTCGACAGTACCACATGGTTGCGCTTGAAGGTAAGGGCGTATTCACGGGGCTGCATCCATCTGCGGCGCATGGAGTCGGGCAGGGCAGGAGCCTTGGCGGCAGAGTCCGGGTGCTGGAGTCTGAGGCGAAGGCGAGGCTGCACCTGATAGTACCAGGCCTTCTGCAGCGCGTCGATGTTGATGACGAGGTCGGCTGCGGCAGAGTCTTCCCCATTGCGTATGACAGCAATCCTGTCGCCCATTGCGGGCCGTCCCAGCACCCTGCGCGCCAGGCGCGCCTCCAGGATGTCGAACGTGTCAGGGTCGCCTCCCGTGAAGGGGAGGAACACGAGCAGTGAGTCCGTACAGCCCTCGCAGGCGAGGCCGTAGAGCGTGGTGTCGCCAGGGAGCGGCTTCTCTTCGTTGTAGACAGTTGTTGCACTGCCTGTGGCTTCCTGCCGACTACCGCACGAGACGGTCATCAGTGCAGTCAATAATATGAGAAAAAATGTCTGTTTCATCTTTTTTTGTCGGTTTGCGGGGCAAAGATAGTCAAAATATCAAAAAAAGTAGAACAAAAATGCATATTTTTGAAATATTTTATCTATTTTTGCGCTCATATAATTACAACTATCAGAATTTCTATGAAGAAAAAGATTCAGTTTAGTCTCGTGTATCGGGATATGTGGCAGTCCTCGGGTAAGTTTCAGCCCCGTAAGGATCAGTTGGAGCGTATAGCCCCTGTAATAATCGATATGGGCTGTTTCAGCCGTGTGGAAACGAATGGCGGTGCCTTCGAGCAGGTGAATCTGATGGCCGGTGAGAACCCCAATGCGGCCGTACGGGCCTTCTGCAAGCCCTTCAACGAGGCGGGCATCAAGACCCACATGCTTGACCGTGGTCTGAATGCCCTGCGTATGTATCCTGTGCCCGACGATGTGCGTGCCCTGATGTATAAGGTGAAGCACGCCCAGGGCGTGGATATCCCCCGTATTTTCTGTGGTCTGAATGATACCCGTAATATCATCCCTTCCATCAAGTGGGCCAAGGAGGCAGGCATGACGCCTCAGGCCACGCTCTGTATCACGACCTCGCCAGTACACACTGTGGAATACTATAGCAAGATTGCCGACGAAGTGATTGCTGCAGGTGCAGAGGAAATCTGCCTGAAGGACATGGCGGGTATCGGACAGCCTGCCATGCTGGGTGCCCTGACGAAGGCCATCAAGACGGCTCATCCCGACATCCTCATCCAGTATCACGGCCATTCTGGCCCTGGACTCTCAATGGCCAGCATCCTGGAGGTATGTAACAATGGTGCCGACATCATCGACACCGCCATCGAGCCGCTGAGTTGGGGTAAGGTGCATCCCGACATCATCAGTGTGCAGTCGATGCTGAAGAATGAGGGCTTCGAGGTGGCAGACATCAATATGAACGCCTATATGCAGGCCCGAACGCTGACGCAAGAGTTCATCGACGAGTGGCTCGGCTACTTCATCAATCCGGCCAACAAGCACATGTCGAGCCTGTTGCTGGGCTGCGGACTGCCTGGCGGCATGATGGGTTCGATGATGGCCGACCTGGGTGGAATCCAGACGATGATTAACAAACTGCGCGAGAAGAAAGGTGAGCCTGTGCTCACGATGGACGATATGCTGGTGAAACTCTTCAACGAAGTGGAGTACGTGTGGCCACGCGTGGGTTATCCCCCATTGGTGACGCCGTTCTCACAGTACACCAAGAACATCGCCCTGATGAACCTGCTCACCATCGAGCAAGGCAAGGGGCGCTTCGTGATGATGGACGATGCCATGTGGGGCATGATCCTCGGCAAGAGCGGCAAGATACCTGGCACCATCGATCCAGAACTGGTGGAACTGGCCAAGGCCCAGAAACGCGAATTTACCGATGTGGATCCCCACACCTTGCTGGCTAATGCACTCGACGACTTCAAGAAGGAGATGGACGAGAACGGCTGGGCGTACGGACAGGATGACGAAGAACTGTTCGAACTGGCCATGCATCCAGAGCAGTATCGCGCCTACAAGAGCGGACAGGCCAAGAAGCAGTTCCTCGCAGATCTGCAGAAAGCAAAGGATGCCAAGTTGGGTGGCGGCAAGAAGATCTCGCAGGAGGAGATAGACCAACTGAAGCACGCCAAGGCCGATGCCGTGAAGGTGCCTCTGGCAGGTCAACTGCTCTGGGGCTTTGGCGGCGAGGGCGTGCCAGCACCATGCGTGGAGCCCTTTATCGGGCAGAAATACAAGGAAGGCGACGCTTTCTGCTACCTGCAGACCAAGTGGGGCGAAATCGTCGAAATCCCTGCTGCATTAGGCGGTAAACTTGTGGACATCAGCGTGAAGCCCGGTCAGCATGTGCGCCAGGGTGACACGATAGCATGGATTGAAAGAGAAGCGTAATGGACTATCAGTCGATTATTGATAAGTATTATCCGTCGGAGAATGAACTCCGGCGGATATTGTTAGTACACAGCCGCCAGGTGGCAGACCGCTGTCTGCTGATAGCGCGTAAGCACCCAGAACTGCGGCTCGACAGCGAATTTCTGGAGGAGGCGGCAATGCTGCACGACATAGGTATCTATCGCTGTGATGCACCCAGTATCCAGTGCTTTGGCAGTGAGCCGTACATCTGTCACGGTGTGATAGGGGGAGAAATCCTCCGGCAGGAGGGCTGGCCGCGCCATGCGCTGGTCTGTGAGCGCCATACGGGAACTGGGCTGTCGCGCCAGCAGATAGTGTCGCAGCACCTGCCGTTGCCGCCCGACGGGCAGTACGAGCCAGAGTCACTGGAGGAGCAGGTGGTCTGCTATGCCGACAAGTTCTATTCCAAGACTCGCCTTGACAGAGAGCGGACAGTGGTGGAGACGGCACAGAGTCTGGAGAAATTCGGCCAGGAGGGTGTCCAAAAGTTCCTCAAGTGGGTTGATATGTTTGAGTGAATTGAGAATTGAGAGTTGAGAATTGAGAATTGAGAGTTGAGAATTGAGAGTTGAGAATTGAGAATTGAGAATTATGATTAGACTGCTATTTGTAACTGTGGTTTTAAAGGGGCAGTCCGAAAAGCCGGTTGTTGTGACCTCCCCTAACCCCTCCTGTAGGAGGGGGATTAGTTACACTCTTTGTATTCAATTCCCCTCCTAGAGGAGGGGGATTAGTTACACTCTTTGTATTCAATTCCCCTCCTAAGGAAGGGGATTAGTTACACTCTTTGTATTCAATTCCCCTCCTACAGGAGGGGGATTAGTTACACTCTTTGTATTCAATTCCCCTCCTGTAGGAGGGGGA
>CAMVJQ010000078.1 GCA_947167845.1 uncultured Prevotella sp. | reverse complement strand
CCCGACGACATCCGCGGCATGGTGGTGAAGGCTACCGTCGTGCTCGGCAAGGAGTGGAAAGACAAGGCTGGCGACGAACTGGTGAAGGAACTGCAGCAGCACGTCAAGAAGGAGACCGCCCCTTATAAGTACCCGCGCATCGTGGAGTTCGTTGACGAGTTGCCGAAGACCATCAGCGGTAAGATCCGCCGCGTGGAAATCCGCAAGAAGGATGCAGAGAAGTAAAGCATCAGATTTGCACGGAGCATCGGATATACACGGATTTGCACGGAGCATCGGATATACACGGATTTACACAGATACAGATATGAAGCATCGTATAGTCATCAAGGTTGGTTCGAACGTGCTGACGCGTCAGGACGGGAAACTGGACGTGACACGCATGTCGGCTCTCGTTGATCAGATAGCATGGCTCAAGAAACAAGGCTACGAAATTATCCTCGTCTCCTCGGGAGCCATGGCCTCGGGGCGCGGCGAACTGAAGGTGGACCACTCGCTCGACTCCGTGGAGCAGCGGCAACTGTTCTCTGCCGTCGGGCAGGTGAAACTCGTGGGCCTCTACTACGACCTGTTCCGCGAGTTCGGCATCCACGTGGGCCAGGTGCTCACCATGAAGGAGAACTTCCAGCCCGGCGAGCAGTACCGCAACCAGCGGGCCTGCATGACGGTGATGCTGGAGAACGACGTGCTGCCCATCGTCAACGAGAACGACACGGTGAGCGTCACCGAACTGATGTTCACCGACAACGACGAACTGTCGGGCCTCATCGCACAGATGATGGAGGCCGACACCCTCATCCTGCTCTCCAACATCGACGGCATCTTTGACCGGCATCCCGACGACCCGTCGGCTCAACTCATCCGTGAGGTGGCCCCCGGCCGTGACCTCTCAGAGTACATCCAGCCCGAGAAGAGCGCCTTCGGCCGAGGCGGCATGCACTCCAAATACACCACCGCCCAGAAAGTATCACAGGCCGGCATCCGCGTCATCATCGCCAACGGCGAGCGCGACGACATCCTCATCGACCTCGTTGAGAAAGCCGAGGATACACCACATACGGAGTTTACACCAAATACATGATATGCAACTAAAAGAGACTTTCGAACGCGTCAAGCGGGCCAGCAAGAGTCTGGCACTGATTACAGATGAGAAGCGCAACGAGATACTGAATGCCGTTGCCGACACTATCATTTCCAATAAGGTGAGAATCCTGGAGGCCAACGCCAAGGACCTGGCTAAAATGGACAAGGCGAATCCCCTCTACGACCGCCTGCAACTGACGGACAGCCGTCTGGAGGGCATCGCTGCCGACATGCGCAACGTCGCCACACTGCCAACCCCGCTCGGCCATATCACCAAGCAGAAGACACTGCCTAACGGCCTGCGCCTCTGCCGCGTCAGCGTGCCATTCGGTGTCATCGGCATGATCTACGAAGCCCGTCCCAACGTCACCTTCGACGTCTTCTCTCTCTGTTTCAAGAGTGGCAATGCCTGTGTGCTGAAAGGCGGCAAGGATGCCGATGAGTCGAACCGCGAGGAAGTGGCGCTGATCCATGAGGTGTTGGCGAAATACGGCGTCTCTACAGACGTAGTTGCCTTACTGCCCGCCACCCACGAGGCTACGGGCGAGATGCTGAACGCCGTCGGCTATATCGACCTCTGCATTCCCCGGGGTGGCCGTCGGCTTATCGACTTTGTACGCGACACAGCCCGTGTACCGGTTATCGAGACGGGGGCTGGTGTAGTGAACACCTATTTTGACAAGGACGGCAACCTGGAGATGGGCAAGGCGATAGTCAACAATGCCAAGACGCGCCGCGTCAGTGTCTGCAATGCCCTCGACTGTCTCATCATCCACGAATCGAGGCTCAGCGACTTGCAGCGTCTCTGTGAGCAGATGGCAGAGAAGCACGTCATCATCTACGCTGATGAGAAGGCATACGCCGCCCTCGATGGCAAGTATCCCTATCTGGAACCGGCCACGGAAGAGAGTTTCGGCACGGAATTCATGGACTTCAAACTCGCCATCAAGACCGTGGGATCGCTCGACGAGGCTCTGGCCCATATCGACGAGAACGGCTCCGGCCATAGCGAGGCTATTATTACTGATAATGAGGAGACTGCCCGCAAGTTCCAGACTTATGTTGACGCCGCCTGTGTCTACTGGAACGCTCCCACCTCGTTTACCGACGGAGCACAGTTCGGCCTTGGCGCCGAGATTGGCATCTCTACCCAGAAACTGGGTCCCCGCGGTCCGATGGCACTCGAAGAGATCTGCACCTACAAGTGGCTGATTGAGGGCGAAGGACAAACGAGAAATTAGAGTTTAGAGTTTAGAGGAGAGAGGAGAGAGGAGAGAGGAGAGAATTGAGAATTGAAAATTGAGAATTGAGAATTGAAAAATATGAGAACATTTATCAACGTAGAGGATATCGGCCCGCTGGAGAAAGCACTCGCCGAAGCACAAGAGATCAAGAACGACAGATTCAAGTATCAGCATCTGGGCAAGAACAAGACGCTGATGATGATCTTCTTCAACAATAGTCTGCGCACCCGCCTGTCCACCCAGAAGGCCGCAATGAACCTCGGCATGAATGTCATCGTGCTCGACGTGAATGCCGGCGCCTGGAAACTAGAGACGGAGCGAGGCGTCATCATGGACGGCGACAAGTCTGAGCATCTGCTGGAAGCCATCCCTGTGATGGGCTGCTACTGCGACATGATTGGCGTGCGCTCCTTCGCAGGACTCACCGACCGTGAGTACGACTATGCCGAGACCGTCCTGAATCAGTTTATCAAGTACAGCGGTCGTCCCGTCTTCGCCATGGAGACTGCTACCGTTCACCCCCTGCAGGCCTTTGCCGACCTCATCACCATCGAGGAGTATCGGGGGTACGTGGGAACGGTGGCGCGTGGGCGCGAGAATAGTGCCAGCGCAGAAGGTAATCTCGTACCCCCGTACCCCCGCACCTCCGTACCTCCGAGAAAACTAAAGGTGGTTCTCACCTGGGCCCCTCACTGCCGTGCCCTTCCACAGGCTGTGCCCAACTCATTCGCCCAGTGGATGAATGCTGCCCCTGACGTTGACCTTGTCATCACACACCCCGAAGGCTACGAACTCGATCCGAAATTTGTGGGCAATGCTGTCGTCGAGTACGACCAGAAGAAAGCCTTCGAGGGGGCCGACTTCATCTACGCCAAGAACTGGAGTAATCCGGGTGTGACCAATCCTGCCGACTACGGAAAGATCACCTCCAAGGATATGTCGTGGACGGTAGATACAGAGCACATGTCGTGGACCAACAACGGCAAGTTCATGCATTGCCTGCCCGTGCGCCGCAACCTTATCGTGACGGATGATGTCATCGAGTCGCCCAACAGCCTCGTCATTCCCGAAGCCGCTAACCGCGAAATCAGTTGCTCCGTAGTCATCAAGCGAATGCTGGAGGCACTGTAAGGCGCTCCTACTGCACCGCCACTTTCTTCCCGTTCTTGATGTAAATGCCTGGACGTAAGGCAGAAGCGGAGCCCAGCCTGCGGCCACTGAGATCGTAGACACAATCCGAAGCGGGAGTTGTCCTTTCGATGACAGCGGCATCGATGGCTGTCGGAGTCTCGCGGCTGTAATCGCTATTGTTGGTCAGGTAGATATCATCTACGACTATCGTACCGAAATTCGACCAGAATGAGATGATACAGATATTCTTGGTGTCGACGGTCTGTCCCTGCTTGCTGCCTGAGGTATACCTGGCTGTCTGCAGGTTAAGGACTATCTGTTTCTTCGACCCAAAGTCAGACGTGCTACAGCAGTCGCTCCAGATGCTGGGAGCAGTAAACAAGTTGAGATGTGCACCGCTTGGTGCACTCTGCAACTTAAGCACCAGATACTTATAGCCCGACATATCTGCACCATTGCTATATTCCCAGCCCATCTGGCCATATTGCCCCGGCTTAAACGTATGCGTAGACTCATCGTATGTGCCCTCAGAGAACAAGGATGTACTGATATTCTCTGCCGCAAACGGGAAGTAGGTTGAACGGACGAAATAGGTAGCAGTCAGTTGCTGCCCTGAAGGATCTGTATAAGTGGCCGTAACAGTTGCATCGCCAGCCCTGAGGGCCACAACCATACCATTACGGACACTCACCACATCGGAAGCATCCACAGAATACGCTGCCAGCGAAGTCACCTCACGCGTATGACCGTCGCTGAAGGTTGCCGTCAGTCCGACAGCCGAATAGCCGCCCACTGCCAGTTCCACCGACTCTGCCGACGCCATCAGGCCAGTAGCCGTCTCAGAAACCTGCGGCTGCACCTCATCATCAGCGTGAGGCCAGTCCACCAGATAGTAGTCTGCATACCAGTCCATGCAGGCCTTGCCACAGGCTTCCTCCAATCCTCCAAAGGCTGGAACCACAGAGCCATTCTTCAACAATTGGTCAATATCAAGCAGACAACCTGTGCCAGAGAGCGTCATCGAGATGTTGCCGAAGTGATCGAGCATAGCCTTGAAGGCCCTGCCCCATTTCGATGTCGAGCCAGTAGCCCACGTGCCGTAGTTCGGCTGCACCCAGTCACCATGCTCATTATAGTGTCCTTCAGCATTCGGATTCTCCGGGCTCCAGTCGACTTCAGTGATGATAATGGGATTGGTATCCACTACAGGCACCTGCTTATGAAACTGCTTAATCTTGGTCTCTGGATTCGGAGTAGCATCGCTCGAGCCATACCAGCCACAATAATCGTGTACGGCATAGCCGATATTATAGCCCTCGATAGGCTGCAGCGCATAACTCGTATAGTTAGCCTGCCAACCTGTGCCAGGCACCCAGATGACACCCGTGAAGCCATTCTCACGGATCTTGTCGACCACGGGCTGGAAGAAATCGTGCAGTGCCTTCGGGTCATCCTGCCCCTGAGCATTCTTCAGCGACACCGGCTCATTGGCCAGTTCGATGCTGATCTGTCCCGCATATTTCTTCACGGAGTCATTCGCCGAGAAGATATTCCAGACGGTCATCAGGTAGTCATTATAATAGTCGCCCACCTTCAGGTTGCCTGGGCAGACACCTGGCGGGCGCACCACGACATACATACCGTGATCCATAGCCGACTGGATCAAGGGCCAGTAGAGAGATGTAAGGAAGGTCTCCAGTCGTTTAGGGTTGAACTTGCTGATGTCAGCCTCACCCGAGGCATCGCTGGCTTGTCCTTTGGCACCAGTGTAGGTGTAACTGCTGTTCGGGTCGTTGGTCCAGGCAGGGTCAAGATGCAGGCGGAACACATTGCATTTTGCCTGCTCCAGACCTGCGAAGAGTTTCTCAAAGTAATTCTTACACTTAATGGCACCGCTACTGTTATAGTTCGTATTCGTGCCGTCCCATGGGCTGCCCCACCGCCAGCCGTTGAAATACATGTTCGGTGTGTCCATCACACCGTGCAGCACCACATGATTGCCGTGACTGTCCACCAGCCAGCGGCCTTCCACATGCAGTGCAGGCAGAGGCTTCACGCCCTGAGCCTCTATCCCTATAGCAGCCATCAGCGCCACTAACAGGGGGATAAGCCTACGCTTCAATGCACAATTCACAATTCTCAATTTCAATTCTCAATTCTCAATTCTCAATTCTCAATTTATCTGAACCGCCACCAGTCGAGACGAACCTCGCCACTGGCATTGCTGAAGCAGAGATACAGGTCATGCACACCAGAGGCATTCTTAACCTTGGCAGTGAAGGCGCGATACTTCTCCACAGAGCCCGTCTTACCAATATCGACAGCGCCTACTATCGGACCGTCCTGAGCATCCAGTCGCAACGTCAGTGTGCAACCGCCAGTAGCCGCTCCCGTGATGGAAAAGCCCTTGGCCCCTTTGCCGAAATCGACACCACGCAGACGGATGTACTCCCCGTCATCGATGTCGTAGATATACATATTCCGGCGGCCTGTCGACTCTGGCATATCAGCCACGACACCCGTATTGGGGATGCCCATCTTCGCACTCTTCAGGCCGTAGCCCCAGGCCATCGTCTCGGCCTCCACTCGCTTGTAGGGATTCAGCCATTGCAACTGCTTCATCGGCTGCTGGTCGAGCCAATAGGGAATCTCCTTGATGGTGCCGTCGGGCAGATATTCGATTTCCTGTGCCGACACCGAACGCCGCTCACTGTGCTCGAAGGTCTCCAGGTGCATCAGGTCGTAGTTCTGCCCGAACACATAGGAGTGGCCCTTGTAGTCGCAGATGCCGGGATGGTTGCCCCGGTCGCGTGGTGTGGGGCGCATGATGTAGCCCTTCGCCTGCCACGGCCCGGTAGGCGAGTCGCTCATAGCATAGCCCAGAGCCTCCGGACAACAGGTTGATGCGTATGCCAGATACCAGTGGCCATTGCGCTGATAAAGCCACGGTCCCTCCTGGTAATGCTCGATATGGTAGTCAAGTTTGGTGATGCCGCCCTTCAGGCTGATCATATCATCGTTTAACTTAGCCCAATAGGTGTTGGGATTTCCCCAGTACATATAGGCCTGACCGCTATCGTCTGTGAATACCGTGGGGTCGATATCGTCCCAGTTCTCCTTCTGCCACACCAGCGGCTCACCCAGGGGATCCTTGAAAGGTCCGTAGGGCGAATCTGCCACAAGCACACCGATGCCATGCCCGTGCAAAGGCGCATAGAGATAATATTTGCCATTGCGCTCTACCGTCTGGATGGCCCAGCCACCGTTGTCGCGGCTGCGCCACTTGAAGTCCTTCAGCGAAGCCACGGCTCCGTGTTCTGTCCAGTTCACCATATCGGTGGTGGACCACAGGAGCCAGTCGTACATGAAGAATCCGGCAGAACTGCGCTCATTGGGGTCGGGGATGTCCTCGAAGTGTGCATCGTGCGATGTATATAGGAATAAGGTGTCGCCCACCACGAGCGGCGACGGGTCGGCCGTGTACTTGGTCTGGAAGAGCGGCATATTCACCTGCTCCAGTCCGCGCATCTCCCACCAGTCGAAGTTGAAGAGTTTTGGTCCCTTGCGGCCTGTGAATACGAAAAAGAGGTCGTGGGTGCCTGAAGCGACCGCTCCCAGGTCAGTCGTCAATGTCTGCCATCGCTCCCAACCGTCAGTGCCTGGCACCTGAAGCCTGCCCAGCAACTGCCCTCCAACGCTGTCGATACGAATCTCTATCTGTCCGCCGCGCAGGCCACTGGCCACCCGGGCAGTAAACGTACGAGGCATCCTGTTGCCGAAGGCCACATTCTGCAGTTTGATATAGTCGCCATTATGGATATCAGTCACATAGACGCCCACCTCTGCATTCTGCTCCGTCTTGATGCCTTTAGAGAAAGCCATCGTCTCGGCCTCCACCTTGCGGAAGGGATTAAATGCGCCCACAGGCTTTACGCCCTCGTCAGTAGGCATGATCGTGGGGAAGGAGCCGTCAGCATTATACCTGAACTCTTCGACAGCCACGCTGCGGCCAAAGCCTCCGCCACCCGGCAGTTTGCCTGTATGGTAGAAGAAATAGGAATGCCCTTTATAGTCAGCCACGCCACAGTGATTGGTAAACGAGCCTGTCTCACTGAGCGGCATGATTTCTCCGGCATAGGTCCAGGGACCTGTGGGCGAAGGTGCCGTCGAATAACTGATGTGTTCTGGCACGCCACCAGCAGCATAGAGCAACTGGTACTTGCCCATCCGCTTCGTCAGCCAGGGGCCTTCCACGTATGAGTCCTTATATTTCCTGCCCTTCTCCCGCTTGCTCATCATAGGGCCGCCGAACGCTTCCTCAGTCATCGGCAGCAGTCCGACTTCTCCCTCGTATGAGATCATGTCGCGGTTGAGTTTCAAGTAATAGCACTGCGGATTGCCCCACATCAGCCAGGCCTGCCCGTCGTCATCGATCATCACCGTGGGGTCGATATGGTCCCACTTGCCATCCTCATAGAGCGGTTTTCCCAATGCATCGCGGAACGGCCCCGTAGGCGAATCGCTGACAGCCACACCTATCGCCATGCCTTTGGATATCTTTGAGTGGGCACAGATGTACCAGTAGAACTTACCGTCGCGCTCGATTGTCTGCGAAGCCCAGGCACGGTCGTCTGCCCATGAGAAACTCTCCAAGGCCAACGGTGAGCCGTGGTCCTGCCAGTTCACCATGTCCTGAGTGGAATAGACGCGCCACTCTTGCATCCAGAAGAAGTCGGCATGGTCTTCATCGTGACCTGTATAGACATACATTCTGCCATCGTACACCATCGGTGCAGGGTCAGAGGTAAACCAAGTCTGTACAAAGGGGTTCTGTGCCTGAGCACCCGGCGCAGCCGTCAACAATGCACAATTCACAATGCACCGCTCGATCTTTGATCGCTTGCTACCGAAGGGACGCAAGAATGCACAATCTCTCAATTTCATAATTCCCGGTCTCTCAAACTTACAGATTATACTCTAACATCACAAAGGAATAGGGAGCCAGCGTGAGCGTCTGTTTCTTCACGGCCTTAACCATAGAAACCTGCGGCACGACAGGCTGCTTCTCATAGTTATTCTCATCCTCCGGCTGACCAGAGAGGACGGTCTTGGTGGCAGTCTTCTTCAGCGGGAATCGCTTCAAGTCAAGGGTAGCCGACTTTGCCTCAGCACTGGCATTGCAGAGTTTCACATAGAGGCGACGCGTCTTGACGTTAAGCACCACCGACTGTCCCTGTAGATTAGAAGCACCGTCGATAGTGACACAATCACCATAATAATACTGGCCACTGCTCTGACCAAACATTTGCTGCACGTAGTAACTGCATGTCAGATAGGGACGTTCATTATCGAAATAGATCAAGTCAGGATTCCAGTTGGTGGCATTCTTACGGGCCAGGAGCGGAGCGTATGAGGTCATGGCCACAACGTCGCCATTGCGCTCCAAATGGAGCAGATAGAGTCCTTCGGCCAGAGCATCTATCAGTTTCTTGTCCTTGGCCGCATATTCACCCAGATAGACTTTCGTCTTTCGGTCGCGGGGATAATTGTCGTACTGCCGGCTCGTCAGGAAATAGTCGTGCGGCTCATAGTAGTGCTCATCAAGGATGGGCAGCCCTGTCTCTTCAGCCAGTTTCCAGCCATTGTCGAAGTCCGGATTGCCAGGATGCGAACCAGGTCCGGCCGTACCGACGATGACAATCTCCGGATGGGCTTTGGTGACGCGCTCATAGATATACTTGAAACGCTCGATAAACTCAGGTGATATACGTTCCTCGTTACCCAGTCCGAGATATTTCAGGTTGAAGGGGGCCGGATGACCGGCGTCAGCACGCATCTTAGCCCATTTGGAAGTAGCAGGATCGCCATTAGCCCACTCGATGAGGTCGAGCGCCTCACTCACCCACTCGTCCATCTCCGACATCGGCACCACGTCCTGCGCCTGATTCTTCATGCCCCATCCTCCATTGGTGCCCTGACAACTCACGCCACAGGGCAGGATAGGCAGCGGCTGCATCTTCAGGTCCTCACAGAACTGGAAATACTCATAGTAGCCCAATCCCATCGACTGGTGATATCCCCATGTGTTCTTCAGGCCCCTGCGCTGTTCCTTCGGGCCAATCGTGGTCTTCCAACGATAGGTATCCCAGAAACCGTCACCGCCGCCATGAACGACACAACCTCCGGGGAAACGCATGAATTTCGGGTGCAGGTCGGCCAATGCCTGAGCCAAGTCCTTACGCAGACCGTGGCCCTTATAAGTATCCTGAGGCATCAGCGATACCATGTCGATATCAAGGTCACCTGAGTCGAGTACAAGTATTTGGAGCACTGCTTTCAGGCAGTCCGCTTCAGGCGTCAGTACAGCGTCATACTTCTGCCAGTTCTGAGATGTCGCTGTCAGGATAGTATCAGCAAGGAGTTTGGGATCCTTCCCCCATCCCTGCGGTTCAACGAGCGCCACGCGGACATTCTTGGCATCGCCCCCGACATTGCGCAAGAAAGCGGAGAAGTCATATCGGGCACCAGCCTTCACCGGGATGCCGTCGAAACCGTCGTTCTGCAGACCGAACCCTTTCCAGCCCGCATAGTCGTAATACTCCTTGACGCGCTCCGTATGCAGGCGCATATAAGTCGGATTGTTGGGATGAATGCCGTTGTCCTTACGCACGTCGAGCGTGCCGAGACTGTGCCCTGGCCGCACCTGGCGCCAGGCCGTGCCAGCCCCCCATCCGTCGCGTTCGGCAGGGCTGAACTCAAAGGAGCCGTTCTGGATCAGTTCGGCATAAAGTCCGCCGTCAGCAGCACTGCTGATATCCTCAAAGAAGATGCCGATCAATTCGTCACTGATGACCTTGCCGCCTGCCGGAGCAGTCATCGGCTTTTGGGCATTCAGCCCAAGGGTTGCTGCCGCAAGTGCAGCAAAGATAGTTGTACGTTTCATATTTCTCTGTTGCTTTATGGTTTCAGGCCACAAAGTTACGCTTTTCCAGAGAAATATGCTTTACGTACAGTATCAGGGTCGTTTGAGTTTGTAACTTTTTCACCTTTAGTAACCGTTAAAAAATAACTTGGTATGTTTTTAGGCTTGTTTGTGACCTCCCCTAACCCCTCCTGTAGGAGGGGGATTGATTAGACTTG
>CAMVJQ010000077.1 GCA_947167845.1 uncultured Prevotella sp. | reverse complement strand
TAGGGTACGACATTGCTGGAGGCGGTGGCGTGGCCCTGGGAATGGGGGACGATCAGTCGGACCTTGGATATCTCGTCGTCCATGCTCTTCGGACGGCCTACCTTGATGTATTCGAGGGGGACGAGCCATCCGGCTGGAACGGACGCCGTCTTGTAGGCGGCATACATCAGTCCGGCGGTGAAATAGGCGGTGAAGGTGCCTGACGTGCGCGTGACGTGCATCACGTCGACAAAGTCGGAGTAGATGTCGGATGTGTTTTCCAGCGTCAGGGTGTCGCCGTTGATGTTGAATTCCTTGAAGCGGCAGCAGAGGTTGACCTCGTCGCCGTTGTTGATCTTCTCTCCGCAGCCTGGGCGGACTATCTGCATGTAGACACCGCTCTTGTCGAGTTTGACGAACTCGTTGCGGTCGGTGTTGGTGACGTAACCCTGACTTTTGAAGACATCCTCGGAAATGACGATGATGCTGGAGTCGGCAATAAACTTGGAGATGGCGTTGCGCTCCTTCTCCTTCAGGTCGCCATAGGTCTCGTAATTGTTACAACTTGCGAAGAGGGCGACCGCGGCTATGATAATCAATAGAATTTTCTTCATATTGGTTGCAAAATTACAAAAAAAGCCACAGACTCCGCAGAAAAAGTGGCTACAGATTACACAGATTAACACAGATTAATAAAAAAACTGTAAAAATCGGTGTAATCCGTGGCTTATTTCAGTAGGCCGGCGTATGCTTCTATGGCTTGCCTGACCACTTGCTCGGCTTCGCTGATGGTGCCGTTGATGCGCCCGCCGGAGGCATTGAGATGTCCCCCGCCATTGAAGAACTGCTCGGCCATCTTGTTGCAGGGAAAGTCATCGACTGAACGGAGGCTGACCCAGACGACATTGTCTTTCTCCGTATCTTCACGTAAGGATATGGAGAGGCGCAGCCCCTTGATCTGCTGGGGGATGTTGACCAGTCCCTCGGCATCGCCCTTGATGAAGTTGAACCGCCGTTGCTCCTCGCGGGTGATGGTGTAATAGGAGGCATGGTATTCGGGCAGGTAGCGCAGTTTCTCGTACATCACGTAGCCCATCAGGCGGATGCGGTTCTCGGAGTAGTTGTGATAGACGTTGCGGTAGATTTTGTCTTTGTCGATGCGCTTGGTGAGCAACTGGCTGATGATGAAGAATATCTCGGGGCGCGTGGAGTTGAATGTGAAGCCGCCGGTATCTGTCATCATGCCGCAGTAGATGGGGATGGCGAAATGCTTGCCCTGCTTCTCGAAGCACCCCATCTGCCAGACGATGCGGAATACCAGTTCGCAGGTGCTGCTCATCTCGGGGTGGGAGATGGTAAGGCTGGCGGGCACGTCGGGCGACAGGTGGTGGTCGATGAGTACGCGTGTGGCCTGAGTGGAAATCAGGGCCTGCTCCATCTCATCGACGCGGCTGGGGGTGTTGAAGTCGAGACAGAACACGAGGTCGGCTATCTTAAAGAGCATGTCGCTCTTGTCGCGGTGCTTGTCGTAGCGTACTATCTTCTCAGTGTTAGGCAGCCACTGCAGGAAGTCGGGGAACTGGTCGGGCACGATGACAACCGGATCCTTGCCCTGGGTTCTCAGGAACTCAGCCCATCCCAGACAGGAGCCGATGGCATCGCCGTCGGGGCTGCGATGGCAGGTGATGATGATGTTTTGAGAGTTGGTGATCAGCCGACTCAGGTAAGCCAGTTGATCACCATTCAGTATGTCGATATTCATTTAGAACAGTTTGTTGGGATAAATACCTTCATCGACGAGGCGCTGAATGCGGTCGACGGTGTCCTGACGGTCGGCGGCGTATGTGACGCCAAACCACTTGGAGGTGGTATCGAGAACTTCGCAGGTGGCTGTACCCTCGGTGATGAGTTTGTTGACCATCAAGGGAATGAAGAACTCTGCCTTCAGGTTCTGCATGTTCTTAGGATCAGAGAGGAACTCCTTGAAGTATTCCTCGCTGTAGTCGAAATAGTCGGGTGTGAAGCCCCACATATTCATGGATACAGGTACGTTCTCCTCGAGCGGCTGCCATTTGCCCTCCTCGTCCTTGAAGCGGATGGGCTGATCAGCGGCACCTGCCTGAGAGCCGTCCTCGGCGCAGCGTACGATCTCAGTGCGCTCTACGACATCCGTCAGATGGCGCTTCTCATTATAGGCGCATACACCACGGGCCACGGTGCCGTTCTCCGACAGGGTGTTGCAGACGCGGAAGCCCACCATCGCATACTGGTTCTTGGCACCTTCGGGCAGGTTGCTGAGATACTTGCCAATCTGCATGAAGGCATCGCGCCCGTAGAAGTCATCGCAGTTGATGACGCAGAAGGGCTCGCGGATGACGTCCTTGCCCATCAGCACGGCGTGGTTGGTTCCCCATGGCTTCTGTCGGCCTTCGGGCACGCTGAACCCCTCGGGCAGGGCGTCGAGGGCCTGGAAGCATAGTTCGCAGGGAATCTGTCCCTCGTATTTGGAGAGTATCTGGGTACGGAACTGCTCTTCGAAGTCTTTACGGATGACCCATACAATCTTGCCGAATCCGGCCTGGATGGCATCGTAGATAGAATAGTCCATAATTGTTTCGCCGTTGGGACCCAGTCCGTCGAGTTGTTTCAGACCGCCATAGCGGCTACCCATACCTGCTGCAAGCAGAAAAAGAGTTGGTTTCATAAGCAATATTTTATTAAGTTAGAATAAACTGAGTGCAAAAGTAATAATTTTAATTAAGAATTAAGAGTTAAGAGTTAAGAAAATTTGTCTCATCACCCATTTTTCTCAATTCTTAACTCTTAATTCATAACTCTTAACTCTTTAGAATGGGTATCCGATGGCGAAATTGAAGGTGTGGAGATCCCGATTGCGCTGAACGTTGAAGAAATAGCGTGAGACACCATTGTTGCACGGCAGGTGGATGGCCAGCCCCCAGTCGAAGCGGATGACGAGGAAGCCCAGGTCGTAACGCAGGCCGAGACCAGTGCCGACGGCGATGTCGTTGAGGAAGCGTGAGGGCTTGAAGGTCATGTCGTCCGTCCAGGCTTTAATTGTCAATATGGTGATGAGTTCTTCGGCAAACTTTTCTGGGTCGCCGTCAGCATCTTCGAAGGCTGCCGCAGCCATCTCTTCGTCTGATCCCCATTTGAGTTGCTTCATTCTCCACACGTTTCCCACGTCGAGGAAGGCGGCTCCCTTCAGATTGCCGAAGATGGGGAAGCGGTATTCCAGATTGCCCAGGAGTTTCATGTCGCCGTTGCGCAGCAGATAGGCTGTCTGGCGGTCGAAGAGTGTATAGTCGGAGAAGGCTCCGGGCCCGATGTCGCGCGACCTGAAGGCGCGGATGCTGTTGGGGCCGCCCACGTAGAATTCTTCGCTCAGGGGGGCTTCGGCGCTGTTTCCGTAGTACCAGAGGATACCTGCATTGAGGTGGCCCACGAGAGCGGACTGGCCTAGTGTCCAGGTCTTGGTGAAGTCAGTCTCCAGACGGACGAACTGGGCGTAGGGATTCCTGAAGATTTCCTTCTCCTGCTCGCCGAAGGGCCTGCCGCGCAGCCTGTCGAAGAGCGAGATCAGATTGCCGGATTCCTCAATGGTGGTCTCCCAGCGGATGGGATTCAGGCTGGATAAGGGGCTGGTATAGGTGTAGGTATAGCGCATCTTGGGGATGAAGATGTCGCCCATCGTCCGCTCCAGATAGGGGTGTTTTGCCACAAGAGAGTCGTATTTGTCAGTCTTGGAGTTCTTGAACTGGTATTTCACCGTCAGGGGTGAGAACTCATGTCGGCTGGTTGCGGAAGGTTGCCATCGATAGGTCCACTCGCCACTGGCAATATGCATCTTATAGTATTGAGGACGGCGCACCATGTCCATCGAGACTTTGGCAAATGTGGTCGGTGTGGTGTAGAATCGGCGTCGCCTGGGTCGCTGTCCGTTCTTTGGTCGGCTGATTCGGTCGCTGTTGTAGAACGGAGCGATGATACGTGGGAACTCGATGCTGGCATCTGCACCCAATTGGTAGGAACTCATGTCGGCACCGCTGTTCCGCTGCCACTCGTAGGAGCCGTGAAGGTTGATGTCGAGTTTCTCAGCGCCTTTGAAGGCATTGCGGCGGGCGACACCGATCTTCAGTTCTGGCCCCAGCCGCCCATTGGTGCGTCCGTTGAAATTGGTTTCGATATAGAAGTCGTATGGCTTGTCGAAGACGCAGTTGATCAGCAGGTCAAGTGTGTCGGTGACAGGCCGTGGGTTGAACTGGAAGTCAGTCGATGTGAAAACACCTGTAGCATTGAGGTTGGCCGATGATTCCAGATAGTTGTCGTAACTGTAGAGTTGTCGTGGGCGCAGCCTCAGATTCTTCAGGACGACACGCGGACGGATGGGCGACTTCCTGCCGTTGAAGTGGAATGTCAGGTGGCGCCGGCGGATGCTGTCGGTGAGTTGCTGGCGTGCTGTCTTGCGGAAGTTGATGTCCATCTTTCCAATGTACCATTTAGTGAGGGCCTCCTCTGGGATGCCGTCGGCTAACTGGAATCGCATCTGCGCCTTGCCTGCCACCTGGAAAGTGTCAGCGAGATAGGAGGCGTAGGCAGGGGCGTAATAGAAGTATCCGTTGTTGCGGAACAGACTGCTGATACGGCTGCGCTCCCCGTCGAGTGAAGCGATGCTGAAGGCCTTGCCTGTCTGGATGAGCGACTCGCTGTGGGAAGAGTCGACGAGTTGCTGGAGGGAGTCGGGGAAGTTGCGATAGGCGATGCTGTCGAGGGTGAAGAGCGAGTCGAGCAGCACGCTGTATCGTATCTTGCTTTTCTTCGGATTCTTCTGAGGCACTATCTCGTAAGTGACGTCTCCACGCAGGTAGCCGTTGTTGCGGAGCACGCTGCGGGCCACGGAGGTGCGCAGGGCCGGATTCACCTGACTCATCAGCACTGGCGGCTTGCCGAAGGATTTTGTCATCCAGCGTGCGAAGCCTGACTTCTTGCCAGAGAAGTGGTTGTAGACCCAGAGGCGCCAAGACCAGGGCACCGTATAGTAACTGCTACCGAAGAGTGAGCCGTTGGGCACGGTGGCGAGTGCTGCCTCCACCTCATCTTTCGTGTTGGCCAAATGCTCGCTGTATTGGTCTTCGCGGTCGTCGACAAAGACGGTCTGCTTCAACCCCGTGAAGAGTTGGTCGTCATCGGGGATGCCCTTTGTCATCGAGCAGGATGACAAGAGCATCAGAAGTGCCAGAAGGCCTGTATGTTGTCTCATCCGTGTTCCCATAGTCTCACCTTGTCATAGTTGTCGTATCTCTTCTGACGCTGTCGCGCTGCATTGTAGGCATGGGTCTCATCGCCGGCTGCGGCTCCTTCTTCCAGAAGGCAAAGATGTCCAGGAAATTCTGCAGTTTGCGCCGCCATACGAAGCCCGCGCCATACTTGCCGGTATAGCCCTCCAGCCAGTCGTAGACGTTCTGTTTGTAGTAGATCTTCACGTTCTGCGTCGCGTTCTGGTTCAGACGGTATTCCATTGTCACGTTGTCGAAGAACGACCGTGTCTGTCCCATCGTCTCGTTCGTGCCTGACGACACTTTTCCGCCCAGTTCTATCTTCAGCCTGTTGTTGAAGAAGCGCTTGGCGAACTTGAAGGAATAGTCGGTGTAGGTGGTTCCGGCGGCATCCGTGGTATTGTCGATGCCTACACTGAGGTCGAGTGTTCTCAGGGCAGAGCCGGTGATATTGTTGATCTCGCTCTGAAGGAACGAGTTGAGGGCTGTGTTCATCGAGAAGCCATTGGTGTCGCCGCCAGCCAGATACATACCGGTGGTAAGCATAGTCACAGCCACTTTGCTGCGCTCCTCTGGACTCATGGTAGTCAGTTCGCCGTTGATGCTGTTGTCTTCAGGTGACTCGATGATGAACTCCAGTCCCATGTCCTGGAGTGTCTTGGTGATGACCACTCCGCATTCGAAGAGCACGCTGCGGCTGGTTCCTCCGAGGGGTGTAATGGTGGCCCTCGTCTGTTCCGTGGCTGTGATGTTTAGTTTCGGATTTGTCGGGTTGCCGGTAAACTCCACGTAACTGCCGTCCTTGATGGTAAATGTCTTCAGCGGGATGACGGGCAGTGAGTATTTCATCTCGCCGTTGTTCAGCGTGTAGCGGCCTGTCAGGTTGATGCCTTCATTATTGTACTTCATGCGCAGGTCGCCGCCACCGGTCAGGTCTACGTAGTTGTTCTTCTGGGCGTCGAGGAGACAGACCACATGTGCACCTTCCGACACATTAATTGTCAGGTCCATTTTCATGCCTTCGGGCATGGGGCGTGTGACGACAGTCTGTGTGGTATCGGTGAAATCGGTGAACTTTACCAGTTCGTCGAGCCGGTTGTCGGCAGAGAGTGGGGAGTCCAGAAGCAGGTATGTCATATCTGTGGAGCCCAGTACGTTAAGCCGTCCTCGGATGTTCAGCATGTCGAGCGGCCCCTGCATGCGGGCATAGACATCTACAAAGGCCTTTCCGAAGGTTATCGATTTGGCTTCCTGCTTCGAATTGATGAGCAGCAGGTTCCTGGCTCTCATCCGCATGTCCATCATGATGCGCTCTGTGTCGGAGAAGTCGATGTCGCCCATCAGAGTCAGTGGCTCGTCGTTGTTGGCGTAGAGTCCGAAGTTCTCCAGCAGCAGGTGACTCCCTACGATGCGGACGGGGTCATTGTCAAAGCGCATGCGTACACTGTAGGGCTGGCTGACGAGAAAGGCGTCTTCTACATACATTTCGCCGTCAATCTGGGGGTGCCTGATAGTTCCCTTGATGTCCAGGCTTCCTTCGCCGAAGCCTTCGAGGCCGACGATCTGGTCTGGCACGAAGCCGTTGACAAGCGACAGCGGGAGGCGCGTCATCTTGAATACGGCATCTATCTGGCCTTCTTCTCCGTTGTGGTAGTTGCCGCTCAGGAGTCCGAACTCCTCATCGTCGAGCATCAGGCGGGCTTCTACGGCATGCGAGTCGCCTTCCTTTTGCAGATAGACTATTTCTGTGCTGAGGTTACCGACGGGAGAGTTCTCGTAGGTCATGTTCTGTATGGCCATATCGGAGGCTACGGAGATCTTCTTGCCCTGATCCTGCAGGATGTGGAAGTCGCCGTCGAGATAGCCGGTGATGCGAGGCATATAGGGTAATACGGAGGTGACGTCGCCCAGATTGATGCGGTTGAGCGAGAGCGTCAGGTCTTGCAACATCGTGGAGTCCTGGTTCTCTGTGTACAGTTTCAGACCTGTACGGTCGTCGGCTATCAGGTCCACCTTTGCCAGTACCTTGCTGTTCCTGTCGAGGAAAATGAAGTTGTCCTTATTCAGGTTGAATTCCTTGTAGCCGATGGTGGGGCGTTCGGGCATCAGCCTGAGTCGCAGGCCCTCCGTCTCCATTTCGGCAGTGGCTCCTATGCGGACACCTAATTTGTTCTGGTTGTCATAGAATCGCAGTCCTGCCAGCAGCCCGTGCTCATGGAGATGTCCGTCGAGCAGGGCATTGAACACGAACTGCGGATTGCGTTTGTTGTTGCGCACCTGAGCCTGATAGGTCAGACGCTCGCCTTTCTGCGTCAGATTCAGGCGGATGGTGTCTATGCGCGTGCTGTCGTAGTTGAGCGAATAGATGTAGCCTGCGCCGTTGATGCCTGTCTCAGGCGACATGTCGACGTTGAGCAGAAGTTCCTTGAAGTCGATGTTGCTGGTTCTCATCAGCGTGGCAATGGGGTTGTTCCTTTTGCTCTCCAGATGGACCCTCGCGGTGGGCAGCATTCGTTTCAGGGCTTGCTGGTCGATGACGTTCTCTTTGTAGTTGGCGATGATGGTGTCCGTCAGGGCTGTCATCTGACTGAGCAGGTGCTCATAGTGCCCGCTACCATCTACTTTCACGATAAAGTCACCGCTCTGTGCCCTGATATAGGTGGTGTCTGAAGTCGTTCGCAGAAGCAGTCCGATGGGATCGGGATGGAAGGTCTTCTTCTCGTCCTGTATAAAGATGTTGTCTAACTTGCCGCTCAGTTTATGGCTCTTCGCGAAATCAGACTCTACTTTTATCTTTCCTCCGAAGCCTATGGCCAGCGTGTCGCTCACCAGCCTCATACGGAACAGGTCGGCTTTGGCGACATCGGCGTCAATGGTACCGTCGAGTTGGTTCTTTTCGAGCAGGGCATCCAGGCTGATGGTTCCCTCGAGCAGTTCGTTATGGCCTGTGATACTGGTCTGTGCGTGCCCGTCCTGCAGATTTGCAGTAGCAGAGAGATTCTGCAGATTGAAGTGCCCGTATTGCAGTTGGTGGACGACGGCTTCTGCCGTCAGGTGACTGCGTTTGGAGAGAATGTCGAGGCCGTAGCCTTGGGCTTTGATGTCAGCAGACACTGCGTAGAGTGAATCCTTCGGCATGAAGTGGTGCAGGTTCAGATGGCTGATCTTGACGTCGGCATCATAGGTCATCAGGTCTGTCACCATCTCTCCTTTGGCATTCAGGGGTATCAAGGTGCTGCCTTTCAGTCTGACGCTGCCACTGCCTTCATTGGCAGTCAGGTCGGTGGTATATCGTGTGCCGTCAGCCTTGAAGGTGCCGTTGAGTGTGATGCCGCTGGGGATGCGGTAGTTTTTGGACAATTGTGCATCAGCCATAGCGAGGACGAAATTGATGTCTTGTGCCTTAGCGTTCAGTTTGATGTCTGCCTTGAGTTTGTCCAGGGTCGTCAGATTATTGGTAGTCCCGTCGACATTGGCGTGGAGGGCACCAGGCAGACTGATGTCGAGTCCTGTGAACTCCATCTGCTGCATATTGCCGTTCACTGAGCCCTTGATGCTCAGCGGATGATTCGGATAACTCCTGACGAAGGTCTGAGGCATCTCTCCCAGGAATTTGATGATGTCTTGTTTGCCTAGTTGTGCATTCAGGCGCGCTTTCGTCTGGCCAGGATTCTTATCGTCGAACGTGCTGAAGTCCATATCCAGTTCCGTGTAGATGTCGGAATCGGGGGTTCGCATCGTCAGGGCGGGCAACTGTATATTAGAATAGGTGGAGTCTAGTCTGAGGGCACCACTCAGTTCGTTGATTTCTATGCCGCACTTCTCTTTCATGGCACAATGCTTGAATGCCAGTTGGAGCCCTTGGGGCGAGTATCTGATGGTGTCGGCGGCGAGGTGGATATCTTTCAGGTCGATGTGGTTGTAGTCGAATCCCTTGATGGGGTGCTCCCAGCGGTTGTCGTAGTTCAGCGTGCCGTTGTGCCAGTCGAGTCCTGAGGTCTGATAGATGCCCTGATAGAGGTCGATGGTGGCATCTCTGGCTACTGCTTTTCCGAAGTAGGCTGCCACGTTGAGTGTATCGCCAGGCAGATGGAGTGTCAGGGCTGTCTTGTTGAGGCTAAGGCTGTCGGCATTGATGAGCCATTTCACTTTCGACTCTGTGGTGTCTGCAGCAGCCGTATCGCTTAGGGCGATGTCAAGGAGGGCATCTGTCAGTCTGGCACCATTCACCTCTACCGTCTCTTTGCCGAGGTCGATGCCTTTCGATGAGAGCCACAGTTCTTCGAGGCTGCCTTTGATGCGTACGTCGCTGATGAAGCCATTTGTATTGATTTTAGCCTGATGAAGCGACAGTCGGTTGATGACTACCTGCTTCTTCAGCAGGGGCCAGAGTCTTACGTCAGCCACCACCCTGCCTACATCGGCGATGGTATCCTTAATCTGTGGGAGGGAGTCGTTTTGCTTAATGGCCTTGAAGTCCTCGATGCCAAGGTTTAATGGCCACTCCAGCCTGACGTGCCCAACGCTGACCTCCATCCCTGTATTCTTCGATACGATGCCAGCCACCTTCTGTGCCGCCCAATTCTGTATTGGAGGCAGATATAGCAGTACGGCGAGTATGAAGAACAGCAGAACGGGAGTCAATGCCGCAATCCCTGTCCACTTGAATACCTTTCTCATTCGGGTGGTATGTCTGTGCTGGTAGTCGTTTTTGGTGCCAATGCCCGCCATAGGGCATCATCGGGTAGGGGAGCCTCTACGACAATCCGTTCTTTCGATACGGGGTGGATGAAGTCTGCACGCCGCGACAGCAGTGAGATGCTGCCGTCAGGATTGCTGCGGGGGGCTCCATATTTCAAGTCGCCCTTGATGGGGCTGCCTATCTTGGCCAGTTGGCAGCGTATCTGATGGTGGCGCCCCGTCATCAGGTTCACTTCCACCAGACTGTAGTTGTCGCCTTGGCCTATCACGCGATACTTGAGGATGGCCTTCTTAGCGTTGGACTTCTCCGAATCGTAAGCATACGACTTGTTTTGCTTCTCATTCCTCACAAGCCAGTGCTCCAGTGTGTGCCATTCACCGGTGTCTTCACGCCTTTTGGAAACGATGGCCCAATAGGTCTTGTGCACATCTCCTTCGGCAAACATCTTGTTCAGGCGGGTAAGGGCCTTTGAGGTGCGGGCAAAGATGACGAGGCCTGATACGGGACGATCCAGACGATGCACCACGCCGAGGAATACCTCTCCTGGCTTATGGTACTTCTCCTTGATATAATCCTTCACCAAGTCAGAGAGGGGGCGATCGCCAGTCTTATCACCCTGTACGATTTCCCCACTCTTTTTGTTGACGATGATGATATGGTTGTCCTCGTAGACGACCTCCATAATGATGTGTTGTGAATGATCACATATTCATGCCGCCATCTACCTGGATCACCTGGCCGCTGACATAACTTGACATATCGCTGGCAAGGAAGGTAGCCACATTGGCGATATCCTCTACCTGTCCGCCACGGCGCAAGGGAATCTTCTGGATCCACTCCTTACGGATGTCGTCGGGCAAGGCCTGGGTCATGGCCGTATCGATGAAGCCTGGTGCAATGGCGTTGGCACGGATACCCTTCGGACCCATTTCCTGGCCGATACTCTTGGCCAGTGCTATCAGGCCAGCCTTTGATGCTGCATAGTTAGCCTGGCCGGCATTGCCGTGAACACCCACGACGCTCGCCATATTGATGATGCTTCCGCCACGCTGACGCATCATGATGGGCACGCAGGCGTGGATGAAGTTGAAGGCCGACTTCAGGTTGACGGCAATCACGGCATCCCACTGCTGCTC
>CAMVJQ010000076.1 GCA_947167845.1 uncultured Prevotella sp. | reverse complement strand
GGCTCATCCTGAAGTGGGAAGACCATGCCGACGAGCCTCACAGCGACCGCTGGCTCATCCTGATCATGTATATGACGGGCCTCTCCATCGGCGTCCACCTGCTGAACCTGCTGTGCGTGCCCGCCCTGGTGCTGGTCTACTACTACCGCCGCTTCCCCGACGCCAACCTCAAGGGGTCGATCGTGGCCCTGTGCGTGTCGGTGGTCATCCTGGCTGCCGTGCTTTATGGCGTAGTGCCTGGCATCATCACCGTAGGTGGATGGTTCGAGTTGTTCTTCGTCAACACGCTTGGCATGCCGTTCAATACAGGTGAGATCATCTACATCATCCTGCTCATCGCCTGCGTGATCTGGGCCGTCTACGAGACGCAGACCCAGAAGCACAGCCTGACGGTACAGAACATTGCCTTCCTGCTCTCCGTGGGTATGCTCGGCATCCCCTTCTACGGCTACGGCTGGACGGCAGTGGCGATCGGTATCGTAGTGCTGGCAGCCCTCTGGTTCCTGCTGAAGTACACCCGCGACAACCTGCCGCTTATCACGGCGCGTGCCAAGAACACGGTGCTGCTGTGCATGCTGATGCTGATGATTGGCTACTCCTCATACGCCCTCATCGTGATCCGCTCGTCGGCCAACCCGCCGATGGACCAGAACTCGCCAGAGGACATCTTCACGCTGGGCGACTATCTCGGCCGCGACCAGTACGGCAACCGCCCGCTCTTCTACGGCCCCGCCTACACCTCGCAGGTGGCCCTGGAGGTGGACGGCAACGTCTGCCGCCCCGTGATGTCGAAAGGCAAACCTGTCTACCAGCGCAAGGAGAAGGCAACAGCCGACGAGAAGGACTCCTACTTCGTGGTGCGCACCAAGGACGAGTACAAATACGCCCAGAATATGCTGTTTCCGCGCATGTACAGTTCAGCCCATACGGCCGCCTACGAGTCGTGGATGGGCGGTGTCGACGGCAGCGAGACGCCCTACGACCGCTGCGGAGAGCCGATGATGGTGAAGATGCCGAACCAGTTTGAGAACCTCCGCTTCTTCCTGAGTTACCAGTGCAACTTCATGTACTGGCGCTACTTCATGTGGAACTTCGCAGGCCGCCAGAACGACATCCAGGGCAACGGCGAACTGGAGCACGGCAACTGGCTGACGGGCATCCCCTTCATCGACGATGCCCGCCTGGGCGACCAGGACTTGCTGCCCGACGACCTGAAGGAGAACAAGGGGCACAACGTGTTCTACTGTCTGCCCCTGCTGCTGGGACTGCTGGGACTCTTCTGGCAGGCCTGGTACACCCGGGCGAGGAAGGACGAAAATGGAAAGACGAAGGAAGACCCCATCGGCATCCGCCAGTTCTGGGTGGTGTTCTTCCTCTTCTTCATGACCGGTCTGGCCATCGTCATATACCTGAACCAGACACCTATGCAGCCGCGCGAGCGCGACTATGCATACGCCGGCTCGTTCTACGCCTTCGCCATCTGGTGCGGCATGGGCGTGGCTGCCATCATCGACTGGCTGAACCGCAAGATGAAGAAAGAGAACCTGGCCATTGCTGCCGTCATCAGCGTCGCCTGCCTGCTCGTGCCCGTCCAGATGGCCTCGCAGACCTGGGACGACCACGACCGCTCTGGCCGCTACACCTGCCGCGACTTCGGACAGAACTATCTGATGACCCTGCAGGAGAAAGGCAACCCCATCATATTTACCAACGGCGACAACGACACCTTCCCGCTCTGGTACAATCAGGATACGGAGGGTGTGCGCACAGACGCCCGCGTCTGCAACCTGTCATACCTGCAGACCGACTGGTATATCGACCAGATGGTGCGCCCCGCCTTCGACTCCCCCTCGCTGCCCATCACCTGGAAGCGACTGGAGTACTGCGCCGGCACCAATGAATACGTACAGGTGGACCCGTCGCTCAAGAGCCAAGTGCTGCAACTCTATCAGGACAGCCCGGAGCAGGCCCGCGAGCAGTTTGGCGACGAGCCTTTTGAACTGCAGAACATCCTCGACCACTGGGTGCGCTCGAAGGTGGAAGACTTCCACGTCATCCCCACCGACACCGTCTTTGTCACCATCGACAAGGAGGCCGTCAAGCGCAGCGGCATGATGATGGCCAGCGACTCCATCCCCGACAAGATGGTCATCTCGCTCAAAGGCAAGAGCGCCCTCTACAAGGGTGACCTGATGATGCTGGAGATGATAGCCCATGCCAACTGGGAACGGCCCATCTACGTGGCGCTGACCGTCGGACAGGAGAACTATATGAATCTGGGCGACAACTTCGTGCAGGAAGGCCTGGCCAACCGCATCACGCCGTTCACGACCAATGCCCCCGGCGCCAAGAACTTCGACACAGAGAAGACCTACGACAACGTGATGAACAAGTTCAAGTTCGGCAACGTCAAAGAGCGCGGCATCTACCTCGACGAGACCGTCATGCGCATGTGCTACACCCATCGCCGGCTGATGGCCGTGCTGGCTCTCAAACTCGCCCAGGAAGGCAAGGACAAGGAGTCGAAGCAGGTGCTCGCCAAGTGTGAGAAGGAACTGCCCGACTATAATGTGCCCCACGACTACCAGAGCGGCACCACCGACCTGGTGCAGGCCTATATCCTGACCGGGCAGAAGGAGAAGGCCCAGCAACTACTCGACCTGCTGTGGAAGAAGTCGACGCAATATCTGATGTGGTACAACTCACTGGACGGCATCCGCTTCGACGGTGCACAGCGCGACTGCATGCTCCACCTCTACATCATGAACCAACTCCTGGATGTACAGGCCGGACTCGACGAGAAGAAGGCCGGTCAGAAGGACAAGCAACTGGCTGCCCTGATAGACATCTATCACGCCAAAGGAGGCACATTCGGAGAATAGCATTTGAGGAGAGGACAGGATGTTTATAGAACAACCAGCCATCTATCTCCGCTGGCTCTATCCCAAAGCCTATTGGAGAATGGACCGTCACGAGAAGGCAGTCTACCTGACCTTCGACGACGGTCCCATCCCAGAGGCTACTCCTTTCATCCTCGACACCCTCAGACAGTTCGACGCCAAGGCCACCTTCTTCATGGTGGGCGACAACGTGCGGAAGCACCCCGAACTCTTCGAGCGCATCAAGGCCGAAGGCCACCAGACGGGCAACCACACCCACAACCACATCCAGGGGCTCAACCACACCATCAAGGAGTACAGTTACAATGTGGAGAAGGCCAACGCCTATATCAAGAGCCACTACGTACGCCCGCCCCACGGATGGATGCGCATGAGTCAGTATGCCTGGCTCTCGCGTAAATATAAAGTGGTGATGTGGGACCTGGTCACCCGCGACTACTCCAAGTGGATGACAGCCGAGGACGTGGTCAACAACGTGAAGCATTACACCCGCAACGGCTCCATCATCACCTTCCACGACTCGCTGAAGAGCATCGACAAACTGCGGACAGCCCTACCAGAAAGCCTCCAGTGGCTGCGCGACGAAGGCTATGAATTCAAGATATTCCCGTAGGAACTTTCCAATAGAATCACTAAAAACCATAGAGAAGATATGAAGAGATTACTAATTAGTTTATTATCAGCAACAACATTCACAATGGCAATGAATGCACAACCCAAACTGAGTGCCAACAACATCGATGAGGTGCTAAAGGCAATGACCCTCGAGGAGAAAGCACAACTGCTCGTGGGCGGCGGAAACGACTCTTTCGTAGGCAGCGGCGCCATGCTTGGCCATCAAGAGAAACTGGTGGCTGGAGCCGCTGGCATCACAGTCGAGATACCACGTCTGGGCATCCCTGCCACCGTACTGACCGACGGACCTGCCGGCGTTCACATCGATGCTACCCGCAAGAACGACACTCAGACCTACTACGCCACGGGATTCCCTGTGGGCACCTGTCTGGCCTGCACTTGGAACACCGAACTCGTGGAAGCCGTGGGCAAGGCTATCGGCAACGAGACCCTCGAATACGGCTGCGACGTAATCCTCGGTCCAGGCCTCAACATCCATCGCAACCCCCTCTGCGGGCGCAATTTCGAATACTTCTCTGAAGACCCGTACGTGACGGGTAAGATCGGTGCTGCCGTCACCCGTGGTATCCAAAGCCAAGGCGTCGGCGTATCTGCCAAGCATTATGCCGTCAACTCTCAGGAAAGCAATCGTACAATCGTCGACGAGCGCGCCTCTCAGCGCGCCCTTCGTGAAATCTATCTCCGAGGTTTCGAATACGTGGTACGAGAGAGCGATCCCTGGACACTGATGTCGGCTTACAATAGCGTCAACGGCAAGTATGCCCAAGGCAATAAAGACCTGCTGACCAGCGTGCTCCGCGACGACTGGGGATTCCGCGGCATCGTGATGACCGACTGGATAGGCAAGCGTGAGGGCCAGGGACTCTTCACCATCGACGAAGTGGAGGCTGGCAACGACCTGCTGACACCAGGCTATCCCACACAGGCAGAGGATATCGTCAAGGGCGTGAAGAGCGGAAAACTCGATATCAAGTACGTCGACCAGAACGTGCGCCGTATGCTGGAATATATCGTGAAGACCCCTCGCTTCCGTGGCTATAAGTTCTCCAACAAGCCCGACCTGAAAGCCCATGCACAGATAACCCGCCAGTCGAGCACCGAGGGTATGGTGCTGCTGAAGAACGCAGGCGTGCTACCCATCAAGAATCTGAAGACCGTCGCCCTCTTCGGCGTCAACTCCTACGACTTCCTGGCAGGTGGTCTCGGCTCAGGTGCCGTCAACGTGCCCTATAGCGTGGATATGGTGACAGGTTTGAAGAACATCGGTGTCAGCACGACTCCACTCCTGACGGAGATTTATCAGAACTACGTGAAATACGCCCGTGCCAAGATGAAGGCCGACAAGAACCCCATCATGTGGTTTCTCGATACAGGCCAGCCCAAGTTCGACGAAATCGAGATCACCGACCGCTGCGTGCAGCACGAGGTGAAGGAAGCCGATGCAGCCATTATCACCATCGGCCGTCAAGCCGGTGAAGGTATGGACCGTGCCATCGAAGGTGAGTTCAATCTCACACAGGCAGAAAAAGATATGATCAACCGCGTCAGCGATGCCTTCCGCCCTGCCGGCAAGCCCGTCATCGTCATCATCAACAGCGGCAGCGTGATGGAGACCGCCTCCTGGCGCGACCGTGTGGATGCCATCCTCTGTGCCTGGCAGCCTGGTGAGGAAGGTGGCAACAGCGTGGCCGACGTACTCACAGGCAAGGCTAATCCCAGCGGCAAACTGACGATGACTTGGCCCATCTCTGCCACCGACCATCCCTCAACGAAAAACTTCCCGCAAGAAATGGATGCCTATACCTTCCGTGAGATGATCGGATATGGCTCGCAGATACCTGGACGCGACTATACAAACCATGAGGAAGACATCTATGTAGGTTACCGCTACTTCGACACCTTCAATCGTGAGGTGGCCTACCCCTTCGGTTTTGGTCTGAGTTACACCACCTTTGCCTTCAGCAAGCCCGTTGTCAAGGCTAAGGGCAAGGATGCTGTCGAAGTGAGCATTACCGTCAAGAACACGGGTAGCGTCAGCGGCAAGGAAGTGGCACAGGTATATGTCACAGCCCCTAAAGGGTGTATAGAGAAGCCAGCCCGCGAACTGAAGGCTTTTGCCAAAACGCGCGAACTGCAACCCGGTGAGAGCCAGACCCTGACGATGCAGATACCCGTACGCGACCTCGCCTCGTTCGACGAAGCCAATTCACAATGGCTCACTGAGGCCGGCACTTACAACTTCGCCATCGGCTCCTCCAGCCGCGACATCAAGGCCAATGCCTCGCTGAAGGTCAGCGAATATACGGAGAAAGTGAGCCAGGCACTCGCCCCCCAAGTGAAACTAAACCTTTTAAAACAATAATTACTTTATTTTCAAACTAACTAAAAAGATGAAGAATATTCCAGAAATTAAGGTTGGAATCGTCGCCGTCAGTCGCGACTGTTTCCCCGAGTCATTGGCCGTTAACCGCCGCAAGGCCGTTATCGCCGAGTATGAGAAGAAATTTGGCAAGGATGGCATCTATGAGTGCCCTATCTGCATTGTCGAGAGTGAAATTCACATGCAGCAGGCCCTTGAGGACATCAAGAAGGTCGGCTGTAACGCCCTGTGCGTCTATCTGGGCAACTTCGGCCCGGAGATCTCCGAGACCATGCTCGCCAAGTACTTCGACGGCCCCGCCATGTTCTGCGCTGCTGCTGAGGAGACTCAGAACGACCTGATCGACGGCCGTGGCGACGCTTACTGCGGTATGCTGAATGCCAGCCACGCCCTCTCTCTGCGCAAGACCCGTGCCTACATCCCTGAGGAGCCCGTCGGCGACGCTGCCCACTGTGCAGAACTGATCCATGAGTTCCTGCCTATCGCACGTGCCATCGTTGGTCTGCAGAACCTGAAGATTATCAGTTTCGGTCCCCGTCCAAACAACTTCCTGGCCTGCAATGCTCCTATCCGTGCCCTGTACGACCTTGACGTGGAGATTGAGGAGAACTCAGAACTCGACCTGCTGGAGTCGTTCCAGAAGCATCAGGGCGACCCCCGTATCGACGACGTGGTAAAGGACATGGCTGCCGAGTTGGGTGCCGGCAACAAGATTCCGTCTGTTCTGCCGAAACTCGCCCAGTATGAGTTGACGCTCTGCGACTGGATCGAGGGCCACAAGGGCTGCCGCCAGTTCGTATCGCTGACCACGAAGTGCTGGCCTGCCTTCCAGACCATGTTCGGCTTCGTGCCGTGCTATGTGAACAGCCGCCTGACCAGCCGTGGCATTCCCGTGAGTTGCGAGGTGGACATCTATGGCACGCTGTCAGAGTACATCGGCACCTGCATCACTCAGGACGCCGTAACCCTGCTCGACATCAACAATACCGTACCTAACGATATGTACGAGGAGAGCATCAAGGGCAAGAAGTTCCTCTGCGACGAGTACACCGACAAGGAGATCTTCATGGGCTTCCACTGCGGAAACACCGCCTCAAGCAAGGTCTGCAACTGCAGCATGTGCTTCCAGCGCATCATGGCCCGCGCCCTGCCTGTAGAGGTGACCAACGGTACACTTGAGGGCGACATCAAGCCCGGCAAGGCAACGATCTACCGTCTGCAGTCGACTGCCGACACGAAACTGCGCGCCTACATCGCTCAGGGTGAGGTGATTCCTGTGGCCACACGCTCATTCGGTTCTATCGGTATCTTCGGTATCAAGAACATGAGCCGCTTCTATCGTCACGTCCTCATCGAGAAGCACTATCCGCACCACTGCGCCGTGATGTTCGGCCACCAGGGCAAGTATCTCTGGGAGGTGCTGAAGTACATGGGCATCCCCGTGGACGAGATCGACTACAACTTCCCGAAGGGCGACTACTACCCGACAGAGAATCCATTCGCATAAACTGATAGAACCCTATCGTTATGAGACGATACCTATCCATTCTTCTCGCTGTCTGTCTGGCACCACACGTGCTCGCTCAGACAGCGAGAACTTTTACGCTCAACCTGACTGACGACGGTCAGGCCCAGATGGTTTGTTTCCTCCCCGAAAAGCCAAGTGGCAAGGCCATCGTCGGCATTCCCGGAGGCGGTTACTCCATGCTGTCGAACACCCACGAGGGCACGCTGGCTGCCGAGTGGATGAACCAGCGTGGTATCTCCTATTTCGTGGTGAACTACCGTTTGCCTAATGGCGACCGTACTCGTCCTATCAGTGACGTGGAGAAAGGCTTCCGCATCGTGCGAGACTCTGCCCAGACTTGGGGCATCAACCCACATGACGTGGGCATCATGGGCTTCTCGGCCGGAGGTCATCTGGCATCAGTCATCAGTACTCACGCTGCCTTCGACGTGCGGCCAGACTTCTCCATTCTGTTCTATCCGGTCATCTCGATGGACGAACGGGTATCCCACAAGTGGTCGTGCGTGAATTTCCTCGGCAAGGAGGGACAGAAAGACAGCAAACTGGTGCGCGCCTTCTCTACGATGAACGCCGTACAGCGCCATCTGACGCCTCCAGCCCTCATCATCTCCGCCAGCGACGACCGTCTGGTGCCATTCGTCACGAATGGACTGGAGTACTATAAAGCGATGCGCCAAGTAGGCAACGACTGCGCCATGTATGTCTATCCGACGGGCGACCACGGATTCGGATTCGGCACGTGGTTCAAATATCACGATCAGTTACTGACCGACATCGGCAACTGGCTCGATGCCCGTCAGGCCCCCAAGACTGACGCCATACGCGTGGCCTGTATCGGCAACAGCATCACCGACGGCTACGGCATCGACATGGCTACAGCCTATGGCTACCCTGCCCAGTTGCAGAAGAAACTCGGTTCAGACTACTGGGTGAAGAACTTCGGTGTGAGTTCCCGCACGATGCTCAACAAGGGCGACTGGCCCTATATGAACGAGCGTGCCTGGCAGGACGCACTGGCCTTCATGCCCGATGTCGTCATCATCAAACTGGGGACTAACGACTCCAAGCCGGAGAACTGGCAATACGGGAGTGAATTCAAGCAGGACTTGGAGCAGATGGTCTTAGCCCTGCGTCCTGACCTGGCGCAGATAGCCAAGTTGCCCGCCAAGAAGGCCAGGAAAGCACTGGCAGCACTGGCAAAGTCAGGTACGACAGCCAAGCCGAGGATACTCCTCTGCACCCCCATCCCTGCCTTCAAGCCTACATGGAACATCAATGACTCCGTCATTGTCAACGGCATCATGCCCATCCAGCAGGAAGTGGCTCAAAAATACAGCCTCGAAGTCATCGATTTGCACACCCTTTTCGCCAACGACGGCGACAAGGTACTGCCTGACGGCATCCATCCCGACGCCAAGGGGGCTGACCGCATGGCCGCCATCATCGCAGACATTCTGAATCCTCGCCCTGCGAAATAGCGGGCGAGGCATCTCTTTCACGACGGCGCTTATTCGTCCTCTTCGCCCCCCAGGGAAAGTTCGTTCACGGGCAACTGGCGGGTGAAGGCGCTGTGGAAGGAGATGAGCGTCTGACTGCTGGCCAACCCAAGGGGCTGCAACTTGTCGTGGATGATATCGAGCAAGTGGTGGTTGTTGAAAGCATGAATCTTGATGAACATATCAAAATTACCTGTCGTGTAATGACACTCCACTACCTCGGGAATCTCCTTCAACTTCTCCACTACAGCATCAAACGTCTCCGGGTCTTTCAGGTTCAGGCCGATGAAGGCACAAGTCTCATAGCCTATCTTCTCTGGATCGATGATAAACTGAGACCCCTTGAGGATGCCCATAGCCGTCAGTTTCTGAATGCGCTGGTGGATGGCGGCTCCACTGACATTGCAGGAGCGGGCCACTTCAAGGAAAGGTATTCTGGCATCAGCGGCTATCAGCCGGAGTATCTGCCTGTCAAGTTTGTCGAGTTTGTTGCTCATGGAATTATCGATTGTTTTGTTGACTGTTCATTTCTGTACCACTATAATTGACGCGCAGGGCAAACGACTGCTGGAGAGCCGCCTTCACGTCGGCAATGAGTCCCATCGGTGTCTTCTTGTCGGCCTTCAGGCTGACAGTCAGATGTTCGGCATTCTCAGGTGCCATCTTACTGCGCTCCTTATTCAGGAGAGAAGCGAGATGCTCAAGGTCGGTGAGTTGTCCATTCACCTGAATCCGGCCCTGTCCGATATAGATATTGATGACCGACGACTTCTGCTCCAGTTTCTGCACCTCCGTGCCAGCGGGCACCTCATAGCGCACCTTCACATCATCATCGCGCATGTGGGTGACGAGCATAAAGAAAAAGAGAACGGTAAAGATCAAGTCGGGCATTGAGGCCAGGTTCAGACCAGGCAACTCATGCGACGAGCGATGGAACTTAGACTGCATCCTAATCATGGCTCACCTCCTTCCGTAGGCTTGCTCTCACTGATACGCAACGGATAGTCACCGCCAGAAGCCCTGAGCCGGTTGTAGGCCGCCACGATGGCGTTCTGCATCCGGTAATAAGCCTCATAAGTGGTCTGACGGTCAGTCTGTATACTGATGACATGCTCCTTCGGATCCTTTGCCACGAAGGCCATCACCTGTTCGGTCAGTTGGGCGGGCGTCAGCAGGGTGCCGTCGCAAGCCAACTGGTCATGGGCATCTAGGGTGACACTCATCACGTGTTCCTTCTGTACGTCAGTAGGCGGCACTTCCTCTTCTGTAAGTGGCGGAAGTTGGCGCAAAAGTCCCTTGTCCGTGTCCATCGATGATGTCACGAGAAAGAAAATCAGCAGCATAAAGGAGATGTCTGCCGTGGAACTCGTGTTCAGTTCCGGAATCTGCTCACGATGACGCCTACGAAACATCCGATAATCAGTATAATAGAGGTATAGATAAACATATCCGTCGCCTTCAGCCAGAAAGCGTCGGTAAAGAGTTTGCCATTAGTAGTGACGGGGTCTGACGAGCCTAACAGGAAAGTAACAACCAGACAGATGACGAAGGCGACTGCCACAGTCCATGCTATGCGGGTATGGGCCACGCCGTTGATGATCTCATCATCCTTTGTCCGCAAACGCAGGGTCTTACTGACCGACAAGGCTGTCACCCCGACGGCCACTGCCAGCGAGAGATACATCAGCCAGAGCATGATGTCAGCGAGAGAGGATGAGAGAAAGGTCATCATTGATGCTTCTGCTTATAGGCTGTGATGAGGTCGAGCAACTGGATGGCAGCCTCTTCCATCTGTGAGGTAAGATGTTCGATCTTGGAGAGGATATAACTATAGAACAACTGCAGCACGAGGGCCACGATGATACCGAAGATTGTTGTAATCAATGCCACTTTCATACCCTCGGCCACAATTCGGGGAGTGATGTCGCCCTGCGTCTGTATCTGGTCGAATGCCATCACCATGCCTATCACCGTGCCCAGGAAGCCCAGCGAGGGAGCCATGGCAATGAAGAGTTTGATCCATGAGCAGCCTTTCTCGAGATTGGCTGCCTGAAGTCCGCCGAAGTTGGTGATGCTGCGCTCGATGGCATCTACCGACTGACGGATATGCAGCAGTCCCTGATAACAGACACTGGCCACGGGGCCTCGCGTGGACTGACAGAGTTTCTTGGCACCTTCCAAGTCGTCGGCAGCCAGATGGCTCTCGATGTCCTCCATCAGTTTCTTTGTCTTAATCTCCGACATCATCAGATAAAGGATACGCTCGACGCAGAAGGCCAGTCCCAGCACGAGGGCAAGTGCCACAAGCGACATAAAACCCACATTGCCGTCGATGAACTTCGTCTTCAACTGCTTGTGGAGCCCGCCCGCCTCCTCTGTATCGTCAGCATTCTCCAGCAACGCATCGTCGACAGTCGTAGTCATCACACTATCCTGAGCCGCAGAATCGGCTACGGCCACGACAGCCGTATCCTTGGCAGTCACAGACTGTGCACTGGCAGCGGGACTAAGGAGCAACAGCCCTACAATAAAAAACGTTATCAGTCGGATACTCATACCTATTAATATAAAAAGAGACTGCTCATCGCAGTCTCACGTAAATGTTTTCGCGGAGAGAACAGGATTCGAACCTGCGAACCAGTTTTGCCGGTTACACGCTTTC
>CAMVJQ010000075.1 GCA_947167845.1 uncultured Prevotella sp. | reverse complement strand
CGAGGATGGGCATGTTGACGTGCCAGTGGCGGTTGATCTCCTTCATGCACTTCGTGCCGAAGTAGCCTTCGGCTATCATCTCCATCTCTATCTGTGCCGACTTCACGCTGTAGCCCTTGCCGATCATCGAGCCGAAGGTGCGGTTGCGGGAGAAGTTGGAGTAGCCCGTCACGAGCAGGTCACCCAAATAGACGGAGTCGTAAGCATTGCGCTCGATGGGGTATACAGCCTTCAGGAAGCGGTTCATCTCCTGCACGGCATTGGCCATCAGCACGGCTTGGAAGTTGTCGCCGTATTTCAGTCCGCTGCAGATGCCGGCGGCGATGGCATAGACATTCTTCAGCACGGAAGAGTACTCGATGCCCAGCACGTCGGTAGAGGTCTTGGTCTTGATGAAGTCGCTGGTGAGCACGTCGGCAAAAGCCTTGGCCTTCTCGCGGTCGGCACAGCCCACGGTGAGGTAGGAGAGCCGCTCCAGGGCGACCTCCTCGGCATGGGAGGGGCCGCCGAGACAGGCCAGATTCTCATAGGGCACATCGAGCACCTGATGGAAGTATTCTGAGCAGACGAGGTTCTCGTCGGGCACGATGCCTTTGATGGCGGTGACGACGAACTTGTCGCGCAGACGTGTCCTTAGTCGCTTCAGGTGCCCCTTCAGATAAGGTGAGGGGGTGACGAAGACGAGCGTGTCGTAGAGTTGCGCGATGCGGTTGATGTCGCTGTCGAAGTGGATCTCATCGACATTGAAGTGGACGCTGGTGAGATAGGCTGGGTTGTGGCCGAGGCGGCGGAAGTCCTCGATTCGGTCGTCGCGGCGCATATACCATCCTATGTGATGGGTGTGGCCCACCACTATTTTGGCTATGGCTGTCGCCCAACTGCCGCCGCCAATTATCGCTATCTTTCCGCAGTCGAACATAATTTTGGCACGGATTACACGGATTTACTTGTTTGCGGCCTCAATCCACTGGGCAATGTCATCGACAGATGGCTTCTGCATCTCGAGTTTGTATTTCTTGACGATGTCGCCGATCTTCTGCTGCAGACCCTGTGCCTTCTCGTCCTTGATGTTCGAGACGAGGTTGAAGCCGGCCTTGCGGAGCACGGGTACCCATGCCTCGCCGACGCCGATCTCCGCCCATTCGGCAGGTGTCGACTGCGGAATCTTCTTCTCTGGCTTCATCTGTGGGAAGAAGAGTACTTCCTGGATGAAGGTCTTGCCCGTCATCAGCATCACAAGGCGGTCGATGCCGATGCCGATGCCGGAGGTGGGAGGCATGCCATATTGGAGGGCGCGGAGGAAGTCTTGGTCGATGATCATCGCCTCGTCGTCGCCCTTGTCGGCCAGTCGCATCTGCTCCTGGAAGCGTTCTTCCTGATCGATCGGGTCGTTGAGTTCCGAGTAGGCATTGGCCAATTCCTTGCCGTTGACCATCAGTTCGAAGCGCTCCGTCAGTCCGGGCTTCGAGCGGTGCATCTTTGTCAGCGGTGACATCTCCACAGGATAGTCGGTGATGAAGGTGGGCTGGATGAAGGTGCCCTCGCAGAACTCACCGAAGAGTTCGTCGATGAGTTTGCCCTTGCCCATGGTCTCGTCGACGTCCATGCCCTTCGAGAGACAGAACTGGCGGATCTCCTCCTCCGTCTTTCCGTCGCAGTCGAAGCCTGTCTTTTCCTTGATGGCATCGAGGATGGGCAGACGGCGGTAGGGGGCCTTGAACGACACGATGTTGCCGTCGATTTCGCGCTCGGGCTTGCCGTTGACGGCGATACATACGGTCTCGAGCAACTTCTCGGTGAACGACATCATCCAGTTGTAATCCTTATACTGTACATAGAGTTCCATGCAGGTGAACTCCGGGTTGTGGTTGCGGTCCATGCCCTCGTTGCGGAAGTTCTTGCCAATCTCATAGACTCCCTCGAAGCCGCCCACGATGAGACGCTTCAGATAGAGTTCGGTGGCGATGCGCATATACATGTCCTGGTCGAGGGCATTGAAGTGGGTGATGAAAGGACGGGCTGATGCTCCCCCTGCAATCATCTGCAGTGTGGGTGTCTCCACCTCGGTATAGCCGGCCTCGTCGAGGACGCGGCGGATGGTGCGGATGACGGTGGCCCGCTGCAGGAAGGTGTCCTTCACGCCGTCGTTGACCACCAGGTCGACATAACGCTGGCGATAGCGCAGTTCCGGGTCGTCAAATTTGTCATAGGCCACGCCGTCCTTGTATTTCACGATGGGCAGTGGCTTGAGGCTCTTTGAGAGCAGTGTGAGTTCTGATGCATGCACACTGATCTCGCCCGTTTGGGTGCGGAACACCTTGCCCTTCACGCCGATGAAGTCGCCGATGTCGAGCAAACGCTTGAACACATTATTATATAAGTCCTTGTTCTCCCCCGGGCAGATGTCGTCGCGGGTGATGTAAACCTGAATCCTGCCTTTCGAGTCCTGCAATTCTGCAAAACTGGCCTTTCCCATCACGCGACGGCTCATCATACGGCCTGCAATGACCACCTCGCGCTCTGTGCCATCCTGGAACTCACGCTTGATGTCAGTGCTGAAAGCATTAGTGGGAAACTCTGCTGCGGGGTAGGGGTTGATACCCATGTTACGCAGTTCCTGCAGGCTCTGGCGCCTGCCGATTTCTTGTTCGCTTAATTCTAAAACGTTCATGTCTATATTCGAATATATATCCTAAAGTGGCTGCAAAGATACGAATTTTCCCCGAAAAAAACTACAATTAAATAAATATTTGCAAAAAAAAATGCAAAAGATTTGGTCATTAGTAAAATAATATCTATATTTGTGGCACGATAACTAAAAGTGGATATAATGGATCAGACTTTAGTAAAGAAACGGGTAGTAGGTGTAGACATCAGTCTTGAACAGACGACATTTGCAATCGTGGATGTAAGAGGTAATATTCTGGCAAAGGACAGTTTCCCGACAGAGGATTATCCCGACATAAGCAATTTTGTCGCAGCCTTGAGCGAGCGCATCATAGGCCTCGTTGAGATGAACGGGGGCTACGAGACCATCCGTTCTGTAGGCATCAGCGCCCCAAGTGGCAACTTTATGACGGGATGTATGGTAAATTCACCAAATATGCCCTGGAAGGGCGTAATCCCGCTGTCGGCACTGCTGCGCGACCGCATGGGGCTGGCAGTGGCCGTGGCCAATAATGCCCACGTCGTAGCACTGGGAGAGCATGCCTTCGGCTGTGCCCATGGTATGCGCGACTTCATCGTCATCACTCTGGGCAGCGGCATGGGCAGTTGCATCTTCTCCGACGGCAACGTGAATCTGGGCTATGACGGCTTTGCCGGGGAGATAGGCCACTCGTGCGTTCATCTGAACGGGCGCAATTGCGGATGCGGCAACAAGGGCTGTCTGGAGACCTATACTGCCGCAAAGGGCATCGTTCAGACGGCTCGTGAAGTGATGGAAGAGTCGAAGGCTCCGTCGAAGATGCGTGACGCCAAGAAACTGACGCCAAGGATTATCACTGAATTCTGTGAAGAGGGCGACGAACTGGCTGTCGAAGTGTATCGACGGACGGGCGAGGTGCTGGGGCTCGGACTGGCCAACTATGCCTCGCTGCTCAATCCTGAGGCTTTCATCTTCACGGGCGGCATCTCCATGGCCGGTCATTGGCTGCTGGATCCTGCCAAGGAGTCGTTTGAGTCGCATGTGTTCCATAATATAAAAGGTAAGGTGAAATTCCTGGCTTCAGAACTCGACAGCCGTGAGCGCGACGTGCTCGGTGCCAGTGTGCTGGCTTGGGAAGTAAAGGAATATTCCTTATTCAAGGAAGAATAGTAAAAGAGCACTATGGAAGAAGTAGATGAGATAAAAACACGTGTCATAGGCATTGATGTTCGTGAGACCAGGACGACCTATGCCATTGTGGACATCAAGGGCGAGATTATCGCGCAGGATCATTTCCATACTAGCGACTATCCCGATGTGTCATCCTATGTCACGGCTCTCACGGAGAAGATTGTCATTCTCGTGGAAGAGAATGGCGGCTATGAGACTATCCGCTCTGTGGGCATCAGTGCGCCGAGTGCCAATTTCCTGACGGGATGTATAGAGAATGCAGCCAATCTGCAGTGGAAGGGTGTGGTGCCTTTGGCTGCCATGCTGCAGGACCGTCTGGGACTGGCTGTGGCACTGGCCAACGATGCGCACATCACGGCCCTGGGCGAGAAGGCTTTCGGCAGCGCTCATGGCATGAAGGACTTTGTGGTGGTCAGCATCAGCCACGGTGGTCTGGGCAGTTGTATCTTCACCGACGGCAAGCCCCATTTGGGCGTCAACGGCTTTGCGGGCGAGGTGGGACATACCTGTGTGAGGCCTGACGGCCGTGAGTGTGGCTGTGGACGTAGGGGCTGCCTGGAGACTTATGTCTCAGACAAAGGACTCGTGAAGACTGTCGAGGAACTGCTGGCGGAGAGTAATGAGCCGTCGCTGCTTGGAGAGTTGGATGACATCAATATAAGGACGGTCGCAGACTGTTGCGACAAGGGTGACCGCCTGGCCATAGAGGCCTATAAGCGTGTGGGCGAGATGCTGGGCCTGGGACTTGCCAACTATGCCTCGGTGATCAATCCAGAGGCCATCATCCTGACGGGTGACATGACGCAGGCGGGCAAGTGGCTGTTGAAGCCGATGCGCGCCTCGTTCGATGAGCATGTGTTTCACAACATACGGGGCAAAGTGCGTATCCTGGTGTCGATCCTGAAGGAGGGAGAGCGCGACGTATTGGGTGCTAGTGCACTGGCCTGGGATGTAAAAGAGTATTCACTATTTAAATAGAAGGTGTGAAAAATGGAAGAGTTTAAGATCAAGACCAGAGTAATCGGTATCGACATCAGCAATGAGCGTACGACCTATGCCCTTGTCGATATCCGTGGAAATATATTGGCAGAGGAGTTCCTCGTCACGTCAGACTATCCTAATGTGAACGACTTCGTGGAGGTGCTGAGTGAGAAGATCATCATGATGGTGGAGGCCAATGGCGGCTATGAGTCGGTGCGTTCTATCGGCGTGAGCGCCCCCAGTGCCAGTTCTGTGTCAGGTGCCATCGAGAATGCAGCTAATCTGCCTTGGAAGGGAGTTGTGCCACTGGCAGTGATGCTCCGTGAGCGTATCGGACTGGCTGTAGGCCTCTCCAACGATGCCCATATCTCTGCCTTGGGTGAATATACGTTTGGCTGTGCCCACGGTATGAATAATTTCATCGTCATCAGCCTGGGTGTCGGCACCGGCAGTTGTTTCTTCTCCGAGAGTCATGAGCACAGAGGGCATGACGGCTATGCCGGTGAGTTCGGCCATACCTGTCTGGTGCCGGAAGGACGGCTTTGCGGGTGCGGCCATCGGGGATGTCTGGAGGCCTATGTGGGTGCAAAGGGTATTGTGACCACGGCTGAGGAACTGATGCGTGAGTCAGACAGTCCCTCGCTGATGCGTGACCTGGAGAAACTCTCACCTCGGACGATAGCCGGGTGTTGCGATCAGGGCGACGAGATGGCTATAGAGGTGTACCGCCGTACGGGATATATGCTTGGTCTGGGCTTGGCCAACTATGCCTCAATCGTGAATCCGGAGGCCATCATCCTCACAGGCGGCATCTCCCATGCCGGAAAGTGGCTGCTCGACCCTGCATACGAGTCGTTTGAGGAACATGTGTTTGGTAATATGCGCGGCAAGGTGAAGTTGCTCACCTCCAAACTGGACGACCGTGAGCGCGATGTGCTGGGAGCCAGTGCACTGGCTTGGAGTGTGCCGGAATATTCTTTGTTTAAATAGGATGAATGTAGAAAAGATACAAGAACTGATCAACGCTAAGCCTAACCTGAGTACCGCTCTCGGCATGGAGTTCATCTCCACCCCCGAGGGCGATACGTGTATGGCGCGGATGCAGGTGGACGAGCGCAATCGCCAGCCCTTCGGCTTCCTGAGTGGAGGGGCTTCGCTGGCATTGGCAGAGAACGTGGCCGGTGTCGGCTCGTCGGCCCTTTGTCCCGGCTGTGCCTGTGTAGGCATTGAGGTTAGCGGCAGCCATGTGAAGGCAGTGGCCGAAGGGGATACTGTGACGGCCTATGCACGGCTGTTGCACTCAGGAAAGACGCTCCACGTCTGGAATGTAGACATCAAGAATTCCGTCGGCGAACTGATTTCCAACGTGCGGGTCACTAATTATATCATTAAGACGAAGAAATAATATGCCGGCATATGCTATCTTTCGTTTGCCGCATGAGACCCATGCGACGATAGTCCGTCAGACACAAGGTGAGCCGATGGAGTTGCTCACCTGTCAGGAACTGAATGGCAGACGAGGTTTTGTGGTGGCACCTTTCGAGATTCGTCAGGATCAGACCATCCTGCTCATCCGCCCCGATGAGGTGGAAACATTTGACACAAGAGACCAGGAACGATGTGCCCATGTCGGAGGGGGACTGCAGCCCGTTGCTAATTCACAGCACAACAGGAGCAGTTATGCGATAGACTTTGCGAATTATCACGCACAGTTGCTACGGGGCACCTTCCGTAAAATCGTCCTGGCCCGTTGTGCGGATGAATCGACGGCAGAGCCCATCGAGCCGATGCAGTTGTTCCTTCTGGCTTGTGAACGCTATCCCAGGATGTTCATCTCGCTTGTCTCTACACAGAAGAGCGGTTGCTGGCTGACCGCTACGCCTGAGATTCTGCTCGAAGGCGATGGAAGGCGGTGGCGCACTATCGCACTGGCTGGCACCATGAAACTGGAGGGCGAGCAACTGGCCTTTGATACCCAGCCATCTCAGAAGATGGATGACCGTGTGAGTATCAGATGGACCACCAAGAATATTCAGGAGCAACGTATTGTGGCCACTTATATCACAGAGTGCCTCGAACAGTTCACGTCAGACTTCCGTGAGGAAGGGCCTTTGACAGTTCGTGCCGCCAACCTGGTGCATCTGCGGAGTGACTTCACCTTTACGCTGCCAGACAGCGAGCATATCGGTGACCTGTTGCATACCTTGCATCCAACACCTGCTGTCTGTGGACTGCCCAAGCACGCAGCCTATCAGTTTATTGTGCGTAATGAGCATACGCCCCGTCGCTACTACAGCGGCTTCATGGGGCCTCTGGATATTTGTCCTCCTCCTACAGCCCAACCCATCAGTCCCCCTTATACAGGAGGGGCCTGTGGAGGCCATACCTCCACCCACCTCTACGTTTCCCTTCGCTGCATGAAAATTGAGGGCCTCCGCTACCATCTCTATGCGGGTGGTGGCCTGTTGGGGGAGAGTACTGAGGAACAAGAATGGCAGGAGACAGAGGCCAAACTGGAGACGATGAGGTCGTTGCTGGGGAATAGTGGAGAGTGAATGGTGAAATGATTTGAGCATGTATAGCAATAAGGATAATATCAACATTTTGACGAGTTTGCTCGTCGCCCATGGCGTTCGTCATGCTGTGGTCTGCCCGGGCAGCAGGAATGCGCCCATCGTGCATAATCTGAATGAGTGTCCTGACATCACGTGCTATCCTGTTACGGATGAGCGTTCAGCAGGCTTCTATGCCCTCGGCATGGCACAGAGGCTGAAACAGCCCGTGGCCGTATGCGTCACCTCTGGCACGGCTCTGCTCAATTTATCACCTGCCGTCGCCGAGGCCTGGTATCAGCACCGGCCTCTGGTAGTCATCTCTGCCGACCGTCCTCCACAATGGATAGACCAACTCGACGGGCAGACATTGCCGCAGTCTGATGCCTTAGGACGATTTGTGCGCAAGGCCGTCTCTCTGCCTGAACCTCAGGATGCAGAGCAGCATTGGTATTGCAACCGGCTCATCAATGAAGCCTTAATCATCAGGAATGCACCTGTGCATATCAATGTACCCGTCTCAGAACCGTTGTTTGACTTCTCTGTCGAGGCATTGCCCGTAGAGCGCAAGATAGAATGGACACCTGCCGACATCTCGCCAGCGATGCTGAGTCATGTCACCCGTATGTTCCTGCAGGCGAAGCGTCCGATGCTCATCAGCGGGCAACCCATGAATCCCGGTCTTGATGAGGCTGTCATGATGATTGGCGATGATGAGTGCTACGTGCCCGATTTCGTACTGTATATCGGCGGCTCCATCGTCAGCAAGCGTGTTAAGCACTTTCTGCGAAAGGCCAGGGAGACATGGGTGGTCAACGAGACAGGGGAGGTCAGCGATACGTTCATGAATCTCACCCACGTCGTCCAGGGCGACGGGGAGGCCGTGGCCGATCATATCCGCTTTATGCTGGTGATGGAACCCCATCCGTTCGTACAGATGTGGGACGAACTGCTCGCAAAGGTGCAAGAACAGGCTCTTGGCTATGAGCCGGGCTACTCGCAGATGGCTGCCGTGAAATATTTTGAAGCATCAGTAGGCGAGGCTGATATCCATTATGCCAATAGTTCTGCCATCCGCCTGGCCAACAGTTTCGCAAGGCATCCTGTGTGGTGCAACCGTGGGGTCAATGGCATCGAGGGCTCCCTGTCGACGGCGGCAGGATTCTCTGTGGTTTCATCCGACAGGGTGTTCTGTGTCATCGGCGACTTGAGTTTCTTCTATGATCAGAATGCCCTGTGGAATCAGAACCTGCGCGGCAACCTGCGCATCCTGCTGCTTAACAATGGGCGTGGGGGCATCTTCAATATGCTCAGTGGACTGGAACAGAGCCCTGCCCGAGATCAGATGGTGGCTGCCGCGCATAATACGTCAGCCGAGGGTGTCTGCAGCCAGAACCACATCGTCTATCTTCGTGCCGACGGCCCGCATCAACTTACTCAGGCCGTTGATGCCTTATTAAATATAGAGAGTGACCGTCCCGTCCTCCTGGAGGTCTTTACTGATCCTTCAGACGACGAACGGACTCTGCGTGATTATTACAAAACATTCAAGATATGAGACAATGGAAAACAATTCGTGAGTTCGAGGAGATTCTCTTCGAGGAATATAACGGGATAGCCAAGATTACGATCAACAGGGCTCGATACCGCAATGCCTTCACGCCCAAAACCACGTGGGAACTGAGCCAGGCTTTCGCCCTGTGCCGTGAGATGCAGAACATCAGCGTGGTGCTGCTGACGGGTGCTATGTCGGAGGTGCCTCAGGGCAAGACGCTGGCTGATGTGAAGCACGCCTTCTGCTCTGGCGGCGATATGCACGTGAAAGGGCGTGGCGGCTATGTCGATGAGCAGGGCGTGCCCCGTCTGAGCGTCCTTGATGTACAGATGCAGATACGGCGCCTGCCCAAGCCTGTGATAGCGATGGTGAACGGCTACGCCATTGGCGGCGGCCATGTACTCCATCTGGTGTGCGACCTGACGATAGCCTCTGAGAATGCCATCTTCGGACAGACAGGACCCAAGGTGGGCTCGTTTGATGCCGGCTTCGGCTCCAGTTATCTGGCGCGCATCGTGGGGCAGAAGAAGGCGCGTGAGATATGGTTCCTCTGTCGGCAGTACACAGCCCGCGAGGCTGAGGCGATGGGGATGGTGAACAAGGTGGTGCCTCTGGAACGCCTCGAGGAAGAGTGCGTGGAGTGGGCAGAGGTGATGATGGAACGCTCGCCGCTGGCTCTCCGTATGATCAAGGCAGGACTCAATGCCGAACTCGACGGTCAGGCGGGCATTCAGGAACTGGCAGGCGACGCTACCATGCTCTATTACTTCCTCGACGAGGCACAAGAAGGCGGAAAGGCCTTCCTCGAGAAACGCAAGCCCGACTTCAAGAAATATCCCAAACTGCCATGACCTACGATATCGAAGCGCGCACGCTCCATTTCAAACAGCCTGCGGGCACATCGCGCGGTGTCTATACCACACGGCAGATATGGCTGATACACCTATCGGATGGCGGCAGACGGGGAGTAGGGGAGTGTGCTCCGCTGCCCGACCTCAGTTGTGACGCACGGCCAGACTACAAGGTTATACTGGAAAAATTCTGCGATGCGTTCTGCCAGACAGGAGAGATCGACTACGAGGCGATGCGCGACTATCCCTCGATGCTCTTCGGACTGGAGACAGCACTGCTTGACCTCAAGGAGGCCGGGCGACGGGGCGGCAAGGCCGCTGGTCATCTGCTCTTTGATACTGCTTTCAGTCGTGGTGAGGCGGGGATTCCCATCAACGGCCTCGTATGGATGGGCCGTTATGACGAGATGCTGCAGCGTATGGAGGAGAAACTGGAGAAGGGCTTCCGTTGCGTGAAACTGAAGATCGGCGCCATCGACTTCGATCAGGAACTTGATCTTGTGAAGCGAATCCGCCGCCGTTTCTCTTTCCACGAGGTGGAACTGCGTCTCGACGCCAACGGCGCCTTCCCTTTCGATGAGGCACTCTATAAACTCGAACTGCTGTCGCAGTATGCCATCCATTCCATCGAGCAGCCTATCCGTCAGGGACAATGGGCCCTTATGGCAGAACTCTGCCGTGAGTCACCTCTGCCCATCGCCCTTGACGAGGAACTGATCGGTGTCAGCGATCCCGAGATGAAGTCGCACATGCTCCACATCATCAAGCCCCGCTATATCATCCTCAAGCCCTCATTACATGGTGGTATGCAGGGTTGTCGCGAGTGGATCAGTGCAGCCCGCGAGGCGGGTATCGGCTCGTGGATCACCTCTGCCCTCGAAAGCAATGTCGGCCTGAATGCCATTGCCCAGTTTGCCTCTGATGTCTACGGCGACGATATCCGTATGCCGCAGGGGCTCGGAACGGGGCAACTGTTCACCGACAATATCCCGATGCCGCTGGAGATTCGTGGCGACAAGTTATGGAGAGTCATGATGACGTAGCGTATGAATCTGGAGGATTTCCTTTCCGAGTGGTATGGCGACAGCCCGTATGTCCATGTGCAGACCAGTGGCAGCACGGGTGCTCCCAAGCCGATGCTTGCTGAGAAGCGCCGGATGCTCGCCTCTGCCCGTATCACCTGCGACTTTCTGGGTCTCAAGGCTGGCGATACGGCCCTGCTCTGCATGTCGCTCGACTATATAGCGGGCAAGATGATGGTGGTGCGCTCGCTGGAGCGCGGCCTGCGCCTGATCGCTGCCGAGCCTTCAGGCCATCCCCTGTCATTATCTCAGAGATACCAGTCTCCCCTCCTACAGGAGGTATCTCAGAGATACCAGTCTCCCCTCCTACAGGAGGGGGTGGGGGAGGTCATCCTTGCTGCAATGCCCTTGGGTGATGTCACCTTCGCTGCGATGGTGCCCATGCAAGTTTGGAACACTCTTCAAGTCCCTGAAGAGCGAGAGCGACTCAAGCAGATTCGTCATCTGATAATAGGTGGCGGCGCGATAGACGGCGCGATGGCAGCCGAACTGAAAGACTTCCCTCATGCCGTGTGGAGCACCTATGGCATGACGGAGACGCTGTCGCATATTGCGCTCCGCCGCCTGAATGGCCCGGATGCTTCTGACTGGTATACGCCTTTCCCGTCAGTGAAGGTCAGTCTGACTGGCGATAACTGTCTTGTAATCGATGCCCACGAAGTCTGCCCCCACACACTTACAACCAACGATATCGCCGAACTCGACGGCCAGCGCTTTCGCATTCTTGGCCGCAAGGACAACGTCATCTGTTCCGGTGGCATCAAGATTCAGGCGGAAGAAGTGGAGCGACAGTTGCGCCCCCATTTGCAGGTGTCTTATCTCTTAAGTAAGCGCGCTGACCCTAAGTTTGGTGAGGTGGCTGTGCTGCTCACTGAAGGCTCTGTCGATGAGGCGCGTGCCGTCTGTGGGCGTGTACTGCCCAAGTATTATCAGCCGCGTGCATATATCCATGTTGATCATATTCCTCTGACAGAGACGGGAAAGCCCGCCCGCCGACAGGCGGAAGTGTTGCTGAAATAAAGGGTCAGTCCGAAAAGCCGGTTGTTATGACCTCCCCTAACCCCTCCTGTAGGAGGGGGACTGAATACAAAGAGTCGGAAGGCCCCCTCCCCTTCGGTAGTAACTAATCCCCCTCCTGTAGGAGGGGGACTGAATACAAAGAGTCGGAAGGCCCCCTCCCCTTCGGTAGTAACTAATCCCCCTCCTGCAGGAGGGGGACTGAATACAAAGAGTCGGAAGGCCTCCTCCCCTTCGGTAGTAACTAATCCCCCTCCTACAGGAGGGGGACTGAATACAAAGAGTCGGAAGGCCTCCTCCCCTTCGGTAGTAACT
>CAMVJQ010000074.1 GCA_947167845.1 uncultured Prevotella sp. | reverse complement strand
CGAAGATCCACTGCCCGCCGGTGGTCTGGAAGAAGGTGCCGCGCGGGATGAGCACGGCCTGCTCGTGCTGGCCCAGTTCGAGGTCGATGTAGTAGGTCTGGCCCGTTCGGATGTTCTCCGGGCGCTCGCCTCGGAAGATGAAGTCGCAGCGGAACTTGCCCTCGCGCACCTCGGGATATACCTTGCGCACCTGCAGCTGATACTGCTTGTCGCCACGAGTGAAAGTGGCAGTCAGCCCTTGACGGACACGATCGATATAGTGCTCGTCAATCTGTGCCTGCACCTTATAGTCGCTGAGGTCGTTCAGCTGGCCTATCTTCTGACCGGGCTGGATGCTCTGGCCCAACTCCACATCGAGCAGGCCCAGTTCGCCGTCGATGGCCGAGCGCACTTCAAGTTTGTCCTTTCGCTGGCGTACGAGCACCACGTTGCGGCGCATGTTCTCCAGATTGTCCTCCATCTGGTCCATCTGTACCGTTCGGTAGATGCTGTCCTGCCTCAGGCGCTGGCTCACCAACGAGCGTTTCTTGGCCGAGAGTTGGTAGTCCTCCTGCGACTGCAGATAGTCCTCGCGGCTGATGAGTTTTTCACTATAGAGCCGTTTGTTCTGCTCGAAGGTGCGCTGTTTGCGATGCGTGTCCATATCCAGTTGTGCCTGCTCCGTCTGGTTGTTCAGCCTGTCTTGCTGCATGGCCACCTGGGTGTTGCGCAGCAGGTTCTGCTTCTCGGCCAGTTCGGCCTCGGCGTTGAGGATCTGCAGGTCGAGATTGGAGTTCGACAGACGGACGATGACGTCGCCCTTCCTGACGTGTGTACCTTCCTCCACCACTTTCTCCATCACTATGCCGCCCTCCTCAGGGGAGATTTGCACCACCTGGATGGGCATCACCTGCCCGTTGGTCCTCACATAGTCCTTAAACTCTGTCCGCCGCACCTCGCTGACGGTCAGTTCGTCGCGGCTGACTTTCAGCGTCGCGGCATGATTGCCAAACACCAGCCAGCAGCCCATTGCCAGCACCAGGCAGCCTCCTGCCGCATACGGCCAGTACTTCATCAGCCGCTGCGCCTTTGTTTTTTTGATAACTCTGTCCATCCTAATTCAATTTACGATTTGACGATTTACGATTTCTTGGACAAGCCAAGCGCGTAGCGAGTCCTATTTATTTACTGTTTGACGGTTTATTCCCATATCTGTTCGCCGCGATAGTAGCGCATGAGGTACTCTTTCACTATCACCATCAGGCGGCACTGCAGCAGTGTGGCCTTCGAGTTGAGTAACTGGGCAGAAGTGGTGCGCAGGTCGATGGCTGTAGAGAGGCCCTCCTCGAACTGTCGTCGCGTCAACTGATAGGCGATGCTGTCGGCCTCCACCTTCTCCTGCATCTGTCGGGCCTGTCTCTGATAGCCCAGCCAGTCTTGCCAGGCCTCGCGGCTGAGTTTCTCCAGTTCCAGTCTCTTTTGTTCGTAGTTCTCACAGGCTATCCGGTAGTTGTTCTTGGCTTTTCGAATGCTGGTGATGGTCTGCAGGCGGTTGAAGAGGGGGATGCTCAGCGTGGCCCCCACGTATTCGCCCATATTGTTCCAGAACTGGTTGTGGAACGGCTGCCCTTCGTCAGAATGCAGTGTGTGAAAGTAAGTGGTGTTCAGGCCCGCACTCAACGAGAGAGAGGGGAAGAAGGCCGCACGGGCCTGACGCCACTCGTGCCGTGAAGCCAGCATCTGGAAGCGCGATGCCTCGAGTTCCGGATTGGCCTCGCTTACTGATGGGTGCCCTTCGCTTATGGGAAGGGGATCCTCCTGCGTCGGAGGGTCTTTCGGCTCCCCGCGGAAGAGAATCCGCAGCGTATCCTGCATCGGGAAGGCCATCTCCTTCTTCAGTTCCAGCAGAGCCGAGGATGAGAGATTCTGCTGGCGGGTCAGTTCGTAGTCGGCCTCTGCCTTCTGCGATTCCACCTGGGCCACGTCGGCGGCACTCTTCCGGCCTACCTCCTCCAGTATGCGTGTCTGCTGAAGCAGGAGCGTGGTCTCCTCCACTTTCTCCTCGGCCATCTTGACCAGCCCCTCATAATAGGCCACGCTGACAAAAGCCTGCAGTACGCTGAGGGCTGTCTGATTCTGCCTCTGACGGTAAGCCGCGTGCCCCATCATCACGCTGGCTTTGGCTGCATGAAGTGCGTGCAGGCGGCTGAATCCGTCGAACACCGGCAGCGATGCACTTAGTGAGTAGCCATTGGTGAAGGTGTTCACATTGTTGTAGAGGTTGGTCTCCGGGTCGATGGCGCGGCCGAAGTTGTACTGTGCTCCGACCCTTGCGTCCACTTCGGGCAGCAGACGCCCGATGGCCCCTGTCCGGCTGGCCTTGTGATTGTCGAGTTCCAGTCCCGTCCGCTTCACCTCGTGGTTGTGCTCCACAGCGTAGTGCATGCACTGCCGCATCGTCCACTCCTGCGCCCCGGCGGGGCAGAGTGCCAAATGCCAGATGATAAATGATAAAGTCATCAGTTGTTTCATAATCGCATCGTTTTGATGCTGCAAAGTTATCATTTGTTTTTTGTCATTTGTCATTCTGTGAAGCGCAGAAATGCAGATTGTCTAAAAATTAGACACCTCACTGTATGATTTTTAGACAGAATCTTCGTACCTTTGCCGCCATGAAACAATATGGCACCATACTTATCGTAGATGACAACCCGTCGATTCTGACGGCCATGCGCTATCTGCTGGACGGTACGTTCGAGCGTATCATCACCCTGGAACAGCCCGACGGCATCCTCAAGACGATGGCGCAGGAGGAAACAGACATCGTGCTGCTCGACATGAATTTCACCCTCGGCGTGAACAGCGGGCAGGAGGGCCTCTTCTGGCTCCGGGCCATCCGCAAGCAGCATCCGCACATACCCGTGGTGCTGCTGACGGCCTACGCCGACGTGTCGATAGCGGTGAAGGGGCTGAAGAGCGGTGCCGCCGACTTCATCACCAAGCCCTGGGACAACGACGAGTTAGTACGCAAGCTGAAGGATGTGCTCGACATGCAAAGCGAGGTGGTGAGTCTCGACGAGGTGGAGAAAGAGCATATCCGCCGCACCATTGACCGCTGTCACGGCAACCTCTCACAGGCGGCCGAACTGCTGGGCATCACGCGCCAGACTCTCTATAACAAGATGAAGCGGCTCTGAAAATGAAGAATGAAGAATTTGCTACCGCTCGAGACGTGCAACAGGATAGTCGATGATAGGGATATATATTATAATAGGTGTAGCCTTGGGGGCACTCGGCTGGTGGTTCGTTCGCCATCAGCGGCGCCTGCGCCTGCGAGCCTATCTGATGCAAGAGGCCATTCGCAATCATGATTTCTCGTTCCGCCTGCCTACGGATGGACTGTTGTCTGGCGAACGCGCCATGCAGGAGGCTCTTAATCAACTCGGCCAAGTCATTCGCCAGCAGGTGAACCAGAATGAGGTGGAGTCGTGGGAGAAACTGACGCGTGTGCTGACCCACGAAATCATGAATGCCACGGCCCCAATCACCAGCATCAGCCAGTCGATGCTCAGCCGTGACGACGTGAAAGGCACCGCGCTCGAGGCAGGCATCCAGGCCATCCACACTGCCTCGACGCACTTGAGCGACTTCGTAGACTCCTATCGGAAACTGCTGCAACTTCAGCAGCCGTCGCTGCAGGATGTCCGTCTCGCCGGCTTCCTCGAGGATATCCAACAGCTCTATCCCCAAATCGGCTGGCACAGTCTTGTGGCCGACCATATCATGGTCTGCATCGACCGCAACATGCTGCGCCAGGTGCTCATCAACCTCTTCAAGAATGCCATCGAGGCCGGAGCAACACAAATCGGATTGGAATACGTTGCCCCGATGCTCTACGTCAGCAACGACGGACACCCCATCCCGGCAGAGGCCTGCCAGAGTGTCTTTGTACCTTTCTTTACCACCAAGCGCACGGGTAGCGGCATAGGCCTCTCTTATTCGCGGCGGCTGATGCTGCAACAAGGGGGCTACCTGAATCTTGAGGAACGGCCCCGCACGGGATACCATACCACCTTCTCCATTGAATTCACCAGCGCCTCCTGACAGTTTGCAACGGACAAGGGCTTTTTTGATGCAATGTGATAACTATTTGGCGGGTAAATATGCCAGATAGTTTACAAATTGTCGGATATTTAAAGTTTTGACAGACAAATTGTGCGGAAATATTGCTGAAATTGTTTCATTTTGATTACCTTTGCAGCGGAATGAAGCAACAGTGAGAGTAAAAAAGCATCATAAACTAAACAGAAAGAAGTTATGGAAACATTAAGATTTCAGGTTGTCGGTGAGGCATTCAAAAAGAAGCCGCTCGACGTAAAAACACCAAGTGACCGTCCGGCCAAGTATTTCGGACGGAAAGTCTTCAACCGTGAGAAGATGTACAAGTACCTGCCTAAGGACGTGTACGAGAAGATGATGGACGTGATGGACAACGGTGCCCGGCTCGACCGCGAGGTGGCCGATGCCGTGGCCGCAGGCATGAAGCAGTGGGCCACGGACTGCGGTGTGACGCACTATACCCACTGGTTTCAGCCGCTGACCGAAGGCACGGCTGAGAAGCACGACTCGTTTATCGAGCACGATGGCAAGGGTGGAATGGTCGAAGAGTTCAGCGGCAAACTGCTCGTACAGCAGGAACCCGACGCCTCGTCGTTCCCCTCTGGGGGTATCCGCAGCACGTTCGAGGCCCGCGGCTACTCGGCCTGGGACCCCACGTCGCCCGTCTTCATCATCGATGACACGCTCTGCATCCCCACCGTATTTATATCATATACGGGCGAGGCACTCGACTACAAGGCCCCTTTGCTGCGTGCCCTGCATGCCGTCAATGTGGCTGCAACGGACGTATGCCACTACTTCGACCCGACGGTCAAGAAGGTGACGTCGAACCTCGGCTGGGAGCAGGAGTACTTCCTCGTCGACGAGGGCCTCTATTCTGCCCGTCCCGACCTGCTGCTGACGGGGCGCACCCTGATGGGCCACGACTCTGCCAAGAACCAGCAGATGGACGACCACTACTTCGGCTCCATCCCCGAGCGCGTGGCCGCCTTTATGCGGGAACTGGAGATTGTTGCCCTCGAACTGGGCATCCCCTGCAAGACGCGCCACAACGAGGTGGCGCCGAACCAGTTTGAACTGGCGCCCATCTTCGAGGAGACCAATCTGGCCGTCGACCACAACATGCTGCTCATGTCGGTGATGAAGCGCGTTGCCCGCAAGCACGGTTTTCGTGTCTTGCTCCATGAAAAGCCTTTCGCCGGCATCAACGGCAGCGGCAAGCACAACAACTGGAGCCTCTCGACCGACAACGGCGTGCTGCTCCATGCCCCCGGCAAGACGGCTGAGCAGAACCTGCGCTTCGCCACCTTCATCGTTGAGACACTGATGGGTGTCTGGCGCCACAACGGTCTGCTGAAGGCCAGCATCATGTCGGCCACCAACGCCCACCGCCTGGGAGCCAACGAGGCTCCGCCAGCCATCATCTCCTCATTCCTCGGCAAGCAGGTCAGCGAACTGCTCGATCACGTCGAGAAGGCCGATGTCAGCGACATCCTCGCCATGGCCGGCAAGCAGGGCATGAAGATGGACATCCCCGAAATTCCCGAACTCTTCATCGACAATACCGACCGCAACCGCACGTCGCCCTTTGCCTTTACTGGCAACCGCTTCGAATTCCGCGCCGTGGGCTCGGAGGCCAACTGTGCCTCGGCGATGATAGCCCTGAATAGTGCCGTCGCTGAAGCCCTGGCGGACTTCAAGAAGCGTGTGGACGCCCGCATTCCCGAATTGGAGAAGCGGCTCGAAGGCACAGGCCATAGCGCTGTGATGCATGCCATCATTGAGGTGCTGCGTGAGGACATCAAGACCTGCAAGCCCATCCGCTTCGATGGCAACGGCTACAGCGACGAATGGGTGGAGGAGGCTGCCCGCCGTGGTCTTGACGTCGAGAAGTCGTGCCCGAAAATCTTCGAGCGCTACCTCGACGAATCCAGCATCCAGATGTTCGAAAGCCTCGGCGTGATGACCCGTAAGGAGTTGGAAGCCCGCAATGAGGTGAAGTGGGAGACCTATACGAAGAAGATTCAAATCGAGGCCCGCGTCCTTGGCGACCTCTCGATGAACCACATCATCCCCGTAGCCACCCGCTACCAGACACAGTTGTTGCAGAACATCAACTACATGTCGGTCGTCTTCCCCATCGACACCGCCGACAAACTCTCCGTCCGCAACAAGAAGATCATTCAGGAGATAGCCGAGCGCACCAGTGCCATCGAGAAGGGGGTGGAGGATTTGGTCAATGCCCGAAAGCAGGCCAATAAGATTGAGGACGAGCATCAGAAGGCCATTGCCTATCACGACACGGTGGAGCCTAAACTGGACACCATCCGCTACGAGATAGACAAATTGGAGTTGATCGTCGACGACAGCCTCTGGCCGTTGCCTAAGTACCGCGAACTGCTGTTCATCCGATAGGGTATAATCTTTTCTTTTCCGAACTTACTTTTCGTTCGGAAAAGAAAAGAATTTTTGATTTCTTTTGCTTTTCTCTCACTTATTTCATAACTTTGCAAAGTCGAAATGAAATCACAGTGATGGGAGAGCGCAAGATCATACACGTCGACATGGACCAGTTCTTCGCTGCCGTGGAGCAGCGCGATCGTCCGGAACTGCAGGGACTGCCCGTAGCCGTGGGCTATGATGCAGAGCGCGGCGTGGTATCCACGGCCAGTTACGAGGCGCGTCGGTTCGGCGTGCATTCGGCTCAGTCGATACAGGTGGCCAAGCGCCTCTGTCCGCAACTCATCATCGTGGAGCCCCATTTCTCAAAGTACAAGGAGGTGAGCCGCCAGATACGCAGCATCTTCCAGGACTATACGGACCTGATAGAGCCGCTGTCGCTCGATGAGGCCTTCCTCGACGTGACTGACAACAAGAAGGGCATCGCGATGGCCGTCGACATCGCCAGGGATATTAAGCGGCGCATCCGCGAGGACACGCGGCTGACGGCATCGGCCGGCGTGTCGTACTGCAAGTTTCTGGCGAAGATCGCCTCCGACTACCGCAAGCCCGACGGCCTCTGCGTGATCCATCCCGACAAGGCGCAGACATTCATCGACCAACTCGACATCTCACGCATCTGGGGAGTGGGCAGGAAGACAGCGGAGAAGATGCACCGGATGGGCATCTTCACGGGGGCTGACCTGCGCCGGCAGTCGCTGCAGCATCTGTCGGAGGAGTTCGGCAAGATGGGCCGTGTGTTCTATGACTTTGCACGGGGTGTCGACGAGCGGCCTGTCATCTCAGAGTGGGAGCGCAAGTCGTGCAGTTGCGAGCAGACGTTTATGACCGACCTGCACGAGCCCTCGCAGGTGACTATCGAACTCTATCACACGGTGCTTGAACTGGTGCGCCGCCTTGAGAAGAATGAGTTTGAGGGGCGCACGCTGACGCTGAAGGTGAAGTTTGCCGACTTCCAGCAGATCACGCGCAGCATCACCGTGGGGCGCATCCTCCGTACGAAGGATGACATCCTGCCGCTGGCCAAGCAACTGATGCGGGAGGTCAGTTACAGTCGCGAGCACCCTATCCGTTTGCTTGGCTTGGGTGTCTCTAACAGCCATAGCGATATGCCCGGCGACGAGCCGCACTGGATACAGTTGGAACTGGAGTTCAAGGATTGGTGAGTCAGGGGCTTTTAATTGCTGTAAGTATGCACCGATGTAGCCTGTGCACTCGGCAGATAATTGATGCCCCACCAGCACATCTGTAGCAGCACGAACGAGACGAGCAGCACCCAGAGGGCCAGGCGGCGGTTGTGGGAAGGCACCTGACGGTAGTGGATATACACCAGATAGGAGAACCACGTGATGGCCGCCCAGGTCTCCTTCGGGTCCCATGACCAGTAGTGGCCCCAGGCCTCCTTGGCCCACAGGGCGCCGAAGAGCATACCGAAGGTCATGAAGGCAAAGCCCGTGCCGACGAGATTGTCGGTGATGTCATACTCCTCGGCCGTGGCAGACTGCTGCTTGAAGAAGAGCAGATAGACGGCCATCACGGTGGCGGCCCCCAGAAGGGCATAGGCGAACATATAGACTATCACATGAGGCGCAAACCAGGGACTCTGCAAGGCCGGCATCAGCGTCTTCGAGTGAATCTCGGGCTTGAAGAGGTTGACGCAGATGAACACCAGCGAGAGGATGGTGGAGAAGGTGAGGATCCACTTGTAGTGCCATCGCGAATAGACCATCAGGCCTGCCAGCGGCAGGAAGAAGGAGTACCACAGGCGCGTCTCGCCCATCGTGCGGAGCGGCGGACGCTCCAACGACACCCACATCGACAGGATGAAGGCTAAAAACACCAGCAGACCCAGGCCCGTGGCGGCATAGACCAGTGCCGACTTGCTGCGCCAAGCGGCATAGGCTCCCAAGGCCCACAACAATACCGACACTACTGCGAAATAGACGAAATACTCCCAACTCATACCTGATCCTCCTTCCTCTCATTCCCTGCGCCGGCACTTTGCCTACGCGCAGGCTTTAATCCCATAAACAGCATCAGCACGCCGCCCGCCAGCATCATATAGATGCCGGCATAGGCGTATGGCAGCCACGGGTCGCTGACCAGTTCAAGGATGCTTGTGCTGCTTTGGGCACCCTGCTCCGTGTCGTAGCCATACTGGTATATCTTCCAGCCGTCGACCTCGACAGGCTTGTTGACGTCGACAGTGGCCGCGACGGTCTTGCCCGACTTGGTCTGAATCTCTATCTCAGAGGCAAAACGCCTGGGCGAACCGTCGTCATAGGTCTCCATGATAAACTTCTTCAACTCGATGGACATCGGCATCTCCACGATGCGTCCCTGTTGGTCGAGGGCCCGCCATTCAGGCTCGCCGATGACGGTGATCATCTTCAGCCGCTGCATGTCGGCATTGCCTAGCGTGGCCGTCGTCATGGTGATGAAGAGTCCCAGATGGAAGAGGGCGGCTAAAATTTTTCGGGGGCGCCGGGGCGCGGGGGTACGGGGGCACGAGGTTTCTTTCAGTGCTGGTACTATTCTCATGCTCACCAGGCCCACGATCACCGCCATGTAGACATAGGTGAGCACGAAGGGCCAGAAGGTCAGCATGTTGTAGATCCACCGCCCGTCGGCCGACTGCCGCGTCAGGCCCATGACGACCGTCAGCACTACGGCATAGCACATCACGGGGATGGCGGCCTGATAGGTCGACAGGAAGCGGAAGGCGTACACCTCCTTGCGCAGCAGGTGCATCGCAATGATGACGGCCAGGAATATGGCCAGCACCACACCGTTGACGGGCCAGGCGAAGACGCCCCACTCGACAGGGCCGGCACTCAGTTCGAGCAGAAGGCCGACGGCTATCAGAGCCCCTCCGGCGAGGAAGCCCTCTTTCATTGTCCAAGGTTTATTCCACATAATTAAGTCTATGTCAGATAGTAAATACTTTCGGGCCCCATGTTGAAGAGCAGGTCGAGGATGGACAGGTTGGGCAGGAAGCCGTACTTTTGCTGATACACCTGATAGTAGGGCCTGGGGCTGAAGTCAGGGTCGGGCTCCGGGTGCTTGGGCGTGATGAGTGTGCGGAAGTCACGCCCGCCGCTGCCGAATGCAGCACTGTAGGCCACGCGGGGCTGGATGTCGATCAAATCGCACATTTTTGCGCGTATCTCCTCGTTGAAATCGAGCAAAAAGGCCCACCGCTTTTCTTCAAAGAACGGGCGGATGTCGTCCTGATAATACTCGAAGAAGGGCGATTCCCCGTAGGCACTCTGCAGGGCATTCCAGTGCAGGTGGCGCCACTGGCCGTGGTCGCTGATGCGTATGTCCCTGATCAGCCGCGACGCGCCGTGCTCCACCGGGACGGTCAGCGGCTGCACGCCCTGCGTGGTGGCTATCAGGCAACGGTTGCGGTAGGTCTGTTTCTGGAATGTCTCGAACCGTTCTATCACCACCTCGCCGGCCCTGCAGAGTTTTTGATACCACTGCACGGGGCCGAAGTAGGTTGTACTCAGCAGCACGCTCATGGGCGCCTGACGAGTCGGGGGCCCCGCCATCCCATCCAGAAGGGTGCTTCGGAGTCGTGTCCGAAGAGCATGATACAGACACGGCCGATGATGCGTTCCTCAGGCACGAATCCCAACTGCTCGCTGCTGATGGGATTATTCTTGCCCAGCGGTTCCACCCAATAGAAGTCGCGCTCGTCGCAGGTCGCCTGCCCCGGCACCACCACCGGGCCGGGCTTCGTCTCGCCGCTGCCATACTTCAGTCCGACACTGACGGTATCCCCAGGCACACCCGTGCAACGGCAGATGAACGTGTGCCCCTGCGCGTCCTCAAAGGCGATGAGGTCGCCCTTTCGGATGGCCTGCCGGCATAGTCTGCCGTAGTCGAAGATGCTTCCCTCGCCGCCTGTCCTGAGACCATAACTCCAGCGGTTCACCACCAGTCTGTCGCCCTTCTGGAACACCGGCTCCAGGCCGTCGCCCTCCACGGTATAGAGGGTGAAGACGAGGGCACGGAAGATGAGCATGACCACGATGGCCATCACGAGTGCCAGCAGGAACTTCAGCGAGTCGCTCATTTACTTGATGTTGTCAACGAATCTGAAGAGTCTGTTCCAGCGGATGCCGCCCAGTCCGCTGCGGTCTGGGTCGCTGCTCCACCAGATGAAGATGGGCTTGCCCACGATGTGATCCTCAGGCACGAAGCCCCAGTAGCGCGAGTCGAGCGAGTTATGGCGGTTGTCGCCCATCATCCAGTAGTAGTCCATCTTGAAGGTATAGCGTTTGGCAGCCTTTCCGTTGATCAGGATCTGTCCGTCCTTCACCTCCAGGCTGTTGCCCTCATAGGTGCGGATGGGGCGCTCATATATGGCGATGTTCTCAGGCGTGAGGTTGATGGATTCGCCTTTTTTGGGTATCCAGACGGGGCCGTAGTTGTCGCGCGTCCAGTGCAGATTGCCGTTCAGGGGGTAGATGTCCCAGTCTTCCGCCTCGGTGTTGAGCGTGATGCTTTCGGCATAGCCTTTGGCCCTCAGCATCTCCACGGCATGCTTGGTCATGGGCATGTATCCGACGGTGTTCAGGCTCATCAGGTCTTCCATCGTGATGCCCAGTTCCTTCATCAACTCGTCGGGTATCGACTGCTTCAACTTCACGTGATAGGTGTACTGCACGTTGTCGGGCTCCTTGTTGGCCTTGCCGTCGAGATAGATGATGCGGTTCTTGATCTGCAGCGTCTGTCCGGGCAGCCCTACGCAGCGCTTCACGTAGTTCTCGCGACGGTCGGTCGGGCGTGTCATGATCTCGCCGTACTCAGCCTGATTGTCGACGATGAACTGGCGGCCGCCCTGATAGATGGCATCAAAGTATTTGCGGCGCATGTCGAAATCCAGCGAATCGGGATTAGGCCGCTGTGGATACATCTGATAGCCAATCTCGTAGCACAGCCGATAGAAGTCGAAGGGCTGGTATTTCTGCGCCGAGCAGAGCGTGTCGCCATCAGGATAGTTGAACACCACGATATCATTTAACTGCACATTGCCGAAGCCCTTCACACGGCGATAGTCCCACTGCGGCCACTCAATATAACTCTTGCATTCCACAACGGGCAGGGTGTGCTGTGTCAGCGGCATCGTCAGCGGCGTCTGGGGGATACGAGGGCCATACGACACTTTCGAGACAAACAGGTAGTCGCCCGTCAGCAGCGACTTCTCCAGCGAACTCGATGGAATCACGTAATTCTGGAAGAAGAACAGGTTGATGAAATAGACGGCCACGAGGGCGAACACGAGGGCGTCGACCCACGACATCACCCACCTGACCGGGCCTTCCTCTTCCTTCCACCACTGCCACTTGATCTTCTTCGTGATATAGACATCATAGATGAACGGGATGACGAGCAGGCCCCACCACGACTTCACCCAGTAGAGGAAAGCCAGATAGAGCAGCAGCACAACGATGAACTTCGCCCACTGCACCTTCGGGTTGAATTCTTTCTTTTTTTCCATTTTAGATAAATATGATTCACAAAGGTTTGACGCACCCCGCCTTTCCGAAAGTTGCGCCTTTAACCTATGTTTCAGAATTTAAACATATCTGAGATTGTCAGCAGTCCCTGATGCTCCTTAGTGTATTCAGCAGCCAACACGGCTCCGAGGGCAAAGCCTTTCCGACTATGGGCATCGTGCGAGATGGTGATCAGGTCAGCCTCTGAGTCGTAGCGGATGGTATGGATACCAGGCACCTCACCGCGACGGATATCATCCACGCGGAGCAACTTCGGATCAGTCGTCTCCTCAGCCCAGCCCTCCTTGCGGTCCAGACGCTCCACAATCTCCTCAGCCAGCGTGATGGCCGTGCCTGATGGATGGTCGAGTTTATGCACGTGGTGGGTCTCTTCCAACTCCACATCGTACTGCGGGAACTGGTTCATGATCTTGGCCAGATAACGGTTGACGGCTGAGAAGATGGCTA
>CAMVJQ010000073.1 GCA_947167845.1 uncultured Prevotella sp. | reverse complement strand
CACAGTATGTCATCCTCGGCCACTCTGAGCGTCGCGAGTACTACAAGGAGACTCCAGAGATCCTGAAGGAGAAGGTGCTGCTGGCCCAGAAGAACGGCCTGAAGGTGATCTTCTGCATCGGAGAGAGCCTGGCAGAGCGCGAGGCTGGCAAGCAGAACGAGGTGGTGAAGGCCGAACTCGAGGGCAGTGTATTCAACCTTGCTGAGGAGGACTTCCGCAAGATCGTCATCGCCTACGAGCCCATCTGGGCCATCGGTACCGGCAAGACAGCAACCGCAGAGCAGGCAGAGGAAATCCACGCCTACATCCGCAGCATCATCGCCGAGAAGTATGGCAAGGACGTGGCTGAGGACACGACCATCCTCTATGGTGGCTCCTGCAAGGCAAGCAATGCGCCTGAACTGTTCGCCAAGCCCGACATCGACGGGGGCCTCATCGGTGGCGCTTCGCTGAAGTGCGCTGACTTCAAGGGCATCATCGACGCCTGGAAGAAGTAAAGGTAAAAAGGTAAAAAAGTAAAAAGGTAAAAAGGTAAGAATAAGACGACATGAAACGTAAAGAGAGAAGACATCAACAGTTCCTGAAGGTAAGCATGGTCTTGCCACTTTATCTTTTTACTTTTTTACCATTATCTGCCCAGACTTTCACCCAGCAACTCGAGCAGAGCAAGACAGGTGAAGGCAAAGTCACGGTGACACAGGACAAGGATATTGAGGAACTGGTGAACGGCCCGAAGTTTGAGGCCATACAGCAGCAACAGGTAAAGCCCAAGACGACACAGGTGACCACCACGCAGCCCAGGACCGACGAGAGGACTGCACCACAGCAGAAGGCCACAGAAAGCAGGACTCAGCAGGTGATAACAGGTGGGGACACAGTGCCCGACACCACCAGCGTGGTAGACGACCGCAAGAAGGTGATGAAAGGCGGCTACAAGATCAACGGCTATCGCGTACAGGTATATGCCGGTGGCAACTCCAGAGACTCGCGCGTCAAGGCAGAGAAGGCTGGCAAGGAAATCAACACGCTCTTCCCCGGTGAACCCGTCTACGTGCACTTCTACTCCCCAAGATGGATCTGCCGCATGGGCAACTACCGCACCTACGAGGAAGCCCACCAGATACTGAACGCCGTGAAGAAACTGGGCTACAACTCGGCCATCATCGTCAAAGGCAAAATCACCGTTCCCTACCAGACTCCGTCAAATCCCTAATCAGACATGAACCCAGAAACAGAATACAGAGAAGGACTGGAAGAGTTGGCTGTACATTATAAGCAGATAGTGCAACTGCTCGGCGAAGACCCTGAACGCGAGGGACTTCAGAAGACACCGATGCGCGTGGCAAAGGCCATGCAGGTGCTGACAAGAGGCTATGCCATGGACGCCCACAAAGTGCTCACAGATGCCCTCTTCAAGGAAGACTATTCGCAGATGGTCATCGTCAAGGACATCGACTTCTTCTCGCTCTGCGAACACCACATGCTCCCCTTCTACGGAAAGGTGCACGTGGCCTATATACCCAACGGATACATCACAGGGCTCTCAAAGATAGCCCGCGTGGTGGATATCTACAGCCACAGGCTACAAGTACAGGAGCGCATGACGCTCCAGATCAAGGAGTGCATCCAACAGACACTCAAACCCCTCGGCGTGATGGTGGTCGTCGAGGCGCGCCACATGTGCATGCAGATGCGAGGCGTGGAGAAGCAAAACAGCATCACTACCACCAGCGACTTCAGCGGAGCCTTCAACCAGGCCAAGACGCGCCAGGAATTCATGAACTTAATTCATAACAATAAAATCTAAAACACATTATGGACCAGTCAAACAGAAGCAGTTACAGAAACCAGCAGACGACGGCTCAGGCATTCTACCACAGTTGCCTCGGCAAGTTGGTCATCCTCTTTTGCATCATTGCGGTATTGTTCATCCTGGGCATTATGACCAAGCCCACGTATGAAGAGATGGAGCAAGAGACCATCGACAATATCCTGCAGTGCATCGATGCCAACGACAGCATCAGAGGCGACAAGATCGACGACTACGTGAACAACATCTCGAACACCTTCAGCAAGGCCGATACTGCCCGCATCAACAAGGACCTGCGCACCTCGCTGAACAAGAACAACAGGCTTGAGATCTTCAACCACACATGGTTCCGCACAGCCTACATCTTCAACAACATCCATACTGACGGTGTGCGTGTCGGCTTCGGCCTGTACGGACTGGTCATCCCCACCGTCACCTACGAAGACCTGCTTCTCAACGTGGGCCCGATGCAGAAGGACTATAAGGACGGCGTCATCCGCAGCACCGTCATCGACAATCACGACCTGGGCACCAACCCGAACATCAAGGAGTACCACTATCAAGGCGACCCAGATCAGTAAACCAACATGAACATCATCGTTTCGCAAGAGATAGCGAGCGTCTGCCCTGACTTCGTAGGAGCCGCGGTGGACGCTCGCGTCGTCAACAGCCCCTACTCCGAACCATTGTGGGAGGAGATCCATACGCTAGAAGAACGCCTACGACGGGAACTGACGACGGAGAGTCTGAAGACACTGCCAGGCATCGCTGCCACACGCCGCGTCTACAAGGCCTGCGGCAAGGATCCCTCACGCTACCGCCCTGCCAGCGAACAGTTGATCAGGCGTATGCTGCAGGGGAAGGAACTCTATCAGATAGATACGCTCGTTGACTTGGTGAATCTGGCTTCCATCGCCTTCGGCTACAGCATCGGTGGTTTCGATGCCGATAAGTTCATTGGCGATACGCTCACGTTAGGCATCGGGCGCGAGGGAGAGCCTTATGAGGGCATAGGACGGGGCATGCTGAACATAGCAGGTCTACCCGTCTATCGCGATGCCCAGGGAGGCGTAGGTACGCCCACAAGCGACAATGAGCGCACGAAGATGACGCTGGCGACAACACACCTCGTGGTGCTCATCAATGGCTATGACGGCAACAGGGAGCGCGTAGCCGACAATGCTCGCTATATCCAGCAACTGATACAAAACTACTGCCAGAGTGATGGGGGCACCATCACACTCTATCCGTAAATAGCACGACAGATGCCGAACACATAAACGACAAATACCCACAAAACGACGGATGCCGCTCCTCGCAGAATGGAAGAGCGGCATCCGTCTTTTTTATGCAAGAATCAATCCAAACCAAACAACACTTTCAGGCCACCGTCAACACCAGAGAAGCCCATGAAGGCCAGCGAGAGCAGACCGGCAGAAAGCATCACGATCGCCATACCCTGCATGCCCTTCGGAATCTTTACCAACTCCAACTGCTCACGCATACCAGCGAAGACGGTCAGAGCCAGTCCGAAGCCGATAGCCGTAGAGAAGGCATAGACCACCGACTGCAGCAGGTTGTAGTCCTTCTGAATCACGAGGATGGCCACACCAAGCACGGCACAGTTGGTCGTGATCAGGGGCAGGAAGATGCCCAGTGCCTGATAGAGGGCGGGCGACACCTTCTTCAGCACGATCTCCACCATCTGCACAAGCGAGGCGATGACGAGGATGAAGGCTATCGTCTGCAAGTACTGCAGACCGTTGGGGTCGAGTACGTATTTCTGAACGAGCCAGGTCACGATCGTGGCCAGCGTCAGCACGAAGGCAACGGCAGCCGACATACCCAGCGAGGTGTCAATCTTCTTCGATACGCCAAGGAACGGACAGATGCCCAGGAACTGTGACAACACGATGTTGTTCACGAAGATGGCGCTAATGAAAATCAGTATATATTCCATAAACTTATGCCTTTCTTAATTTATTGACGATTGCAATCAGGAAGCCGAGGGTGATAAAAGCACCCGGAGGCAGCACGAAGAGCAGGATGTTGTAGGTCTCAGAAATCAGCGCGAAGCCGAAGACGGAGCCGGAGCCGAGCAACTCACGGCAGATGCCGAGGAGCGTCAGACCCAGCGTAAAGCCAAGACCGATACCAATACCATCGAAAAGAGAGGCAACGGGCGAGTTCTTGGCAGCGAAGGCCTCAGCACGTCCGAGGATGATACAGTTCACCACAATCAGCGGGATGAAGAGTCCAAGGGCCGCGTCGATGTCAGGCAGGAAAGCCTTGATCACCATCTGCAGGATGGTCACGAACGCGGCAATCACCACGATAAACACAGGGATGCGCACCTTGTCGGGCGTGATCGACTTCAGACAAGAGATGACGAAGTTGGTGCAGATAAGCACAGCCATCGTAGCGAGGCCCATCGACATACCGTTGAGGGCAGAAGTGGTTGTGGCCAGCGTAGGACACATACCGAGCATCAGGACGAACGTCGGGTTCTCCTTGACGATGCCATTCTTTATAATCTGTATTGCATTCATACCTTATTCCTCCTTTTCTTTAGGGGTCGCGCCAGTCTCACCATCAACGGGCGTAGCCTTGTAAGCACTATATGCATTGTTCACAGCGAGCAGGAAGGCGCGGCTGGTAATCGTGGAGGCCGTGATGGCATCCACCTGGCCACCGTCCTTGGATACTGTCAGAGGCTCTGCAGGCGACTTGCCGATGATGTCGCCCTTCTCTCCTTTCTGAAACCACTTGTCGGCCTTGGCACCGAGTCCTGGTGTCTCAGCATGCTCCAGCAGGGTATAACCTAAGATTTTGCCTTCGGGGTCAAAGCCTACGAGCACCTTCAAGTCACCGCCGAAGCCGCCTGTCGTTGACTCTACGGCTGCACCGAGATCCTTCTTCTGGGCATCCTGAATCTGATAGACGATGTAAGTGAGTTCCTTACCCTTGGCATCATTCTGCTTGACGGTGTCGGTCTTGGCGACTGTCAGGTCGCTGACACACATCACGCTCTTGATACCATCGGCCAGCGCCTTTGCCTTCTGGTCGTTGATAGGGCCTTCCGTCAGGTGGTTCACGAAAGCGAGAATACCACCCATGATGACTGCTACGCCTGTGAGTACCAGCACCATATTAGTCAAAGATGATTCTAATTTCTTCATACGTTTGGTCCTCCTTAGTTCTTAGCCGGCACTTCACCGAAGCGCTTGGGTTTCACATAATTATTAATAAGAGGTGTAAAGGCGTTCATGATCAGGATGGCGAACGACATACCCTCTGGATAGGCCCCCCAGTTACGGATGACAACGGTCAGGAAGCCAATGGCAACACCATAGATCAATTGTCCCTTCGGCGTCATCGGGCTCGTCACATAGTCGGTAGCCATGAAGATGGCACCCAGCATCAAGCCTCCGGAGAAGATGACGCTGACAGGATCGGCATAGATGGGATTAGCCAGATGGAGCAGGCCTGCGAAGAGGAATACCGTACAAATGATGCTGACGGGGATGTGCCAGGTGATGATCTTCTTCCACAGCATATAGCAGAGGCCGATAATCAGAGCCAATGCACATATTTCACCCATCGCACCGGCACCATCGGGATGGCTGCCGAGGAAAAGACTCAGAGAATCGGGCAACTGGTCCAGCACTGAGGCATCGCCACTCTTAATGGCGTTCTTCATAATGGAAAGAGGTGTAGCACCTGTCTCTGCGTCGAGATAACTGCCCAACTGCCCTACCTTCGGCCAGGTGGTCATCTGAGCGGGGAAGGCCACGAGCAGGGCTGCACGGCCTACGAGTGCTGGGTTGAAGAGGTTATTGCCCAAGCCTCCAAACGTCATCTTAGCCACGCCAATGGCGAAAAGGGCACCGATGAGAATGATCCAGATGGGGAGGTTTGAAGGCAGGTTGAATGCCAGGAGCAGACCTGTGAGGATGGCAGAGCCATCCAGGACAGTGTTGCGCTCCTGTTTCAGAATATACTTGCTGATAGCCCACTCAAAGAAGACGCAGGCTGCCACACTGGTAGCCGTGACTACAACGGAGCCAAGGCCGAAGAAGTAGAAAGACACGAGCAGCGCTGGCATCAGGGCGATGATCACGCCGTACATGTTGCGCTCTACAGTGTCTGTTCCGTGTGCGTGTGGCGATAATGATACAATTAATTTTCCCATTGTATGTTTACCTTTTTTACTTTTTTCCCTTTTTACTTTTTAGCAGCACGACTGCGAATGATGCCCATCACTGTTGATTTTCCCTGACGGATGTTGTCGAGCAGCGGGCGATGGGCCGGACAGGTGAACTGGCACGATCCGCACTCAATGCAACTCACGATGTCCTCATGTTCAGCACGCTCCCAGTTCTTCACCTCAGAGATCTTGGCCAACAGATAGGGCTCCAGCCCCATCGGGCAGGCGCCGACGCACTTGGCACAGCGGATACACGGCTGCGGCTCCTTGCGACGGGCTTCGTCGTCAGAGATTATCGTCACCGAGTTGGTTCCTTTGCAGATGGGCACTTCAGTAGAGGTCAGCGCCTTACCCATCATTGGACCACCTGCCAACAATTTATTGTCGCCCTCGGGCATACCGCCACATGCGTCAATGAGGTTCTGCATCGGGGTACCCATTCGGACGAGAAAATTGCTGGGCTTCTGGAGTTTCTTGCCCGTCACTGTCGTATAGCGCTCGAAGAGGGGCTTGCGCTTCATAACTGCCTCATACACAGCGTAGGCAGTTCCCACATTCTGAACAATTGCTCCAACGTTGACAGGGATGGCAGGAGGTGCAGGCACCTGACGGCGGATGACGGCATCCACAAGTTGCTTCTCACCGCCCTGCGGATAGCGCTGCTTCAGGGGGACTACCTCAACGTGATACGTCGAAGCACTGAACTTCTGGGCGACCTTCTCCGAGAGCAGTTCGATGGCAGGCATCTTGTTGGTCTCGATACCGATATAGCCAGTCGTCACCTTCGCACCCTTCATCAACAACTCCAAGCCCACGAGGATCTCATCGGGATGCTCCATCATCAGACGGAAGTCGGCTGTGATATATGGCTCACACTCTACGGCGTTGATAATCACACACTCGGCCTTTGCTGTCGGCGGAGGCGTCAGTTTGATAAAGGTGGGGAAACAGGCACCGCCCATACCCACGACTCCAGCAGTCTTGATACGGCTGACGATTTCCTCTGGCGTCAGTTCTGGATGAGCCTCCACCGTCTCAAGTTTGTCTGAGCGGTCGATGCTCTCTTCCCACTCGTCACCTTCTACATTAACAATGATCACAGGCTTGCGATAGCCCGTAGCATCGATAGCGGTGTCAATCTTGAAAACCGTACCACTGACTGACGAATAGATAGGGGCAGATACGAATCCACCGGCCTCAGCCAGTAGCGTACCCACCTTCACCTTGTCGCCCTTGGCGACCACAGGCTTGGCAGGAGCACCGATATGCTGACTCAGCGGGAAGATGGCCTGCTTCGGAAGCGCTGCCACCTGCGTCACAGCATCATTGCTCAGTTTATTCTCTTCGGGGTGTACACCACCTATGCGGAATGTTCTTATATTCATAAAGGTTACCTCCTTTTCTTATTTGATGGAAATACTTGATTCCGTGTCGAGCATCGCCCCGCGAGATGGCTTCGGAGCAGTAGGCTTCTCCACAGGTTCCGCTACAGGCTTCACAGCGGGTTTCTCTTCAGTTTTGGGCGCTTCAGCAGGTTTCGGAGCAGCGGGCTCCTTAGGCTTCGGAGCAGGCGGCGGCGTCGGGAAGTTGACATCGATGATGGCATGCTTCGGACAAACCGTCACGCACTTACGGCAGAGACGGCACTTCTCGTGGTCGATGTAGGCAAGATTGCCTTCGACGGTGATGGCACCGAAGTTACACTCCTTCTCACACTTGCCACAGCCGATACAACTGACGGCACAAGCCTTCATCGCCACAGGGCCCTTGTCCTTGTTGACGCACGAGACGAACACTCTCCTACCCTTCGGCCCCTTCTTACGCAGTTCGATGATGTTGCGCGGACAAGCCTTCACACAGGCACCACAGGCCACGCACTTCTCTTCATCGACCTCGGCAATACCGGTCTCAGGATTGATGTGGATGGCGTCAAACTGACAAGCCGCCACACAATCGCCACAGCCGAGGCATCCGAAGCCGCAGGCCGTTTCTCCGGCACCACAGGCATGCATGGCCGCACACGTACGTAGACCTGCATATTCAGCAATCTTCGGACGATGCTCACATGTGCCGTTACATCTTACTACTGCGACCTTAGGCTCGCCATTGGCTATTGCCATACCGAGCAGGTCGGCCACCTGGCCCATCACGCCGGCACCGCCCACAGGACAGTTCAAGCCTTCGATGGAACCGGCGTCAGCACCCTTGACGAGTGCATCCGCCATACCTCCGCAACCTGCAAATCCGCAGCCGCCACAGTTGGCACCTGGCAGCACTTCATTCACCTGCGCAATGCGGGGGTCTTCATAAACAGCAAATTTCTTGGAGGCGGCAAACAGCACGACGGCTGCTATCAGGCCAATGGCTCCAAGCACAATCACTGCAATCAAGATGAAATTCATAAATACCTTTTTATTTGTTTTAGTTTTAAATTATTTGTCTATCTGAAACGATATCTGCCGCTGAATCCTGTCACGCAACAGCCAGAGCACAAAGTAGTATGGCAACAGAGAGCCTAAAGCCAGCAAGGCTGCAATGCCCTCGTCCGAAGTCAACTGCAGAGCGACAACCAGCACACCTACCAATAACAGAAACGGGACGCCAAAGCCGAGGAACAATGCCCTGTTAGCCACATCCTTCGAGGCTGACACCACAACCTCCTGCCCTATCTGGTACGCTGTACCGTCTGTGCAGAAGACGTCAACGATCTTCTCTTTCGATTCAGAGGCATTGCAGTGGGCTGCCACTTTGCAACTGGCACATGCAGACGTCTGAAGGATACGAACTTTCACCAAGTTGTCACTCACACTATCTACAATCCCTGAATGCGAAATTCTGTTACTCATTATGCAATATAGACTTTACAAAATGCAAAGATACGATTAAATTGTGAATATCCAAACGTTTTTCATCAAAAAATGCGCAAAAATATCGTAATCGTTTGCGATTTCAAAAGATTTTTTATACTTTTGTCCCCGACAAACAAAAAGCAAAGATGAAGGCTACAGAACAAACCATCCAACAGATTGAGCGTGCTATCCGGAAGATAGCCGACAAATTCCCCGCAGACCGCGAGACAGGCCTGCTCACCGATATCCATCTCAGAGTGACGCAGGAAACAGGCGAACTGACTGCTTTCGATGATGATGACAATGAAATCACCCGTTGCATCATAGAAGCCTGGATCGACAACAAGGACGACGACTTCTATGAGCAGATAGCACCCGTCATCCGCAAGTGCATAGAAAAACAGAAGAAACTCGTGGAGAATTTGGGTATTCTGAAGCCCTACTCGCTCGTACTGGAAGACGACGAAAAGGAGTCCGTTGCCGAACTCTACGTAGTGGACGACGATGTCGTGATTATCGACCCTGACCTGATGCAGGATCTGGACAAAGACCTAGACGATTTCCTCGACAAACTGCTGAAGGACTAATCATCGCCGTCTGTCTTCTCTTCATAGTCAATCTCCTCGGCCTCCACGAACTTGCGCGACATATCTACGTGGTAGACCCTTTGTATTTCTGCCTTATACATTCCTGAATAGTCAGTCAGGCGGATCTCATAATCACTGGTGATGATGAAATCCTGGATGAACTTGTCCTCAGGCAGTGCATCCGCATTCTCCTCCTGTGCCTCCTTGTCCGTCGCATACAGACTGAGTTTGTCGACGGGCATATAGTCGGAGTCCAGCGAATAGAGCCAGAGTGAGTAGAGCCCGTCACCCTCGTCGGCAGCCAGTATCATCATCCGCGTGCCTGCCGTCTCTGGCAGAGCGATGGCCTTAGGGGCGGTACGCCCCTCCAGATTCATGAAACGCACCAGTTCATAAGGCACCGACTTATAGTTGGGCAGATACTTCACATACTCATCCGAATAGCGGATGGGCAGCGGCTGGATGTTCAGACTGTCGTAGAACAACTGAACGGGACTGACATCCCTATCCAGTCGAATACCTCTGGCCTCCAACTGCTCCTGATTCTCGAGGCGGGCTATGCTGTCGAGTTTCTGCTGCATCTGTGCAGACGACATCCTGCCATGCCGACAGGATGACAGCATGGCAGCCAGGATGACGAGGAGCGGCAATGCGGTTCTCATAACTTCACTTTTTTCTTGACTGGCTTACTCTCACTCTGCAGACGGTCCAAGGCTGTGATGACATAGGTCACCTTCTGCTTGCCGTTCTCATAAGGCAGTTTAAAATAGGTGCGGTCTGTGATGGCAACAATCTTCGTGGCATCCTCGATGTTCACCTTCTCGCCCTTATTGAAGCGATAGACCACATACTTCACAGGCTCATCCTTCCAGTCGCTCCAGGATGGGGCTGTCCAGAACAGGATATAGCCGTCGTCAGTCCAGACGGGCTTCACCTTGCGCACTTTCTTAGGTGTCTTGTCTTCTATAAACGACATATCGGGCAGCAGGGCGGGTGTCTTCCAATAATACTTCCGCAGGGCCGTACCATAGTTACCCACATTGTCAACAACAGCCTTGGCATACCATAGTACCGTTCCTTTGACGGCAGGCAACTGACTGTGCAGCAGCATCTTCGCCGGCAACTGGTGCGTGTTGGGATTCTTCAGGTCGGCATGCTTCACAGTCCGTTCCACATCCTCTCCGATGACAAGCGGACGATTTGAGGCATGCTGATTCCACCATCTGATCAACGTCTCATAGTCGGCTGCCTTATGGCCTATCTCCCAATATATCTGGGGCACATTATAGTCCAGCCAGCCATTGTTCACCCACAGAAGGATGTCTGCATAGAGGTCGTCATAGTTCTGCGTACCATTGGTATTACTGCCGACGGGCGAACTCTTCTTGTTACGGTAGATGCCGAAAGGCGAGATACCCACCTTCACCCAGGGCTTTGTCTCATGGACGGTCTTATAAACCTGTTCAATAAACAGGTTGACGTTATAGCGCCGCCAGTCACCGATGTCCCTGATACCATTGTTATACTGACGGAACTGCTCATCGTCGGGGATGTTCTCTCCTTTTACAGGATATGGATAGAAATAGTCATCCATGTGGATGCCATCCACGTCATAGCGGCTGACAATATCCTTCACCACCTCACAGATGTAATTGCGGTTCTCAGGCAGGCCAGGGTTCAGGATGAACAGTCCGTCGTAGGCGAAGCAGTTCATCGGATTCCTCACTGCGATATGATTGGAGGCCAGTTTCGTGGTCGTCTTGGTCTTGGCGCGATAGGGATTGATCCAGGCATGCAGTTCCATGCCCCGCTTGTGGCATTCGGTAATCATCCACTGCAGCGGGTCCCAGTAGGGACTGGGGGCAACCCCCTGCTGCCCGGTCAAGAACCGGCTCCAGGGTTCGAGTTTGCTCTCATAGAGTGCGTCGCACTCGGGACGCACCTGAAAGATGATCACGTTGGCACCATCCTTCTGCAGTTCGTCCAACTGGTAGCGCAGCGTCTCCTGCATCTTCTGCGTACCAAGCCCCTGGAACTGTCCGTTCACACACTGAATCCATGCACCGCGCATCTCTCGCTTTGGTTGAGCAGAAGCACTTAGCATCATTCCGACACACATTAAAACCAATAATAGCCTTGCTTTCATATTCTCATTTGTCTTTATTAATCCCATAGATTCGGTTTCTTCCGTCTTGCCTCCTCCAGCGTCAGGAGTTGCTGTTCCTGCTGATAGGCCTGACGCAGATGTTCATATTTCTCGTCGAGTTCATGCTCCACCGCCGTCTCCTCGTTCATCAGTTTGGCAGCCACCAGCGCATTCTGCGAGGCGTCCTTCATCCAGACCACAGGGCCGCCATACACCGGTGCTATCTTCAAGGCGACATGCAGTTCGCTCGTTGTGGCCCCGCCAATCATGATGGGTATGTGCAGGCCCGCCTTCTGCAGTTCCTTGGCCACATTCACCATTTCCTCCAGACTGGGCGTAATCAGACCGCTCAGCCCGATCATGTCCACCCGCTCTTCCTGGGCTTTGCGCACAATCTGTTCTGCTGGAACCATCACGCCCATGTCGATCACCTCATAGCCGTTGCACGCCATCACCACACTGACGATGTTCTTGCCGATGTCGTGCACGTCGCCCTTGACGGTGGCCAGGAGCACCTTGCCTACATGGCCGGTGTTCCCTGTCTTCTCTGCCTCTATATGGGGCTGAAGGATGCTGACGGCCTGTTTCATCGTTCGCGCGGTCTTCACCACCTGGGGCAGAAACATCTTACCCTCGCCGAATAGTTTCCCGACGGTGTTCATGCCCGCCATCAGCGGCCCTTCGATGATGTCTACGGCATGGGGGTATTGCTTCAGGGCTTCTTCCAGGTCTGCTTCCAGATGGTCGCCGATACCCTTCACGAGGGCTTGCGACAGGCGCTCTTCTACTGGTAAGTCTGAGTTCACCTGAGTCTGACGGCCTTGATTCGCCTCCTGGGGCTGTGCGTCTTCTGCGGCCCGTGCCAGTTGGCTGGCCAGTTCCGTCAGCCGTTCTGCAGCATGTGATTTCCGATTCAGGACGACATCCTCAATAACTGTAAGTTGTTCTTGAGGAATGTCAGCGTATATTACTTTTGTTGAAGGATTTACGATTCCAAAGTCCATGCCTTTCTGAATAGCATGATAGAGGAACACGGCATGCATGGCCTCGCGGATATAATTATTGCCCCTGAACGAGAAACTCAGGTTGCTCACGCCTCCACTGACGTGCGCCCCAGGCAGATGCTGGCGTATCCATGCTGTCGCACGGATGAAGTCGGCGGCATAGGCGTCATGCTCTTCCATGCCAGTGGCAATAGCCAGGATATTAGGGTCGAAGATAATGTCGAGCGGATTCATCCCGACCTTCTCCGTCAGTATTTTGTAGGCCCTTTCGGCGATGGCGATGCGGCGCTCATAACTGGTGGCCTGCCCTTCCTCATCGAAGCACATCACCACCACGGC
>CAMVJQ010000072.1 GCA_947167845.1 uncultured Prevotella sp. | reverse complement strand
TGATCGTCCCCCATTCCCAGGGCCACGCCACCGCCTCCAGCAATGTCGTACCCTACTATTACGAGATAACATTCCAAAAAGAAGCATAAAAACACTCCAGCAATGACACTTATCAAATCCATTTCAGGCATCCGCGGCACGATTGGCGGACGCACTGGTGACACTCTGAACCCACTCGACATCGTCAAGTTCACAACAGCCTACGCCACCTTCATAAAAAGGAGGAGAGAGGCAAGAGAAGACAGGAGAGAGGAGAGTGGAGAGAGGAGAGAAAAGATCGTGGTAGGACGTGACGGGCGCATCTCAGGCGAGATGGTCAAGAACGTAGTCTGCGGCACACTGATGGGCATGGGCTTCGACGTCATCAACATCGGCCTCGCCACCACTCCAACCACCGAACTGGCTGTCCGTATGGCTGAAGCCGACGGCGGCATCATCATCACCGCCTCCCACAACCCGCGCATGTGGAACGCACTGAAACTCCTCAATGCCGAAGGCGAGTTTCTCACAGCATCCGACGGTGCTGAAGTGCTCGACATCGCAGCACGCGAGGACTTCGACTACGCCGATGTCGACCATCTGGGTCACTATACAGAAGACAATACATACAACAGCAAACACATCGACTCGGTGCTCCAACTGAAACTGGCTGACGTGGAAGCCATCAGGAAGCGCAAGTTCCGTGTCTGTGCCGACACCATCAACTCCGTAGGAGGCATCATACTGCCCGACCTGTTCCGAGCCCTCGGTGTCGATTTTGAAATCCTCAACGGTGAGTGCAACGGCGACTTCGCCCACAACCCCGAACCGCTGGAGAAGAACCTGCTGGGCATCATGGACAAGATGCGCAATGGCGGATTCGACCTCGGCATCGTGGTCGATCCCGATGTAGACCGTCTGGCCTTTATCTGCGAAGACGGCACGATGTTCGGCGAGGAATACACGCTGGTTTCCGTGGCCGACTACGTGCTCAGCCACACACCCGGCAACACCGTCAGCAACCTCTCCTCCACCCGCGCCCTGCGCGACGTGACTGAGCAGCACGGCGGGCACTACACGGCAGCAGCCGTCGGCGAGGTCAATGTCACCACAAAGATGAAAGAGGTGGGAGCCGTCATCGGAGGCGAAGGCAACGGCGGTGTCATCTACCCTGAGAGCCACTATGGCCGCGACGCACTCGTCGGCATAGTGCTCTTCCTCTCCAGCCTCGCACAGAAAGGATGCACCGCCAGCGAACTGCGCCAGACCTTCCCTGACTATCAGATAGCCAAGAACCGCATCGACCTCACCCCCGACACCGACGTCGACGCCATCCTACAGAAGGTCAAGGAGATGTTTGCACAGGACAACAGCGCCAAGGTCAACGATATCGACGGCGTGAAGATCGACTTCCCCGACCGCTGGGTCCACCTGCGCAAGTCGAACACCGAACCCATCATCCGTGTCTACAGCGAAGCCCAGACCATCGCACAGGCCGACGACCTCGGCAAGAAACTGCTGCAGGTGGTCTACGACATGCAATCGTCAACCGCCGACAGCAAATAAAGATTTTTTGCGACCTTGCATACACTAAGAGAAAACATGTTGTAACACAACATGATACTTAGTGTATGCAATCCGCTTACAGCAGTGCCTTGGCGCGCTCCAATGCGATGTTGATGTGGGAGCAGATATTGTCCTCGCCCAGCATCGTGTCGAAACCCGCCTTGTGGAGCACGGTCTGCACCTGCGGACTGACACCGGAGAGCACCACCTGGATGCCCTCGCCCTGCGACATCAGACAGAGGTTGGTCAGGTTGTGGATGCCTGTAGAGTCGACGAAGGGCACCTTACGCATGCGGATGATGCGCACCTTCGGACGGCGGCCGCGATGCAGAGCGCCCATGATCTCCTCGAACTTATTACCGGCTCCGAAGAAGTAGGGTCCGTTGATCTCGTAGACCTCCACCCCCTCGGGGATGGCGAGGTGCTCAAGGTTGCCCAACTGGAAGTCGCTGGTCTCCTCCTCAGGGTTGATCTCATCACTGATGACCTTGACGTCGGTGGTCTCCGCCATACGGCGCATGAAGAGCAGACAGGCGCAGATGAGCCCCACCTCGATGGCAATGGTGAGATCGAATACGACGGTCAGCAGGAACGTCACCCAGAGCACGATGACATCACTCTTGGGATTGCGCATGATACTCAGGAACGAGCGCCAGCCGCTCATGTTGTAGGCCACGATGACGAGCACCCCCGCCAGGCAGGCCATGGGTATATACTGCGCCAGCGGCATGAGGAAGAGGAAGATAAGCAACAGCACGGCGGCGTGGATGATGCCCGCCACAGGTGTGCGCCCGCCGTTGTTGATGTTCGTCATCGTGCGTGCGATGGCCCCCGTGGCAGGAATGCCGCCGAAGATGGGGCTTGCCAGATTGGCGATGCCCTGCGCGATGAGTTCCGTATTCGAGTTGTGGCGGTCGCCGATGACACCGTCGGCCACGGTGGCTGAGAGCAGCGACTCAATGGCACCGAGGATGGCTATGGTGATGGCCGGCGAGACGAGTCCCTTGACGACATCCCACGTCAGTTGGGGCACCTGTGCGCCGGGCAGTTCGCTGGAGATGGAGAAGCGGTCGCCGATGGTCTCGATGGAAGTGACGCCGGCATACTGCTTGAGCAGCAGCGCAGCGACAGTCATCAGGATGATGGCAATCAGCGAACCGGGCAGTTTCTGGAGTAAGGAGGAAAGAGGCTTGAGGAAGAGGGCCACCTTGTTCCAACCAGCGATAATGACGACTGAGACGATGCCGACACCTGCACTCCACCAGTCGATAGTCGGCAAGGCACCCACGTAGGCTATCCACTTCTCTATGAAGTCGCTGGGCACGCTCTCCATCGCCAGCCCCAGCAGGTCCTTAATCTGAGTGGTGAAGATGGTCAGGGCGATACCTGAGGTGAAGCCCACTACTATCGGATAGGGTATATACTTGATGATGGTGCCCAGATGGAGCACGCCGAAGAGGATGAGGAAGACGCCGGCCAGAAGGGTGGCTATCGTCAGGCCCTCGAAGCCGTACTGCTGAATGATGCCATATATAATAATAATGAACGCGCCCGTGGGGCCTCCTATCTGCACCTTCGAACCGCCGAGGACCGATACGATCAGTCCGGCGACGATGGCAGTGATGATTCCCTTCTCCGGAGTCACGCCGGAGGCGATACCGAAGGCAATGGCCAGGGGCAGGGCTACGATGCCGACGATGATGCCCGCCAGCAAGTCAGTGGTGAACTGTTTCCTGTTGTAATTCTTCAACGTCGAAAACAGTTTCGGTTTAAACTCTAATGTTGTCATTTCGTGTTAATTATCTTGAAAACTGGTGCAAAATTAAGAAAAAAGTTAAAATCCGCAAAAAGTTTGAACAAGTTAATCAAAAATGCTCTATATTTGTTGCCGAAAATCAAGTAAAGAGAGAACAATTCACATTATAAATTATTAAAAAGAGAAAGATTATGAAGAAAATTATGTTTGCCGTGATGGCCATGCTGGCCATCGGTTTCACCGCATGTGGAAACAAGACCCAGGCTCCCGCAGAGGCTCCCGCCGACAGTGTGGAGGAAGTAGCAGCATTCAATGCTGAGGACGAGGCTGCCGCCACTATCAGTGCCCTGACAGAGCAGATCGAGGCCAAGGATGCCAGCAAGTTCCAGGAGGTGCTGGCCACCGTTCAGGAGAAGATCAAGGAGATCATCGGCTCCAACCCCGAGATTGCCAAGCAGTATGTAGCCAAGGTCCAGGACTTCCTGAAGGAGAATGCCGAGAAGATCAAGGCCTTCGCTGGTGACAACGCTGCCGTACAGGCCGCCCTGGGTGCTCTGACCGCTGCTCCCGCAGAGAGCGTGGTCGACGGGCTGATGCAGGCTCTCGACGGTGCCAAGGATGCCGCCGGCAATGCCGTCGACGCTACCAAGGACGCTGCTGCCAATGCAACCGAGGATGCCAAGCAGGCTGTAGAGGACAAGGCCAACGAGGCCAAGGACGCTGCCAAGGAGAAGGCCGGCGAGGCTGTTGACGCTGCTGCCGACAAGGCCAAGAAGGCTCTGGGCATCTAAAGGAATTGATAATTTGAAAAACTGAAAAGAGGGAGCAGTCCCTTGTTCGCTGAATAAAACGGGGCATTCGTTGAACGGATTTGCCCCGTTTTCCGTAAAATGATTAACTTTGCAAAAGATTTTATAATATTAACAAAACGAATTTGCAAGTGTCATTCAAGAAAGAGCATAGGCTGGAGACCATCATCTATCTGGGACTGTGGGGAATGCTGTTCCTCGCCCCTGTGATCAGCCTCAGCATCCGGACGTCGCAGACTGACGGCCTGACATTCGACTGGAACGAGATCTTCACCGTGTGGAAAGAGTACGCCGTGTTTTTCGTGGTGTTCCTCATCCACAACCACCTGCTTGCCCCGATGCTCGTCTACCGTCAGAAGATATGGCACTATCTGGCCCTATGCCTGGCCATCGTCGTCATCTTCCAGGTGTATCAGTGCAACCATCGTCCTGACTTCGTGAAGATGAAGATGCGCCGCGAGATGATGATGAAGGAGGAGCGCAGACCGTCAGGGCCTGACTTCAGGGCCGACAGGCACAAGCCGGGCGGACCTGATGAATTCCGGAAGCCCGACGGCGAAGGCGACGACTTCCGGAAGCCCGACGGTGAAGGCAATGAATTCCGGAAGCCCGACGGCGAAGGCCCCATAAGACCTTGGAGGGGCATGGAGCCCGGCCGTCAGCATCCCCCCGTCATGCTAGGCCAGCACGACATCATCTCCATCATCATCCTCATCCTGATGCTGGGCATGAACCTGGGCATCAAACTATACTTCAAGCAGCGCAGCGACAACAAGAAACTGGACTCGCTGGAGAAACAGAGCCTGGAGCAGCAACTGGAGTATCTGAAGTATCAGATCAATCCCCACTTCTTCATGAATACGCTCAACAATATCCACGCCCTCGTCGACATCGACCCCGAGAAGGCCAAGGAGACCATTCTGGAACTCTCGAAGATGATGCGCTTCGTGCTCTATGAGGGCAACAAGAAGGGTGTGCCACTGGATCGTGAGATCGCCTTCCTCCAGAACTACGTGACGCTGATGAGACTGCGCTATACCGACAAGGTGCGCATAACGGTCGACATCCCCGCAACCCTGCCCCACAAGGAAGTGCCGCCCCTGATGTTCATCACCTTCGTGGAGAATGCCTTCAAGCACGGGGTGTCCTACAGGCAGGCATCCTTCATCAGCATCCAACTGAAGACGGAGGAGTCGCCTGTCACCTCGAGCCTGACCTTCACCTGCAGCAACAGCAAGATACCCAAGGAAGAGGACAAGCACGGCGGCGTGGGACTGGCGAATGTGAAACAGCGCCTCGACCTCATCTACGGCAAGGACTATACACTCGACATCAAGGACGAGGCAGAGACCTATACTGTCAATTTAACTATACCACTATGATCAAAGTACTAGCCATCGACGACGAGCCACTGGCTCTGCAGCAACTCGCTGCCTACATCAAGAAGATACCCTTTCTCAGTCTCTGCGGAGAATGCCAGAGCGCCCTTGAGGCCAAGGAGATACTGAACAATGAGAACATCGACGCCATCTTCTGCGACATCAACATGCCCGACCTCAACGGGATGGACTTCGTGAAGTCGCTCGCCGCACCACCCCTCGTGGTGTTCACCACCGCCTACTCGGAATACGCCGTGGAGGGCTTCAAGGTGGATGCCGTGGACTATCTGCTGAAGCCCTTCGGCCTCGACGAATTCCGCCGCGCCGCCAACCGCCTGCAGCAAAGGCTACGGGTAGGCGAAGCGTCAGCGGAGGGAATGAGGCTACGGGTAGGCGAAGTGTCAGTGGAGGACGACACCATCTTCGTCAAGACGGACTACAAGGTGGTGAAACTCGCCATCAGCGACATCCGCTATATCGAAGGCATGAGCGAATATCTGAAAATCCATCTGGAGAGCCAGCCGAAGCCCGTAGTCACACTGCTCTCGATGAAGAAGATGGAGGAGTATCTCCCACCCTACTTCATGCGCATACACCGCAGTTACATCATCAATCTGAAGATGATACAGGAGGTCAACAAGAACCGCGTCATCATGGACAGCGACACCTATCTGCCCATCGGCGACAACTATAAGGATGCGTTCAACGACTATCTGAGCACGAAGTTCCTGGGGAAATAAGCGGCAGTCGCTGCAGGAGGGGTCGGCTCCAAGGGCAGACGCTTGTCAGCGGATTGCCTCCATCAGCCTCACCAGCGAGGTCTCGTCAGTCCAACTGAAACCGGGCTGTGACAGCAGGCCCTCCATGCGGCGTCGGTGCTCCCGGTCGAGGTGGCGCTTCAGATGGCGCTCATGAGCCAGCACGAACCTGTCGTCGAGCGAGATATAGTAGACGGGGACGAGGGGGAAGCCCTCCTCCTCGCCTAAGTCAATGGTGGTATAACTCAGCATGCTGCTGAGATCGAGGCTCGTGATGTTCTTGCTGTTCTTGACGGCCTGCCGATAGGCGTTGACATCGATCACCCTGGCCCGGTAGAGCACCATGGAGCCGACAGTGTCGACAGGACAGGCCAGCACGGAGTCGATGCGGAAATAAGTGCAGTCGCTGAAGTCGACCCGCAGCAGCGTGCGGGGATTCACCTCCAGCACCGTCCCCTTGTCGTTGAGATAGAGCAGCCCGCTGTTCTTCAGGAAGATGTTAGCCAGCGGCACCCTGGTTTTCTTGCCCTCGGCGGTATAGACCGTAGCAGGCCTGAAACTGGGATACACCGTCAGTTTCGGCGTGATGCCCTGTGCGTGAATAGAGATTACAGCCAGCAGGCTGGCCAGAAGAAATGCCAATCGTCTCATTTTGTTACATGTTTTGATGCGACAAAGGTAGGCAATTTCCTCCAAACAGCCAAACTTTCCTGGATTTTTCTTGCGTCAGGGTGCTACGAGGCGAACCCCGTAGATCTCACCAATCTGCTTGCCAGGCTTCGCCACGAACTTCACGCGAACCTGCTGCTTGCCCTTCAGCATGGCCGACGGGATGTCGTAAGTCTCATACTTGAACTCAGAGATGCGGTACTTACCCGTGTTGTTGACCGACTTCAGCAGCACATCGTCGATAAAGATATCAAACTCATGCGACTTCCACTCTCCCACGCCCCAGTATTTCAGGCGCAGCGAGAGGTCAGTGCGCCCTGCCGTCTGCATCAGATAACTGAAATAGTGGCCGTCGCGTGCATCGCGGTAGAAGACGTCGTTGGAATTGCCGGTATACGAGTTGTCGGTCTCCATCTTATGATCCGTCTCCGGCTGCTGCTCACCGGGCTGCACCTTGTCTACGGTGCGTGCCTCGAGTTGCTGGCGCTCCGTCTCAGCCTTTGCCAACTGGTCGAGATAGCCCTTATAGTTCTGCTCCGAGAGGGCGAGCCAGTACATCATATAGCGCGAGTCGTGAATCTCGAAGAAGGGCTGCAACTCCCGGCGGATGGGGTTCTCCATGCGTGTGGAGAGTGTGAAGTGGAGGGGCTTGCCTGCCACGGGTGTCAGTTGGCTGGCTATCTCCTCGATATTGTCGTTGATGAGGATAGGCGCCTCGTTGATGGGCAGTTTCTTGCCGCTGGCATACTGTCCGAAGCGGCTGTCGTCGGCGATGAGATGCGCCATATCCTCGGTACCCGTCTTCATGCCCAGCATGATAGGGCCGTGCATCAGGGCGATATACTGGGGCACGTTAGGCAGATACTTCACGCTGTTGTGCATCGGGAAAGTGATGTCCACCACATCCCCCTTCTTCCACTTACGGTCGATGGTGACGTAGGACGACGGGCCTGTAATCAACTCGACTGCCTCGCCATTGACCTTCACGGCGAACTCACCCGGCTTCACCCACCCCGGATAGCGCACGAGCAGCGGGAACTGGCCCTTGCCGTCGGCTATTGTCAGGCGGCTTGTCTCACCGTACGGGAAGTCTGTCTCCTGACGCAGGGTGATGCCCTTCTCACGCCACGTGAGTTCAGAGGCGACAAAGAGATTGACGAAGAGAGCACTTCCCCGATGGGTATAGATGAACTGTCCGTACTTGCCGTGATTCTCCATACCCGTACCCACACAGCACCACATGGCCTCGTTGGGCGCAGAATAGTTGCGGTAGTGGCGCGGACGGGCTGGCGTGAAGTAGACGTAGCCTCCGTGCCCTGGATGCTGGGTGGAGAGTATATGGTTGAAGGTGGCCAGTTCGTAATAGTCGGCATAGCGGGCCTCAGGGTTGCGGCGGTGCATGTCCTCCGTCAGTTTCAGCATATTATTCGTGTTGCAACTCTCCGGCCCGTCGATATCGTTGATGAAGTCCATACAGGCATCCTTGCTGGGGAAATGCTCCCGTCGGCTGTCTCCGCCGAAAGCCAGTGAGCGTTCACCCGTGACGATGTCCCAGAAGAAGTCTGCTGCGTGATGATAGGCCTCATCGCCTGAGAGTTCGGAGATACGCTCAAAGCCCACCACTTTCGGCACCTGCGTGTTGGCGTGCATATTGTCGAGACAGTCCTGCCGCTGCGACATCGGCGTGAGCAGCCGGCGATGCGAGAAGCGCTTGGCACAGTCGAGATACTTCTTATCGCCAGTGATGGCGTAGGCATCGGCCAGCACCTCATTCATACCGCCGTGCTCATTGCCCAGCATCTGCTCCATCTGTGCATCGCTGAGTCCTGCCGTCAGGTCGATGGCCCAGTCGCAGAAGCCGAGGAAGAGTTGGCGTGCTTTCTCGTTGTCGCAATAGAGCCATGCGTCGCGCAGGCCCGCGTACATCTTATGCAGATTATAGAAGGGAGCCCACGCGCCGAAATAGGTTCTGAAGTCGCCCTTCTTGAAGGTGCTCCAGATGCGCTCGCTGTCTGGCATCCCCCCGACGTAGCCGCGCCCCCACTCCGGATGGTTCTTGGCGTTGGCGGCGGCACAGGCCTCCAGTTCGCTGATCATATACTCCATGCGCCGTCGGCACTCCTCGCTGCCGGTAGCGGCGTTGACTTCGTCGATACCGCTCCCGCTCGGACGACCGAACGAGTTCGTCGCCTCTCGCTTACTCGCGGCATTGATGGCCATCGCCGTCAGATAGTGACCTCCCACGTGTCCGTCGAGTCCGTCCCAGTTGGGATAGGCCTTCGCCTTGGGCTGCAGACCCGCCTCCTTGCGATAAGGTGCCAGCAAGCGGTCGCAGTCGTACTGCAGCAGCGTCTTGATATTCGTCTCCCGGGCCTTCTTCAGCGGTCCGTCCAGCAGCGTGACATCCCCCAATGGGAATTCATCGGCATACAGTTTGTTCTGTGCACTGAGTGCGAGGGGTGTGGCCAGCAAGAGGGCCACAAGCATTTTTCTTATTGCCATAATAACTGAGTTTGATGCCACAAAGTTACGAAGATAATCCCAATCCCGCAGCACCCCGTCGGGAAATAGTTGTCCGGATGTTGCGTTCCCGAAAGTTTTTGTTACATCCGAAGAAGTCGGTATGCGGGATTATGCATAACTTTGCGGCCATAAAACCAATATCAAGTGATGAAGAAGCGCATATTATTCCTGACAACGCTATGCCTGACACTGACGGCGCAGGCTGGCGACTACGAGACACTACAGACGGAGAAGATCCAGAACCCCATGCTGTGGGCTGACTGTCCCGACCCCGACGTCATCCGCGTCGGCGACACCTTCTATATGGTGACGACTACGATGCACCTGATGCCGGGAGCCCCCGTGATGGCATCGAAGGACCTGAAGAACTGGGAGACCGTGGGCTACGTCTTCGACCGTCTGACCGACTCGCCGAAATATGACCTGCTGCAGGGCACCGCCTACGGCAGAGGACAGTGGGCCACCTCGCTGAAGTATCATGACGGCAAGTTCTATGCCCTGCTGGCCCCCAACGAGAGGGGCAAGACGGGCGACACCTACATCTTCACTGCCGACAAGGCGGAAGGCCCCTGGACCCTCCTCTCGCGGATGCGCCACTTCCATGACTGCTCGCTGTTCTTCGATGACCCCCCTCTATCTCCCCCCTCTCAGGGGGGAAAACAGGGGGGTAAGGTATCTCCCCCCTCTCAGGACGGAAAACAGGGGGGCCCTCTATCTCCCCCCTCTCAGGGGGGTACCCCCTCTATCTCCCCCCTCTCAGGGGGGAAACAGGGGGGTAAGGTGTACGTCATCTACGGGACGGGGGAGATGATGGAACTCAAGCCCGACCTCTCCGACGTCATCGAAGGCACCCACCAGCAGATATTCCTGCGCGAAGAGGATGAGAAGGGACTGCTGGAAGGCTCACGTATGATCAAGCACAATGGCAAGTACTACCTGCTGATGATCTCACACACATACGCACCGGGGCGCCATCGCCGCCAGGTGTGCTACCGCGCCGACGACATCCACGGGCCTTACGAGAAGCAGGTCATCCTGGAGTCCGAATTCGGCGGTTTCTCCTATGAGGCACAAGGCACCATCGTCGACAACAAGGACGGCGACTGGCTTGGTATTATCTTCCAGGATCGTGGCGGTGTGGGCCGGGTGCTCACCGTGATGCCCTGCCGCTGGATCAACGGATGGCCGATGCTGGGAGATGAAAACGGCAAAGTGCCTGAGCAGGTGCGCCCGATGGTAAGCGGAGAGCCTGAGACGAGTATCGTGAAAAGCGACGACTTCGAAGGCAAGACGCTGGGACTACACTGGCAGTGGAACCATAACCCCGTCAACACGGCCTGGTCGCTCACCGAACGCCCCGGACACCTGCGACTGAAAACCAGCCGTATCGTCAACACCCTCTATCTGGCTCCCAACACGCTGACACAGCGCATGGAAGGGCCTGCGTGCAGCGGTGCCATCTCACTCGACATCTCAAAGATGAAGGATGGCGACTGCGCCGGACTTGCCGCCTTCAACAGCGACACAGGCGCCCTGACCGTCAAGAAGCAAGGCAGGAAACTGGTGCTGGAGATGAGCGAACAGACGGTGGAACTCAGCGAACGCGACAAGGAGGTGACTGGCTTCGAGGAAAAAGTCATCGAAAGCATCCCTCTCTCCTCTCTCCTCTCTCCTCTCTCCTCTAAACCCCTCTCCTCTAAAATCTGGCTTCGCATCGATGCCGACTTCCGTCCTACGGGAAAGGGAGGCGGACGCGATGCAGCCAACTTCTACTACAGTCTCGACGGCAAGGAATGGACGAAGATCGGCACCAGTGACTATCGCCTACGCTTCGACTGGCGCCGCTTCTTCATGGGCACGAAATTCGGCATCTTCTGTTACGCCACAAAGAAGACGGGCGGATACGTAGACATCGATGCGTTCGACTACCACAGGCAGCACTGAAAATCCCGCAACCCCGAATTAAATTATATTAAAAAACGGGACAGCCCCTTGCCGTCTCGTTTTTTTTATTTATCTTTGCTGACGGATTAGACAAACATCACTCTACTAAAACTAAATATTACGCTTATGAAAGATTTGAAAATGTACATCAACGGCCAGTTCTGCGAAAGTTCGAACGGCAAGTGGATCGACGTGTTGAACCCCTCGACGGAAGAAGTCATCAGCCGTCAGCCGGAGGGAACCATTGAAGACGTGAACCGTGCGCTCGACGCTGCCCGCGCCGCCCAGAAGGCATGGGCCAAGACCCCCGCCATCGAGCGCGCCCAGTATCTGCTGAAGATAGCCGCCGGCATCAAGGCCCGCGAGCAGGCGTTCACCGAGATCATCATGCGCGAGCAGGGCAAGACCCGCGCCTGGGCCTCCATCGAGGTAGGCGCCACCATCAGTTACTTCGAGTATATGGCCAGTTTCGCCCGCCACATCGAGGGCGAGATCATCCCCTCCGACCGTCCCAACGAGACCATCCTGCTCACGAAGAAGCCCATCGGCGTCGTGGCTGGCATCCTCCCTTGGAACTTCCCCTTCTTCCTCATCGCCCGCAAGGCCGGAGCCGCCCTCATCGCCGGCTGTACCATCGTCATCAAGCCGAGCCAGATCACCCCGGAGAACTGCACAGAGTTCGCTAAGGTGATCGACGAGATCGGACTGCCCGCAGGTGTCATCAACATCGTGACTGGTAAGGGGAGCGTGATCGGCAACGAGATGGCCGGCTCGCCGAAGATCGACATCGTCAGCGTGACAGGCTCCGTCAGTGCCGGCGAGAGCATCATGGCTGCCGCCTCCAGGAATATCACGAAGGTGTCGCTCGAACTGGGCGGCAAGGCCCCAGCCATCGTCTGCCGGGATGCCGACCTGGAGCGCGCCGCCCAGTGGATCGTAGACAGCCGTATCGGCAACAACGGCCAGATCTGCAACAATGCCGAGCGCGTCTATGTACAGAAGGAGGTGAAGGCTGCCTTCACAGAGATTCTGGTCAGGAAGATGGCCGCCGTGAAGGTGGGCGACCCCTGCGCCGACGACAGCGTCGACATGGGCCCGCTGGTAGAGGCCCGCGCCCTGGAGAGCGTCACGGAGAAGGTGGAGCGCGCCATCAGGCAGGGTGCCAAGTTGCTCTGCGGCGGCCATCGCGTCGGCACCAAGGGCTACTTCTATGCCGCCACCGTGCTCGACAACTGCACGCAGCAGATGGACATCATCCACGAGGAGACCTTCGGCCCCGTCATCCCATTGGTGGAATTCGACACCATCGACCAGGCCATCCAGTGGGCCAACGACTGCGACTACGGACTGGCCTCGTCCATCTTCACCCGCGACCTGAACATCGCCACCAAGGCCTGCCGCGAACTCGAGTTCGGCGAGACCTACATCAACCGCGAGCACTTCGAGGCCATCCAGGGCTTCCATGCCGGCGTGAAGAAGAGCGGCATCGGCGGTGCCGACGGCAAGCACGGCGTAGAGGAATACCTCGTCACCCACGTCACCTATCTCGACACTTACGACGATATGTGACGCCCAGCGTCTAAGCCCGCTTATTGGCGGGCTTAGTTTTTGATGATGGCGCATATCTATAATGTATGGCCATGCAAAACATCATATATTGCCAAGCAAAACAATATATATTGCTAAACAAAAAGATAGGTATTACTTTTGCCTTTTCGGAATATGACCCTTGTCGTCCCACACCTTACAACCTTTGCCCTCGACGATATTCACGTCGAAGAGCGGATATACATCGAATAACTTCATCT